>NZ_CP101717.1:1892508-2207926 GCF_030643825.1 Salinispirillum sp. LH 10-3-1
GCGCGTTGTGATTGTATGGCAATACCTTGAATATCCAACATTTTAAAACGTGAACAACGCGAGCAAATGTTACCTGGTAACCATCTGTCAAACAAAGTATGACTCAAATAAACGCCCTCCGATAAAGTTCGGGTGATTCAATCCTGACTCTTCTCTGAAAGTCACATCCCCCCTAATGATGGCATGGCTTCGATCATTCGGTCTTCTGCTGTCTCTCCCGAAAACCTAACCTTTGGTGTAGGATTAGCTCAGTCGATTTCCTTCGACCAAAGGTATGTTCAAAGCCAAAGGTCTGGCTAGCAGCGTTAACGCCATGGCGTTAGCTGTTTGTGCTATCTATGCTTTCAGGGTTTGTTCATGTCCTTAATGTGGCGTCTCTTCAGTCTCGCCTGTTCAGCACTGATGCTGTCGCTCGTCATCGCCTCCAGTGCAATGGCACTGAATTCCGGTGTTCGACTCGCCTCATGGAACATCCAAAACTTTGGCTGGAATAACGATAAGTCTCTCCCAGCCGTCGCTCGGGTTGCGGCTAAGTTCGATTTCCTTGCCATACAGGAAGTCATGAACGCGACGGCGGTCGAAAGCTTGGCGGAGCAACTCGAACGGGATACGGGCGAATCGTGGCAAGTAATGTACTCGGATCGACTGGGACGCAGAACCTACCGCGAGAAGTACGCCTTTTTATGGCGCGAATCAGTAATCCAGTATGATGGTCAAGCCGTGGTGTACATTGACGATGCCGATCAGTTTGCTCGTCCACCCTATTCAGCCCGTTTCCGCATCAAGGCTACTCAACATACTTTCGTAGCGTCCACTGTGCACATCACCTATGGCAATCGTGTTGCCGATCGCTTGCCGGAGATACACGCTTTAACACGTTACTGGGAATGGCTGCGTGAAGTGTATCCCGAAGATCAGAATCGCATCTTGCTGATGGGTGATTTTAATCTCCCGCCTAGCCATGTGGGTTTTGCGCCTTTGCTGGCCGTTGCCCAACCGTTGATTACCGAAGGCGCTACCACACTGGGCACCCGAGATGGCGTATTTGCAAACCTGTATGACAACATCTTTGTGCCGCACAACACGACATTGAACATCACCCAATCAGGTCTGCTGAAATTTCCACAACGGCTTTCCCTGACCACGGAAACCTACTGGTCACATGAAGCCGCGAGAGCCCATGTATCGGATCATGTGCCGGTGTATGCCATGATCAATGGCGCAATACCCTACGCCATGGTGGCAAAACCTATTGCGATTGACAGTAACCTACTGCTCGCCGTTATCCCGACACCCATGAGAGAGGACTGTGTTGATTTGAATGGCAGCACCGTGGATGAGCTGCAGGCGCTACCACATGTCGGACTCGCGCGTGCCCAAGCCATCATCACAGGCCGATTCTGGCCTTCGGCACTGGCCTTAACTGCAATCTCAGGTCTGTCATCCGGACGTGTACAAGACATCATCGATTCGGGGCTGTTGTGTGAGCCCTTACAGTAAAACGACTTCACCGACTACTCTCAAACGAGCGCCTCCCAATCATCTTCCGCTACCGGCTATGTGGAGCTCTTGAATTCCAGAACACTCCCACGCAACCGCTCAAGAGGGGTAATCCCCCCATTTATAAGCGGGCTCGGAAGTAGAGCTTAGGCCACCAAGGCCAACTTCTGTTGAGGGGTTATCCCTTCAAGCCCCATATTGGGACGCTCGTTATTGTAGTACCAGAGCCAACGTGTCGCATAGTCTTGGACTTCTTCAGTACTTTCAAACAAGTACTGAGTCAGTCAATCATAGCGTACAGTACGATTGTAGCGCTCGATATAGGCATTTTGTTGCGGCTTTCCTGGCTGGATGAACGCCAACGGTATGTCCTGTCTTTCCGCCCATGCGGCCAGCTTGTCACTGATGTACTCCGGCCCATTATCACAGCGAATCGAATTTGGCTTGCCTCGCCATTCGATGATCTGATCTAAGGCCCGCATTACGCGCTCCGCAGGCAAGGAAAGACCAACCTCGATACCCAAGCCCTCTCGATTAAAATCGTCAATGACATTGAAGAGTCGATAGCTACGACCGTCACCGAGCTGATCGTGCATGAAGTCCATAGACCAACTGTCGTTGATGGCTTCTGGCTCTGCCAAAGGCTCTGGCTTCTCGCGCATCAAGCGCTTCTTCGGTTTAATCCGAAGGTTCAGTTCCAGTTCGCAATAAATACGGTAGACGCGCTTATGGTTCCAACGAAAGCCCTTCACATTGCGCAGGTACAGAAAGCACAGCCCCAGTTCTTCCAGTTGTCGGTAAACCGGGTCAGCCACTCGGCTATCTCAGCGTTCTCATCGTTGAGCTTAGCCCGGTACCGATAGCAGGTTTCGCTGATGCTGAAGATCCAACACGCCAGCCTGATACTGATACCTTTATCCGCCACGGCTCTCTGCGCCATCTCACGACGTCGAGACGGCTTCACCACTTTTTTTCAATGGCTTCCTTAAGAATGTCCGATTTCAGACGTTCTTCGGCGTACATCTTTTTGAGCCGACGATTTTCATCTTCCAGCTCCTTTAACCGGGTCATCATTGAGGCATCCATACCACCGAACTTGGCGCGCCACTTGTAAAAGGTGGCGCTGCTCATGCCGTGCTCACGACACAGCTCAGGAACGGGCACGCCGTTCTCTGCTTGCTTCAGAATGGACAGTATTTGGCTATCAGTAAAATGAATCGCCACTAATTTGCTAGACACCTAACAGTTAGAGAAAATGACTGAAAAAGAGGTGTCTATGAGTCACAAACGTTACCCTGATGAATTTAAGATTGAAGCGGTTAAACAAGTCACTGTTGCTGGCCACAGTGTTGCTGATGTCGCACAACGCTTGGGCACAACAACGCACAGCCTGTATGCATGGATCAAACGCTTTGGCCCGAGTGCTCAGCAGCATCAACAAGAGTCAGAAGAAGCGGCTGAGATCCGTCGTCTGAAGAAGGAGCTCCAGCGTGTTACTTCAGAGCGCGACTTGTTAAAAAAAGCCGCGGCGTACTTCGCAAGCCACCCCGAGTAAGGTACGTCTTTATTAAGCAACATCAGGCCAGCCACCCCATTAGGCGTTTGTGCTGGTTGCTTGATGTGCATCCCAGCGGGTACTACGCATGGCTTCGGGACCCGAAGTCTTTGCGACAAAAGGCTAATGAACGTCTGACCGGTCAAATCAAACAATTTTGGCTGGAATCAGGTGGTGTGTACGGCTATCGCAAGATCCATCGTGACTTGCAGGATGTTGGACAGCCTTGTGGTATTAACCGAGTGCATCGTCTAATGAAAGGCGCGGGACTCGAAGCCAAAGTTGGATATAGAAAACCAAGGGCTCATAAGGGGCTGGCACATGTTGTTACGGCCAATGTACTGGATCGGCAATTTAATCCATCCGGCCCTGACCAATCATGGGTAACGGACATCACATACATCAAAACACACGAAGGCTGGCTGTACTTGGGTGCAGTAATGGATTTGTTTTCGCGCCGTATCATCGGCTGGTCGATGGGTGCCAGGATAACTAAAGAACTGGCTCTTGATGCGTTGCTGATGGCCGTATGGCGACGAAGGCCTAAAAGAGAGGTCATCGTGCATTCAGACCAAGGAAGCCAATATACGAGCCATGATTGGGGTGAGTTTTTAACAGCACATAACTTAGTCGGCAGCATGAGTCGTCGCGGGAACTGCCATGACAATGCGGTGGCAGAAAGCTTTTTCCAGCTACTGAAGCGGGAACGAATCAGGCGCAGGATATATACGACAAGAGAAGAGGCTCGAGTCGACATCTTCGACTACATTGAGTTGTTTTATAACCCGGTGCGCCGACACAATTCCAATGATCTGCTGTCACCGGTAGAGTATGAGAAGCGTTACAATGAGAGGCTGGAAAGTGTCTAGCATGCTAGTGGCGATTCAGTTGTGGTCAAATTTGGAAATTCACCAAAAGATCAAATGTAATATTGGTCACCGTTTGGTCACCGTTTGGTCACCGACAAAAAATGCAGGTGTTAAGGGTATCAGGTTTAACGCTTGCTTCGGAGCGGATTGGGATTGGAGTTGCTTGACTGAAATGCCCATGAATAATGAGCGGACATAAAAAAAGCAGCCCTGAGGCTGCTTTTTTAAATCTGGAGCGGGAAACGAGACTCGAACTCGCGACCCCGACCTTGGCAAGGTCGTGCTCTACCAACTGAGCTATTCCCGCATGGCGTCCCCTAGGGGACTCGAACCCCTGTTACCGCCGTGAAAGGGCGGTGTCCTAGGCCACTAGACGAAGGGGACGCATTTCCTTCGAACGAGGCGAATAATACGGACTCACCCTGTAGGTGTCAACAAATTATTTAGTTAAATCAACAGGTTGGCAAACTGGCCTTGATTCAGGTTTAAAGTTTCCCAGCGGTCGCATTGTGGGCAGTGCCAATGGTGCGCCGATGTCTCGTAACCGCAATGCGAGCAGCGATAGAGCCAGTGCTGATCTTTCAGTGGCGAAAGCGTACGGGCGATGCGCTCTAACGAGGGTTCACGCTGCCGTTGCGACAAATGCTGCAGCTGATACGCAATGGTGACGCCATTAACAGGGACGCTATCCAACAGTGCTACGCCCTCTTCCATGCGCTCCAGTCGGCACAACAAATCGCCATGAATCAGTCGAACTTCGGGGTTGTGATGATTTTTCGTTAGTACAGGAGTGATACGGTTAACGTACTCGGGCCGCTTTAGACACAGTGAACGCAGTACATTACGCAACAAGTCCATGCGATCGCTGTGTTGATCGATGTAGCGTTGAATGTAACGATTGAGGTCGCTATCGGCGCCTGACTGCACAGCCAAGCTGATGAAGCTGATCAAAGGCCGCCGCGACACAGCGTCGATCGCTACTGCTTCCTTCACCAGCTGTAACGCTTTTTTGGTATCGCTCCCAGCCAAGTACTGTGCCTGCTCACACAACATATGCACATGGTCGAGACTTAAGCCATTGCTGGCCAATGACTGGTGCGCTTTGAACAAATTCACCGCTGCTTCCCAATCTTTTTGTTGCTGATAGATCTTCAGCAGTAAGCGTGCAGCTTCTGTGCTGTAAGTGCCGTGCTGCGCAATGAGTGAACGAAAGAGGTCCTCGGCGCGGCCGAGGATGCCGGCTGAATAGAAGTCTTTAGCCAACTCCAACTGGGCTCGCTGTTGCGAGTCCCATGATAGGCCAGGACGACCGTAGAGCGATTGATGGATGTCGATGGCGGCTTGCACGTCACCTTGGCGACGATAAACCTCTGCTAACTCTAGGCTAGCGTTGAAGCTGAGATTACCTTGTGAAAACTGGTCTTCCAGGCTACGAACCGCAGATGATTTGGGCGCGCTGGCCGACAATGCATCGGGTGGCGTACCCTCTCGAAGCGAGAAGTCTTTAAGCGAGGGACGTTTGCGCAAATAGTTCAGTGGATGAAAACGGTATTGCACCCAAAGGCCAGCGCCAAATATTACGGCACTCAGTATGACGACTTGTTGCCAACTAAAGTCAGGCACTGTGCTATACGCTCTACGGTGTTTTGTTGTGGACTAGGGTGTCAGGACTGCGGCTTATCGGCCAACGATTTACGCAGCTGTTTAATTTCCCGACGCAGGCTACGCTGCCCCCACCAGAAAAGACAACTGGCGATTAAAAATCCGACTGCGGTGGCAAACAACAGCCACAAGAAAAACGGTAAGCGAATGGTAGAGAAGCCTAGAAAAGATAGTGACAATGGCGTGACGTTGGACAATCCGAGCCCTACACCAACCAGCAGGAGCACGATCACTAGGATCAAGCTCATCAATGATTTCATAAATTATTCGTCTTCTATGGCGGAGTTGACGGATTCACGCAGTTCTTTACCTGGCTTAAAATGCGGTACGTATTTGCCATCCAGCAATACAGCCTCGCCAGTTTTTGGGTTACGGCCTTGGCGCGCCGAGCGATAATGCAGTGAAAAACTGCCAAACCCTCTGACCTCTATGCGTTCGCCATCAGACAGGGCTTCAGACATATGTTCAAGGATGGTCTTAATGGCCAATTCGACATCTTTAGCCGACAAATGCGGTTGTCGCTCCGTGATACGCTCTATCAGTTCCGACTTTGTCATTGTTCCTCCTATATAGGGTGACAGCAAAGTCGGAAATAAGAGTAAGCCAGAAGGGAAAGAAACGCAACAGTCTAATTTTTAAGCACTTTTTCGATGTCAATGTTCGGCCAGAGGGCTGGCCTCCTACAGGATAGGGTACTCCACGCGGGTATGAATACCCGCCCTACCCGGTAGTTATAAATTACGGACGAAAAAAAACCGGCCGAGGCCGGTTTATGCCCATGGATGGGCAGTATGCTGGCAACGCAGGAGCAGTTGCCAGTAATCGAGGGCTAAAACTTAGCCTTCAGACTTGTCTTGCATCTTTTGCTTGATCAGATCACCAATGGTGGTCGGGCCAGCAACGTCTTGCGACTTGTCTTTCAGTTCACGTACTGCTTGCTTCTCATCAGCCATATCTTTCTGCTTGATGGACAGCGTAACAACGCGGTTCTTACGATCAACACTGATGATCTTCGCTTCTACTTCTTCGCCTTCTTTCAGTACGTTACGCGCGTCTTCTACGCGGTCACGGCTGATTTCAGAGGCTTTCAGTACAGCAATTACATCTTCAGCCAGTTCAACAGAAGCGCCTTTTGCGTCTACTTCAACGACCTTACCAGTAACGATAGTGCCTTTGTCATTTACGCTGACGTATTCTGCGAACGGATCGCTTTCCATCTGCTTGATACCCAGTGAGATGCGCTCACGCTCAGGATCAACAGACAAGATCAAAGTTTCCAGCTCATCGCCTTTCTTGTACTTACGTACGGCTTCTTCGCCAGTTTCGTGCCAGCTGATGTCTGACAGGTGAACCAGACCATCGATGCCGCCATCCAGACCCAAGAAGATACCGAAGTCGGTAATAGACTTGATGGTGCCTTTAACACGGTCGCCTTTGTTGAAGCTTTGGGCGAAATCTTCCCAAGGGTTGATCTGAGTCTGCTTGATACCCAGAGAGATACGACGACGCTCTTCGTCGATATCCAGAACCATTACTTCAACTTCGTCACCCACTTGTACCACTTTAGATGGGTGGATGTTCTTGTTGGTCCAATCCATTTCGGATACGTGAACCAAACCTTCAACGCCTTCTTCCAGTTCAGCGAAGCAGCCGTAATCGGTCAGGTTAGTAACCTTAGCTTTAACAACTGAGTCTTCTGGGTAGCGTGCTTTGATGTCGACCCATGGATCTTCACCCAACTGCTTCAGACCCAGAGAAACGCGGTTACGCTCACGGTCGAACTTCAATACTTTAACGTCGATTTCGTCGCCAACTGCAACGATTTCAGACGGATGCTTGATACGCTTCCAAGCCATGTCGGTGATGTGCAGCAGGCCATCTACGCCGCCCAAATCAACGAATGCGCCGTAATCGGTAAGGTTCTTAACGATACCTTTAACGCTCTGACCTTCTTGCAGGTTAGCCAACAGCTCTTCGCGCTCTTGCGAGTTAGCAGACTCCAGAACCGCACGGCGTGAAACCACGACGTTGTTGCGCTTCTTGTCGAGCTTGATAACTTTGAATTCGAGTTCTTTGCCTTCCAGGTGTGCTGTGTCGCGTACTGGACGTACGTCAACCAGTGAACCAGGCAGGAACGCACGAACGGTTTTCACGTCTACTGTGAAGCCGCCTTTCACCTTGCCGTTGATGATACCCATGACCACTTCATCAGCTTCGTGGGCTTTTTCCAGATCAATCCAGGCTTCTGCACGCTTGGCTTTTTCACGCGACAGGCGAGTTTCACCCCAACCGTCTTCCACTGCGTCCAGTGCTACTTTAACTTCGTCGCCAACGCTGACTTCCAGTTCGCCCGCTTCGCTCAGGAACTGAACGCGAGGAACAACGCCTTCTGACTTCAGGCCAGCGTGGATAGTGACCCAATCTTCGTCAATGGCTACAACTACGCCAGTAACAATAGAACCGGGAACCATATCAATGGTTTTTAAACTTTCTTCGAAAAGATCTGCAAAGCTTTCGCTCATGGTTAAATTTTCCTAATCGATCAACGGCTTGGTCGACAAGCTTTTCCGTACGCCAGCTCGTCCGGGTCAATCCAACAAAGTGCCAATACGTCTCGGTGCTGGGTAAGAGAAGTGTACAGGCACACCTAACCCTTTTCAGGGAGGTGCGTATTGTACATATTGTGCACGTGAATTAAAGGGTTTCGGGGCATTTTTACCCCGAAATACGCGGATTTTATGAAACAGGCGCTATCGCAGAGACAGCTTGCCCAAATCAGCCCGGATAGTCTCCAGTACTTCTTCTACTGTTAGGTGGGTGCTGTCTAGGATACGAGCGTCTTCAGCGGGCACTAAGGGCGATGCTGCACGACTGCTGTCACGCTCGTCACGCGCCATGACTTCAGAAAGGACTTCGTCATAACTGGTGGCTACCCCACTGCCCTTTAACTGCTCATAGCGTCGACGCGCACGCTCTTCCGAGCTGGCAGTGAGAAAGACTTTCAAGGTAGCGTCCGGGAAAACCACGGTGCCCATGTCACGCCCATCGGCGACCAAACCCGGTTCAACACGAAAAGCGCGCTGGCGAGCCAACAATGCTTGGCGCACTGCCGGATAGGCTGCTACTCGGGATGCGGCTTCACCGGTCTTTTCAGTGCGCAGCTCACGGGTAACGTCGTCGCCTTCCAAAAACACGGAACCATTGTCGACATCAAAACGAATGTCTAAATGCTCCGCCAATACTGCAACATCGGCATCCTGGTCGAGGTCAATACCATGGTTGAGCGCACAGAGTGCGGTCAAGCGATACAGCGCACCAGAGTCCAAAAAGTGCCAGCCCAGTTCGCGCGCCAACATGGTGCTGACGGTACCCTTGCCCGAGCCGCTAGGCCCATCAATGGTCAATACGGGTGCTGTTTGATCCTTAAAAACTGTCATTAATAATTACCTGGAACGTTCTTCGAGTATCGATGAAAAATAGTCACGCGCGCGTTTTGCTCGAATGAATACTTGCTTAAGTGTGTCACCATCACGCTCACGCAACGCAGTGCGCAAACCCTCTAGATGACTGATGTAGTGATCCAACACGTTCAGTGTAGCGGCGTCATTTGACAGGAAGATGTCATGCCACATGGTTGGGTCACTGGCGGCGATGCGTGTAAAATCACGAAAGCCACCGGCGGCGTAATGGAATATCTCGTATTTTTCTGACTCTTGCGCCAGCGTATCAACCAAGGAGAACGCCAGCAAGTGGGGTAAATGACTGGTCGCTGCCAGTACTTCGTCGTGACGCTCTACCGTCATCATTTGAATATCCGCACCGACGTCGCGCCAAATTGATGTGACGATTTCGATGGCCTCAAGATCACTGCGCTCATGTGGCGTCAGAATAACCTGATGGCGGTCAAATAAATTGGGATCAGCTGCGTCTACCCCACTGTTCTCGGCACCGGCAATGGGATGACCGGGCACCAACCATGTAGGGAGCTCACCAAATACGTCTTGCACGGCACGAATCAACGACCCTTTCACGCTGCCGACATCGGTCAGTATGGTTTTGCCATCCATCAAATAAGGTGCCAACTGCCGCAGCACCTCGGTGGTACTGAGCACTGGCACAGCCAGCACCAGCACATCGGCTTGTTCACACAAGGCTTTAGGGTCGTTCAACACGGCGTCTATCAGGCCACGGCTCTTTGCCTTGGCCGTGGTATCCGCCGAATGATCCGCTCCCAACAGCGTGACTTCGACCTCACGTGCCCGCAGGCCCGCCGCCAAGGACGCTCCGATAAGACCCAGGCCGATAATACCAACGGTGATCGGTCGCTTCGCTTGATTGATCATGCCAACTACAACACGGCAACCGGGTAAGAACCCAGTTCTTTAACTTCTACCGCCCGCTCGCGCACTTCTACCATGGCTTTTTGGACGTTCTCATCTTCCAGATGACCTTTAAAGTCGATAAAGAAGACATACGCCCAATTACCGCTCGGAGAGGGCCGCGTTTCCAGGCGGGTCAAATCGACGTTGTATTTCTGGAAGGCTGCCAACAGATTGAACAACACACCCGGGCCGTTGCGCATGGAAACGATCAGGCTGGTTTTGTCTTGGCCGCTGCGCTGCACGTATTGCTGCCCGATAATCAGGAAGCGCGTAGAGTTGTCTGGGCGGTCTTCAATCTTCTGACTGATGATTTCCAAATCATACAACTCGGCCGCCATTTCGCCGGCAATCGCCGCAGCGTTCCACTCCGAATGCACGCGCTTGGCGGCTTCGGCGTTGCTGTTCACGGCAATACGCTCAACATGCGGCATATGGGCATCCAGCCATTTACGGCACTGGGCCAGTGACTGCTGGTGCGAATAGATGCGTGAAATGGCTTTCTTTTGCGTGTTCTTGCCAATCATTAAGTGCTGGTGAATGCGCAATTCCACTTCACCACAAATTTTTAGATTGGAATTCAAGAAGGTATCCAGCGTGTGGTTGACCACACCCTCGGTAGAGTTCTCGACCGGCACCACGCCGTAGTTCACGGCACCGGCTTCGACATCACGAAACACTTCATCGATGGCGAGCAACGGCTTGGTGTTCACCCACTGCCCGAAATGCTTCAGCGCCGCTTGCTGGGTAAAGGTGCCTTCTGGCCCCAGATACGCCACTTCCAAAGGCTTTTCCAGCGCCAGGCACGCGGACATAATTTCCCGAAACAGCTTTGCCATTTCTTCGTTGTCCAGCGGCCCGTCATTGCGTTCCATCACACGCTGCAACACCTGCGCTTCGCGCTCAGGGCGGTAAAACACCGCGTCTTCTTCGCCAGACTTGCGCGCTTCCAATTTCACATCGGCCACGCGCTTGGCGCAGTTCGCTCGCGCACTGATCAGGCGTTGGATTTCCGCATCAATGGCGTCTATCTCATCACGCAGCTTCAATAATTCAGGATTATTCGTTGGCTTGGTTGCCATTTATTATGACTCTCTCGACTGTTGATCGATTATTCTATGCAGCGTCGTTAGGCAGAGAGAGGCCGACCCTAAGCTCGGCCTCTCCATTACCTTATTCTTCGCCGTCGTCTGCGGCTGGAATCACATTACCTTCTTCATCCAGCACTTCTGCGCCTTCTACTTCTTCTGGCTCGGCAATACAGTCTACACCCACCAGTTTTTCATCATCGGCCAAGCGAATAATGCGCACGCCTTGCGTGTTTCGACTCAGCACGGAGATTTCATCACCACGCGTCCGCACCAGCGTACCCTGATCAGAAATCAGCATCACTTCTTCGCCATCCACCATCTGACGAGCAGCCACCAGCGGACCATTGCGGTCGTTTACGACCATAGCAATAACACCCTGCGTTGCCCGGCTCTTCGCGGGGAAGTCAACGGTTTGCGTACGCTTGCCGTAACCTTTCTCCGACACGGTTAATACCGTGGCGGCATCATCCGCCAGGATCAGGGAAATCAGACGATCGCCTTCTGCTAACTTAATGCCGCGTACACCACGCGCAGTACGGCCCATTTCGCGCACCGACTCTTCGTGGAAGCGCACCGCTTTACCGAACTGGGAGAACAGCATGATGTCATTGGTGCCATTGGTTACGGCAGCTTGAACCAGGTGATCGCCTTCGTCCAATGCCAGCGCAATCAAACCGCTTGAACGACGACGCGCAAAGGCTTGCAAGCTGGTTTTCTTCACCGTACCGGCTGCAGTCGCCATGAAGACAAAGTGATCTTCGGCGTATTCACGGACGGGCAGAATAGACGTCACGCGTTCATCCTCACCCAACGACAGCAAGTTCACCAGCGGGCGACCACGCGACTGACGGCCAGCCTGCGGAATCTGATACACCTTCAACCAGAACACACGGCCCTGATCGGTAAAGCACAACAAGGTATCGTGGGTACTGGCCACCAAGAGCATGTCGACGAAGTCTTCGTCTTTCACACCCAAGGCTGATTTACCACGGCCACCACGGCGCTGTGCTTGATAAGCGGTCAACGGCTGCGTTTTAGCGTAGCCGCTGTGCGAAATGGTTACGACCATGTCTTCTTCGGTGATCAGATCTTCCATTGAGAAGTCTTCACGGTTTTCAACGATCTCAGTCCGGCGCTCATCACCAAACTCATCACGTACCGCGACCAATTCACCTTCAATCACTTCCATCAAACGCGCTTCACTGCCCAATATGCGCAGCAGCTCGCCGATGTCTTCGATCAACTGTTTGTATTCGTTGATCAGCTTCTCGTGCTCTAAGCCGGTCAGCTTTTGCAGACGCAGATCCAGAATCGCTTGCGCTTGCACCATCGATAAATAGTAGCGACCATCACGCACGCCCAGCTCGGGTTCTAAGTCTTCCGGACGGCAGGCATCAGAACCGGCGCGTTCCAGCATGCCGGATACGTCACCCAACTCCCAACCACGCGCCATCAAACGCTCTTTGGCTTCGGCCGTACCAGGCGACGACTTGATCAGCTCGATAACCGGGTCAATATTGCTCAGTGCAATGGCCAAGCCTTCTAACACGTGACCACGCGCCCGTGCCTTGCGCAGCTCGAAGATCGTCCGACGCGTCACGACTTCACGACGGTGACGGACAAAGGCTTCAAGGAATTGCTTCAGGTTCAGTGTGCGTGGCTGGCCGTCGACCAACGCCACGGCGTTGATACCAAACACCGACTCCATTTGGGTCTGGGCGTATAAATTGTTCAACACCACTTCGGACATTTCGCCACGTTTGATTTCAATGGCGATGCGCATACCGTCTTTATCCGACTCGTCGCGCAGCTCGGCAATGCCTTCTATCTTCTTCTCTTTCACCAGATCGGCGATTTTTTCAATCAAGCGCGCTTTGTTGACCTGATAAGGAATTTCGGTGACCACCAAGGTTTCGCGCCCGGAGCGGTCATTCATTTCAACGTGGGTTTTGGCGCGAATGTACACGCGGCCACGGCCGGTACGATACGCATCCACGATGCCAGCACGACCATAAATAAAGCCGCCTGTTGGGAAGTCAGGAGCTGGGATGTACTCCATCAGGCCGTCGATGTCGATGTCGGAGTCTTTGATCAAAGCCAAACAGGCGTTGATCACTTCCGTTAGGTTATGTGGCGCGATGTTGGTTGCCATACCCACGGCAATACCGGCGGAGCCGTTTACCAACAGGTTAGGAATTTTGGTGGGCAAGACTTCCGGAATCTGTTCAGTGCCGTCGTAGTTGGGCACGTAATCCACGGTGTCTTTGTCCAAATCCGCCAGCAGTTCGTGCGCGAACTTGTCCATGCGGATTTCGGTGTAACGCATGGCAGCTGCAGAATCACCATCAACCGAACCAAAGTTACCCTGGCCGTCTACCAAGGTGTAACGCATGGCGAAAGGCTGGGCCATACGAACGATGGTTTCGTACACCGCAGAGTCACCATGCGGGTGGTATTTACCGATGACGTCACCGACCACACGGGCCGACTTTTTATAGGCTTTGTTCCAATCGTTACCCAGCACGTTCATGGCAAAGAGTACCCGACGGTGTACGGGCTTCAAGCCATCCCTTACGTCTGGTAAAGCACGTCCGACAATAACGGACATGGCATAGTCAAGATACGACTGTTTGAGTTCTTCTTCGATGTTGACCGAAAGAATTTCTTTGGCTAGACCGCCCATGCAATAGTTCCTATTGTCCCTTACAAAGAGCTGTCCGTAAGACTCGCCCTGTTAGGTGTCGTTATTATTTAACTCAGTCCGCATTCAGCTCACCGCTGTACGCGCCACAAAATTCGCCGAATTGTACCACAAATCAATATTTTAGGGAGTGTTAGAAGCAGTGATTCGCGGCAACTCGAACGACATTGTGAAAACGGTCTGCCGCGCCTCTGAATAACACCACCAAGCAGCGCTCAACGACCGCACAGTCTCTTTAAACAATCGGTCAGAATGCTGGCCTCACCCTGCCGGAATCAGTATCCTTGCGCTACTCATGAATGAAAATGGAACTCGCTCACTATGACAAGCGTCGACACCCTTATTCACGCTGGCTGGATCATCACCATCAATGCCGATAAAGCCGTACTGCAAAACCACTCTCTGGCGATCAAAGACAACCTGATCGCGGCCATTCTGCCCACTGTTGAGGCGCGCGCGCAGTTCACTGCAACGGAAGAACTGGAACTGACCGAGCACGTATTAATGCCCGGCCTGATCAACATGCACGGTCACGCTGCTATGGCGTATTTCCGTGGCATGGCCGACGACCTGCCTTTGATGACGTGGTTGAACGACCATATTTGGCCCGCTGAGGGCAAGTGGGTCAGCGCCGATTTCGCGCGCGACGGCACCGAATTGGCCATTGCTGAAATGCTGCGTTGCGGTACGACGTATTACGCCGACAACTATTTCTTCGCCGAAGCAACGGTAGATACCATAGTTGACAGTGGTATTCGCGCCCAACTCTGCTTCCCCATCATCGACTTCCCGACCAACTGGGCCGCAACACCGGATGAGCACCTGCAAAAGGGCTTGGCGCTCGCGGTGCAATATAAAGGTCACGAACAGGTCATGGTTTCTTTGGGGCCGCACGCGCCATACACCGTATCAGATGAACCTTTCCGCAAGATCGTTGCCGCAGCAGAAGAACACGACATCCTGATTCAAATGCACGTCCATGAAACCCAAGGCGAAGTGGACGACAGCATCAAACTGCACGGCAAGCGCCCGATTGCACGCCTGAAAGACTTAGGCTTATTGAGCCCTAAAATGCAGTGCGTACACATGACGGCGTTGAACGACGACGACATTCAGATGATCGCCGAAAGTGGTTCGACCGTGGTGCATTGCCCGGAATCTAACCTCAAGCTGGCCAGCGGCTTCTGCCCCATCGACAAACTGCAAAAAGCCGGTGTTAACGTCACGATAGGCACCGACGGCGCAGCCTCCAACAACGATTTGGATATGCTGAGTGAACTCCGCACCGCTGCTATTTTAGCCAAGGCAGCCAGCGGTAATGCCGAAGCCTTGCCTGCACACGCGGCGCTTGAAGCCGCGACCATCAATGCTGCCCGCGCTCTGCGCCTGGAAGACAAAGTTGGCTCACTTGAAGTCGGCAAATGGGCGGACGTAATCGCCATCGACTTCAGCGAACTGGAAAGCCTGCCGGTATACGACCCTGTGTCACACATTGCTTACGCTACCAGCCGCAACCAAGTCACCGATGTCTGGATTGGCGGTCGCCGTGTACTGGCCGAGCGCGAGCTGCTGACCCTGGACGCCGAAGCCATAGCGCAAAAAGCCAAGGCGTGGCAGCAGCGCATTGTGGAGGCGCGTAATGTCTAACGTCGACCCGCACGAAGTTGCCAAGTTCGACGAACTGGCATCACGCTGGTGGGACCCGGAAAGCGAATTCAAACCCCTGCACGAGATCAACCCTCTGCGTGCCGGCTATATAGAAGGTCGGTGTGGTGGTGTAGCCGGCAAACGCATTCTGGACGTTGGCTGTGGTGGAGGCCTAATGGCCGAAGCCATGGCGCATCGTGGCGCTGAGGTGCTGGGCATCGACTTGAGCGAAGTAGCCATTCAAGTGGCTACGGCGCACGCCGAGCAAAGTGGCTTAAACAATGTGCGCTATCGCCTTACTGGCATTGAAGCCTTGGAAGCCGAGCACGATGGACAATACGACATCATCAACTGCTTGGAAATGTTGGAACATGTGCCTGACCCTGCCGCCATCATTGAGCCGTGTCAGCGTTTACTGAAACCGGGCGGCCAGCTGTTTCTCTCTACCCTCAATCGCAATCCTAAGTCCTTCTTATTTGCGATCGTGGGGGCCGAATATATGCTGAATTTAGTGCCACGCGGCACCCACGAATTTAAAAAATTCATTCGTCCAAGCGAGTTAAGCGCTTGGTGTCGCGAGTTCGGTTTTACGCTGCTGGATGAGATGGGCCTCACCTACAACCCGATCACTAAGGCGTATAAGCTGACACCCGATGACGTATCCGTTAACTACATGATCCATGTCTGCAAAGACGCTTAAAGGAACCTTCGATGACCAGTAACGTCGCTTATCTCGACCTACAGGACTTTGCACCCTCACATGACCTGCTGCACGAGAAAACCATTTTGGTGACCGGAGCCGGCAGCGGCATCGGTGCCAGCACTGCGAAAGCCTACGCAGCACACGGGGCCACGGTAATTCTGTTGGGCCGCACACTCGACAAATTGCAACACACCTACGACGCCATTGTCGAAGCTGGACACCCTGAGCCCATCTTGATGCCGTTTGACTTAGAAACCTCAGACGCCGAACCCTATCACCAAATGGCCGCCGCCATCGGCGAGCAGTTCGGTGCCCTGGATGGACTGGTGCATTCTGCTGCCGTACTGGGTCAGCGGACGCCACTGTCGAACTACAATCACGGTGCTTGGGAAACAGTGTTTCAGATCAATGTGCATGGCGCCTTTCATTTGACCAAGGCACTGCTGCCCGTACTAGAGGCCGCACCCGCGCCACGCATCCTGTTCCTAACGTCCAGCGTTGGGCGCGAAGGTCGGCCGTATTGGGGAGCCTATGCGGCGAGTAAATTCGCCGTGGAAGGTATGGCACAGGTGTTGGCTGGGGAAGTCGTCACGCACCCTGACTTTTGCGTGAACGTCGTGAACCCCGGCCGTACGCGCACGGCCATGCGCGCCACCGCCTACCCGGGCGAAGACGTTATGACGGTTCCCGCGCCGGAATCCCACAATGGACTGATGCTCTACCTCATGAGCAGCCATTGCGCTGGCACGAATGGCTTGAGTTTCGACGCGCAGAAATAGAGCTATTTTACCATGCTAAAGCGGCGGACAACTTCTGCCGCTTTGGCCAAGCATGGCCGCCAATCCTTGCCGATTATTGCTCGCTTCCTGCGCCGACCGTCACCTAGCCCCTTGTTTTTATTACCTTTTCTGAATACCACAGACGCTGGCACGCTTTTCGCTATTGTTTAAGCAAACCGTTTTCCGGATGAGCGAACATGGCAACTTCCAACTCTTCGAGTGGCGTTTCACGTAATAAAAAAGTGACCCATCTTGATCTGAAGAGACCCCAAGACCGTCTACCTGAACGTAGCACGTCGTTTTTGCGTGAGTTGCGTCTGCGCATCTCCAGCCTGTCGCAAACCACTTTGGAAATCGAAAAAATCGTGCAGTACTTCTTTGATGAAGTGCAAGCGGCTGTTCACGTCGAAGGTCTTAATTACGTGCACGAAGGCCACAACGTGGCGGTTCAAGTCGGCAGTGCCGAGAAGCACCGAGCCAGCTACCGTTTGAACACCCAGCAATCGTATTTTGGTGAAGTTACTTTCACACGCCGTAAGCGCTTTTCGGAAGTGGAGTTATCGCGTTTGGAGTCATTGCTGGACCTGTTCGTCTACCCCGTACGCAATGGCCTGCAATACCGCGAAGCAGTGCGCTCAGCGCTGACAGACCCGCTGACTGGTGTAGGTAATCGTCTGGGCTTGAGCAATACGTTGCAGAAAGAAATTGAAGTGAGTCGGCGTTATGATCGGCCGCTGACCATCATGATGCTGGACATCGACAAATTCAAAAGCATCAATGACATCTATGGTCACGCTGTCGGTGATCGCGTTCTGGTCGATGTCACCAACTACATGAAGCAGACCTTACGCGTAGCGGACGCCGTATTTCGCTTAGGCGGAGAAGAGTTTTTGATCTTGCTGGCGGACACGTCACTGGATCAAGCAGTAGTCATTGGCGAACGTATTCGCCAGAACATTGAACAGTCACACCAAGGCAGCGACACCAGCCCTTATGTGACTGCGAGCATCGGTATTGCGGCTTATCAGGCCGACATGAGCAGTGACGATCTACTGAACGCCGCCGACCGTGCCATGTATTCTGCTAAAGAGAAAGGCCGTAACAAAATCGAGTGTGCGTAGGAGCGCAGCACCTTCCATACTGGCGTGCGCGAAGCTCGTCGTAGGAGCGCAGCCCTCTGCGCGAATTCGGCCAGAGGGCTGGCCTCCTACGGTTAAGGTTCGGCCAGAGGGCTGGCTTCCTACCGACGCTTACTCGGCTTAGGCCGACGATCCGGTTTGGCTGCTGCACCGACACCCGCCCGCTTTTTCTGCAAACGTTCGGTTTTCTCTTTGATCTTACCGGCCAAGGTTGGCAGTTTAATAGGCGGCAGGCCAACGGAGTCGGCTAAGGTATCGACCACTTTTTGGTCCAGTTCTTTCCACTGGCCCATACGCAAATCAGAATCCATAAACACGTTACCGTAGCGCACCCGCTTCAAGCGGCTGACTTTAACGCCTTGCGACTCCCACAAGCGACGTACTTCGCGGTTACGTCCTTCCATAATCACCACGTGATACCAGGTATTGGCTCCCGAGCCACCAAACTCCTGAATGTCGGTGAACTTCGCCATGCCGTCTTCCAGCATCACACCTTCATGCATGGCTTTCACCATATCCGGATTCACTTCGCCCAGAATGCGCACTGCGTACTCACGCTCGACTTGCGAGGAAGGGTGCATCAAACGGTTCGCCAATTCGCCATCAGTGGTGACCAATAGCAAGCCAGAGGTATTGATGTCTAAGCGACCAATGGAGATCCAACGGCCTTCTCCCGGTGGCGGCAAGCGGTCAAACACCGTTGGGCGTCCTTCAGGGTCCTGGCGTGTACACACCTCACCTTCTGGTTTGTTGTATACCAACACGCGGCGATAAGTGGTGAATGCGGCCACTTCCTTACCGTCGAACATGATCTTGTCTTTGGCCTCTACCCGGTCGCCTAACTTTGCAGGCTTACCATTGACCATGGCTCGACCGGCTTCAATCGCGGTTTCCATTTCACGACGCGAGCCTAAGCCAGCGCGTGCCAATACTTTTTGCAGTTTTTCGCTCTGCACCGCGTTGTCGTTATTCGCGTCCGTCGTCATCGGTATTCTTTTGCTCCAGTAAACCGGCTTGTTGCGCCAGCTTTTGTTGAATAATGGCTAATTGTTCCGCTTCGGTCAGAGCGGCTTCCCGCTTTTCCGTCTCGGCTGCCGGGGCTGAAACTAAGTCAGACTCCGGTTCGTTCTCGGGTGTTTCGTCCTCTGCCGCGTTCTCAGTATCTTCCGCTGGGGGACGCAGACTGTGCTCAAATTGTTCGTTCAATTCATCCAGCGTCTGCCAGTGCTCATTGAGCTCTTCATCCAACGCGTGGTCGGCTTCTGCCGCTTCCTCCTCTTTCAAGCGTGTCAGCATAGCGCTGAACGACACTTCCTTTTCCGCTTCATCTATCTCATCGAATTCCAACTCTGGCTCCAGTTCGGCCATGGTTTTAATCTCCGACAGCGGCGGCAAGTCGTCCAACGAGGCCAAACCAAAGTAATCCAGAAACGTCTGCGTGGTGGCAAACAACGCTGGTCGACCGGGCACATCTCTGTGCCCCACTACCTTAACCCATTCGCGCTCTAAGAGGGTACGCACAATGTTACTGGCGACCGACACACCGCGAACGTCTTCAATCTCACCGCGCGTAATGGGCTGCCGATAGGCAATCAGCGCCAGTGTTTCCAGCAACGCTCGGCTGTATTTCTTCGGCCGTTCTTCCCAAAGGCGTGATAGCCAAGGGTGTAAGCCCTTTTTGGTTTGATAACGGTACCCTCGCGCCACTTTCACGAGTTCAATACCACGCTCACCATTCTGCGCTTCTAAGCGCTGCAAAATGGCTTGAATCTCGCGGCCACTGACAGGCAAGTCCTCACCAAACAGACCACGCAACTCGTCCACGGTAAGTGGACGCCCGGCGGCGAACAAGGCAGCCTCAACCACCTGCTGTCGCGCATTGTCTTGATCAGGAAAGTGATCAAACCCAGACAGGTGCGGAGCCTCATCTAAGGCGTCATCATCAAACTCATCATTCATGTTGTTTCGCTCGCATATGCACTGGTCCATACAATTCAGATTGCAGTACCTCGACCAGATTCTCCTTGGTTAATTCCATCATGGCCAGAAAACTGACCACCACACCCTGCCGCCCCTCCTCGCGGGTGTAAAGCTCGCTCAAAGAGATCACGTCACGGTTTTGCAGCATATCGAGAATGAAGCTCATGCGTTCACGGGTCGACAGTGCTTCACGCGACACATGATGCTGCTCGAACATCGCCTGTCGATTGGTTACATGCTTCATGGCCAACAACACTTCCACCCATTGCACAGGAGGATGCTGCACGCCGCCAATATCGATACTCTCACCGGGCGTGACAAAAAATTCACGCTCTTGGCGTGGCAAGCGATCCAAACGCTCGGCAGCTTCACGGAACTGTTCGTATTCCTGCAGCCGACGAATCAATTCCGCTCGCGGGTCACCTTCTTCTTCATCTTCGCTGTCACGCCGGGGTAACAGCATGCGTGACTTGATCTCGGCCAGCATGGCAGCCATCACCAGATACTCTGCCGCCAGCTCCAGTTGAAACTCCATCATCAAGTCAACATAGGTGGCATACTGGCTAGCGATTTCAAAAACGTTGATATCCAATATATCGAGGTTTTGCTTCTTAATCAGGTAGAGCAGCAAATCCAGCGGGCCTTCAAAGGCCTGCAAGAAGACTTCAAGCGCTTCCGGCGGAATGTAGAGGTCCTGCGGTACATTCGTATAGGCCTCGCCCATCACGATGGCGAAGGGCAACTCGCCTTGCTCCTGTCGGGCAACCTCACGCAGCGCCGCCAAGCCTTTCACTGGCTGCACCTCGTTGGCAGATTCCGGCGCAGTCGGCTGGTCGTCTATTGGCTGCTCTTCCATCGGCTGTTCATCCATAACATCAAGCAAATGGCTCAATGGGGCCGGCGCCTTCACGCAAGATGACCGGTACGTCATCGAGCAAACTGACCACCGTGGTTGGAATGAAGCCGCAATAGCCACCGTCGATGATCAAATCCAAGCTGTGTTCTAGCGTTTCGCGAATATCCCACGCTTCAACGCGCGGATCTTCTTCGCCCGGCATGATCAAGGAGGTACTGAGCAGGGGTTCGCCCAACTCTTCGAGTAAGGCCATGGTGATGGGGTGTTCTGGTATGCGCAGGCCAATTTCACGCTTTTTCGGGTGCATCAGGCGGCGTGGCACTTCGCGCGACGCATTCAAGATAAAGGTGTAAGGACCCGGTGTATTGTTTTTCAACAGGCGAAACGCCGAATTTTCTACCTTAGCGTAGGTCGACAGCTCAGAGAGGTCGCGGCAAATCAAGGTTAGATGGTGACTGTCGTCGATTTGACGAATGGCGCGAATACGATCCACGGCATTTTTATCACCCAGATGACAGCCCAGAGCGTATCCGGAATCGGTTGGATACGCGACCACACCGCCGTCGCGAATGATCATCACAGCCTGACGGATCAATCGCAGTTGCGGTGTTTCTGGGTGAATAGCAAAAAACTGACTCATGTGTGTTCTCTAAAAATTAATTCTGTAGGAGGCCAGCCCCCTAGCCAATGGTTCAACCTTAGGAGGCCAGCCTCTTGGCCGAATGTTCGCGCAGAGGGCTGCGCTCCTACGTGGTTCGGAACCGCGTCCACACCGGCACAACATCTTTCGGCAAAGGCGGCACCTTACCTAACGCCAACCAGCGCTGCTCATCGTGGTGGAAATCACTGCCCGAAGAACCGGCCAATTCATGGTCTTGCACCAGTTGCACCAAGTGCTGACGCATGTCCGGCATCACGCCGGGCACCCCGATTTCAATTGCCTGACCGCCGGCCTCAGCGAAATCAGCGACCAACCGCGTGCGTTTGGTGCGCGTCATCTTGTAGCGATGCGGGTGCGCCAACACGGCTTGACCACCTGCCGCTGTGATCCACTGCACCACTTGGCCTAATTCAGGCCACTCGTTCTTTACATCGCCTACTTTGCCAGCTCCCAGGTATCTTTTAAAGACTTGGGCGACATTCTTAGCTTGCTGGCTTTCAACCAGATAGGCCGCTATGTGCGGACGTCCTATACTCGCGGCGTCATCCTGCTGGCTCAGCCACTCACGCACCCCCACAAAGCCTTCGCGCTCTAACTTATCTGCAATGCGCCGAGCACGGCGTGCGCGCGACCGTACTTGAGCTTTTTCCGCTTCAAGGCTGGCCGGTGCATTCAAATCAAAGTTGAGACCCACCACATGAATCAAGTAGCTGCCCCAAACAGCCGACCACTCGACGCCGGACACATAGTTGATTGACTGCGTTTTTGCGACGGCGAACGCTTCTTCCTGCCCGCGGAGTGTGTCATGATCTGTGACACTGAAATACTTTAATTCTGCCGACTGCGCACGCGCCATTAACTCCGCGATGGGCAATGCCCCGTCGGAGTGTAGGCTATGGCAGTGCAAGTCGACCGCATCGTAACGAGGGTCAGCAGGAGCGTGGACAGTATCGGACATGGTGATTAAACTGGGCGACGCAGATGATCGCAACTCTGATGCATGAAGGGCCACAGTATAAGGCATCAGTCCCGGTTTTCTTAACACTATTTTAAGGCAGCTGTTCGCGCAGAGGGCTGCGCTCCTACGGCTAAGCACATGGGAACGACTGTTCGCGCAGAGGGTAGCGCTATTGCAGCCAAGTACCTGTAGGAGGTCAGCCCCCTGACCGAATCAAGAAAGAATACATAAGAAGGAGTCACGATGTACTACGCCATTATGTCGCAGGATGTTGCAAACAGCCTGCCTTTGCGTCAAAAAGCTCGACCCGATCACCTTGCACGACTGGAAATTCTCCGTGATCAAGGTAAATTATTGCTCGCCGGACCACTCCCAGCCATCGACTCCGAAAATCCCGGTGACGCTGGCTTTACTGGTTCACTCGTGGTCGCCGAATTTGCTTCGCTGGCAGCGGCTCAGGAATGGGCAGATGCAGATCCTTATATGGCTGCTGGCGTGTATGCCAGAGTATCCGTTAAACCTTTTAAGAAAGTATTACCTTAAGGTCATTTATGAAAACCTCGCCTCTGAACAAACGTCTTTTCAAATCCGTGTTGTTGTGCTGCTTGGTAGCGCTGTCGGCCTTGTCGGTAACCGCCACCGCACAAACACGCTACATCGGTGATGAGCTGCGCGTACCTTTGCGCACTGGCCCCTCTATAGAGTTCCGTATTATCAATGCGGGCATTCCTAGCGGATCACAGTTGACCCTGCTGGATACGAATGATGAAGGCACATGGTCGTTTGTGCGCTTCAATAATCAAGAAGGTTGGTTGCAGTCACAGTTTGTGGTGAACCAGCCCATCGCGCGGGATCGACTGGCAGCCGCACAAGCCGAACTGGCGACACTGCGTACTCAATACACCGAACTGCAACAACAGTTTAACGACCTCCGTGATGACCGCATGGCAGTAGACTCCCTGTATCAATCACTGGAGCAAGAGCGTGATGCAGCCCTGGCTGAAGTCGAACGCATTCGCGACGTATCCGGTAACGCCATCCAATTGGATGACCGCAATCGCGAACTGGTAAACCGCAACCGTGTTCTGGAAAACGAGAACGACCAACTCCGTCGTATGAATGAAACATTAGAAGACACCAGCAGCCAGTGGAAGATGATCGCCGGCGGTGGCTTGGTATTGGCTGGCCTGATCACCGGCCTGTTACTGCCTATTTTGATGCGTCGTCGACGCAGTGATGGCTGGGCTTAATCCCCCGTGCCATGGAAGCAAGTTACCATAGAGCGTCCTTATACTGAGGACGCCCTCTATGAACTACTGCGTGAAGGTGCCAAGGGGTCGGCGTCTCGGTACACTCACTTCGACATCGTAGAGTGGGCCGGGCGCTACGCCCAAGAAATCAGCAAGTTGCACCCGATACCTGAAAACCTGTTTCGTTACTGGCAAGTAACGGACGACATGCAAGTGCGCTGGGAGCTCCATATTGCCAGCCACTATTCCATTAATGACATGAAACGTTTTTCTCATGTCGACATTCTGTTACCAAGGCAATTTTTTCAACAATGGCTAAAACTTATAGAATACTAACCCTGTCTGCTGTGTTCGTATCCGCCCTCACCTTGAGCGCATGCAGCAAAGGCGACGACTCAGCGACCCAAACAGCAGCTACTCCGGCCACCGAAGCAGCAACCGTTACCGTTGTGATGCAGACGTCCGCTGGAGAGATCGTACTGGAACTGGACGCAACCAATGCTCCGGTAACGACCAGCAATTTCGTTACTTACGTCGAAGACGAGTTCTACGACGGTCTGATCTTTCATCGCGTCATTGACGGTTTTATGATCCAAGGTGGCGGTTTTGATGCTGACATGACACAGCAACCCGTGCGCGCGCCGATCCGCAACGAATCTAATAATGGCCTGAGTAATTCCCGTGGCACCATCGCCATGGCACGCACGCAAGCGCCCGACAGCGCCACTGCCCAGTTCTACATCAACTTGGTGGATAACAATAATCTCGACTATCGCAATGGCCGCCCCGGTTACGCGGTGTTTGGCCGAGTAATTTCTGGTATGGAAGTGGTGGACAGTATCGCTAAGGTGCGCACCGGTAACCGTGGAATGCACCAGAACGTACCGAACGAGGACATCGTGATCGAGTCGGTGCGACTGCAACAGCAGTAATCGTCATATAGCTGAGAGACAGGGCTATGCAGTTTGCCGATCTCGAAATGCGCAATGGCGTGCCCTTCTCTCCCCGCTTTGACGACATCTACTTCAGTCGTCAAGGCGGTACCGATGAAACGCGCCATGTCTTTCTGGGCAACAACAACCTCCCCGAGCGCTTTCCTACTGAGTTAGGGCAGTGGTTTACCATCGGTGAAACGGGTTTTGGTACCGGCCTGAACTTCATTACCACCCTCCACATTTGGCGTGAAACTCCGCGTGCCAGCCGCCTACATTTTATCAGCGTGGAAAAGTACCCCGTCTCACCCACTACCCTGCGCGCTTTGCTGCTGCCCTTACGCGAAGAACTGCCGGAAGTGGATGAATTTCTTGCCCAGTATCATAGCTTGGTGCCCGGTTGGAACCGCTTGAGTTTCAGCGATGCCGAGCTGTCTTTGTTTGTAGGCGATGCGCTCAGCGGGCTTAACGATATTGATGGTGTGGTGGACGCCTGGTATCTCGATGGTTTTACACCGGCGAAAAACGGCGACTTGTGGAACCCAACGATTTATCACGCCATGGCACGTTTAAGTCGCCCCGGCACCACTGTGGCCACCTTCACGGCAGCTTTACCTGTACGCGAAGGACTCAACGCCGCCGGATTTCTCGCTGGAAAGTGCCCCGGCTTCGGCTTGAAACGCACCATGTGCCGCGGCCACTTCATTGGTTTACACGGCCCGGAACGACCCATCACCAATAAACAGTGGTGGTCGCGCCCAATTCACGCCTTGAAGCCAGGCCAAACGGTCGGCGTCCTTGGCAGCGGGCTGGCCGCCGCTGAAACCGCACAACGATTGCGTCACCGCGGTTACGCCGTCACGCTCATTGCGCCAGACGAACCGGGTTCAGCTGCTTCGGGCAACGACCAAGGTGCAGTATATGCAAAACCCGGCCTGGAAGCAGACCCAGCGACCTGCTTTTACGCCCACGCCCTGAGCTATCGGGTACGGCTTTGGCAGAGCCAAGGCCAATTTTGGCCAGGCAAGGCTTGCGGACTGGTTCAGGTGACATCTGAAAAACGTTGGCAACGCTTGGCAGAAGCCGTCAACCACCCTTTTGCTCAACTGATGCAACCAATCTCTCAGGCAGAGGCCAGCGCACTCAGTGGTGTAACACTGTCTGGCCCAGCCTTGTTTTTTCCGCAAGGCGGCTGGCTTTCACCATCGCAGTATTGCAAAGATCAACTCGCGCTAATACCCAGAATAGCCACCCGCGCGGATCAATTAACCTTTGATGCCACTCACCAGCAATGGGTCGTCAATGCCAACGGCACAGAGATTCATCGTTGCGACGCACTGGTGATAGCCGCAGGCCAGCACAGCAATCAGTTTCCACAGACTGAACACTTGCGTTTAAAACCGGTACGGGGGCAGGTTTCGCAAGCTGCGACCCCCAAGGGCTCGCCTCGCACGGTCGTCTGTGGCGACAGCTACCTCACCCCTGCCGACGACCAAGGGCATTGGCACTTTGGTGCATCGTTCGATGTCGGCAGCGACCACAACGCGGTAAAATCAGAAGACACCCTACTGAACCGCTCAGCCTTGGCTGCGCTGGCACCCGAAGCAGCACAAGCCATCGAAAACCACACCACCGTGGAGCGTGCCGCAGTGCGTGCGACGACGCCCGATTATTTGCCGATGTCAGGGCCGGTTCTTATTGAGGAAGCTCTGAACAGCAGCCCTACCAATTGGTACAGACACAACAACACATCACCGCTGTTTCTGCCGGGGCTGTATGTGTTGACGGGACTGGGCTCAAAAGGGCTGGCATCGTCTGCCCTGTGCGCCGAACAATTGGTCTGTTTGATGACCGGCGAGCCAACGCCCATGGGGAATATGTTGGGGAGCCGAATTCATCCAGGGCGTTTTTGGCGGCGTACGTAGGAGGCCAGCCCTCTGGCCGAAAGACGGCGGGTATAATCACACCGATTCGGCCAGAGGGCTGGCCTCCTACGTTAAACCGCGCTATGGCCCTGCTCGTATTCGATCTTAGTGACGTACCACACCGCGTCGCCCTTAGGCGTCTTGACCACCACCTCGTCGTCTACCGACTTTTTCAACAGCGCCCGCGCCATAGGCGAATCAATCGAAATGTAATCGTTGCGGTCGAAAATCTCATCGTAGCCCACGACACGAAATCGCTTAGTGGCTTCATCATCGTTTTCCACCGTCACCCACGCACCGAAAAACACCCGGCCTTCTTGCTGCGGTGAATAATCTACTACTTTCAAATGCTCTAAACATTTGCGCAAATAGCGCACGCGGCGATCAATCTCGCGCAAGCGCTTCTTATTGTATTGGTAGTCAGCGTTTTCACTGCGGTCGCCTAGGCTCGCCGCCCAAGTGACTTTCTTCGTCACCTCTGGCCGCTCGCGCCTCCACAGCTCATCCAATTCTGCTTTCAGCGCCTCGTAACCGGCGCGTGTGATCAAAGGAGTTTTCATGCGAACTTCTCGGGTGTTGAGCAGGCGAGACAATCTCATCAATGCTGGTGATGATCGTCCATTGAGTGCTGCATTTCAACATTAGGGTGCCGCACGGGCGCTTTAATACTTTGCTCAGTGCCATCGTCGTATTGCAACGTAATCTCCACCATTTGGCCATCTTGCAACGGTGCTTTTAGGCCAATCATCATGATGTGCAAGCCACCCGGCTGCAATGCCACGGTATCGCCCGCAGGCAATGCAATGTGTTGCACCTGACGCATCTGCATCATGCCATCGACGACGCTGTGCGTGTGCAGTTCCACCGCTTCAGCCACGTCACTGACGGCACCGATCAACACACGATCGTTGGTGGAAGCATTCTCCAACCGCATGAACGCCGCGGTATTGGGCTGCATGGGTGGCATCAAGCGCACGAACGGCTGATGCACCTGAATGCCATTCTCGGCGTCCGTATTGTGATGGCCATGATCGTGCGCTGACGCAGCACCCAGTAGGACAAGACCAAGAGAGACCAAAAAGGCCGAAGCCATTGCAGTGATTTTCATAATGTTCCTTAGCTTAATTTAATATTAATTCAATACCGACTGCAGCGACCGCAGCAAGGTATCCGGCCGCTGGTCGTGATAGACGATGTCCGCCAACCCGCCCTGTCGATCGATCACATACAAACTTGAGCTGTGATCTACGGCGTAGCGGCCCTGAGCATCCGGTTCGGCAAAATGCCAAGCTACGCCGTACTGTCGTCCCGCCTGTTGCAACTCAGATTCGGTGCCCGTAACACCCATTAAATTAGGATGAAAGAATTGCACATACTCTTGTAAGCGTTCGGGCGTATCCCTTTCTGGATCTACGCTAATAAACAAAGGGACGACGCTGTCTTGTTGATCTACTGGCAACTGCCGAATCGACTGACTCATCACCGCCAAGGCAGTGGGGCAAATATCCGGGCAATAGGTGTAGCCGAAATAGACCACCACGATCTGACCACGATAGTCCGACAACCGGAATTCACTCTCTGGCGTGGTCAACGAGAAATCGCCACCGACAGGCGCGGCTGCCAGCGTGCTGAGCGGTGCATGCGAATCTCGAAGCAGCAAAACAATAAGCAGAACCGTCGCTAACAGGCCAACAATGACCGCTAGTATGCGATTGAATGTAAACATGTTTAAAACCGCCGCGTTGTGGTGAAGAAAAACGACACGGCACCCACGCCGTCGGGTTGTTCCAATAGCACTCTCGCTTCCCACGTCATGGTTTCCAAGATACAGATAGCCAAAGACGTAGCGCCCACATATTCACCGTGGTTTTCCGTTGCCTGCAAGGTGGGACGGTTATAACCCATGTACATATCAGGGCTGCTGAAATCGACCTGTACCCCAGCCGATGATACACCACTCGTCGTCACCTGCACCGACAAGGGCGTCAGCAGTTCAATGGGATTCGGCGACAGCGACAGCTCTACCCACCCTCCAGGCACTGTCACGCGACACGATGACTGGTGTAAATCGCAGGAATCAGGTGCCTGCGCCACCCAAAGCGGCGCATCGGTATAAAAATGGCGCAACCACGGAAAGACCGAATAAGCAATCGCGCCAGAAAGCACAGCCGCAGCGACAATAAGCAGCAACATCTGTTGACGCTGACTTGCTTTACCTGCGCTTTTTACAGGTTCTGTTGTAGATTCAGAATGGGCCACGTTGATTTAGGGCAAATGTGAAAGCGTAAATTCTACGTTATTTTCACCCTAGGTGCCCTGCGGCGTTTTGTCGCAGCGTGTTCATTCTGGAATCTTACTCTAAACCTCCTGGCCCAAAGCGTTGCTGCGCCGCCTCCTGTAGCAAAAAATCCACCACGGTGGGCACCCGGCGATTGTGCTTACTTTCACGAGCATAGATTAACTGCACAGGGGCTAGAGGGTGTTTATGGCGGTGGCTTGACACTCTTGCCGCTGACGAGCGAGGGTCAATAGAAAAACAACGCCAGCTTGAGAAAAGGCGGTTTTTAGATGTTCTCAGAGGACTTCCAGAAACCAGCACTTACGCTGCCTTTTGGAAATCCTCTGCACGAGGCTTCTTGTCACGCTTGCGGTCATACTGGGTTTTGTCGCTCACCACGCGCAAGCGGTACTTGGGGCTACGCAATTCACGCGCTACCTGACTGTGTTGGGTCGGCTGTCGTTTTTTCTTGGCCATGGAATAGTTCCTCTGATGGCAGCTGGATGAACAGCGCTTAGGATAGGTGCATTCTCTTGAATTACAAGTACGCAGCAGGGCATGACAGCAGAGTTTATTAAGGATTTTCTTTTGGCTTGGTGGGCAGAACTGGCAAAGCTTGGCGGATTTCGCGCATTTCTTCGGCAATGGCCGCACTGATCAAAAAGGTACTGGCTAAACTGGCACGCAGCTCGCGAGCTTCATTACCCAGCGCACGTGCGGCTGCCTCCGGAGAGACCGCTAATGGGGTGTCATTATTTGCCATGGTCTTCTCGCGGCAACTGTCTGAACGTAACTTTAGCCATTTCTGACGGCGTTTGCCACTGCACCGGATAAAATCACCCACCCCCTATCAATACAGGTGCCTCGACGGCGACTTTCAGTTAAAATCCACCTCCCTTTAGGAGGATTCATGGCCAGTTTGTTCGTCGATGCGCTCACCGTTGTAGACTTCAGTTACTTGGATGCCGAGCGCGGCATCGTGGGTGAAAGTTGGATCGTCGATATTGAACTCGAGGGTGCACTGAACGACGAAGGTATGGTGTTTGATTTCAGTCACGTTAAGCGAGCGATTAAGGCCGAAATCGACAGCGGCCTCGATCACCGTTTTGTGGTGCCGGAGCATATGCCAGGCTTGGTTATTCAGCGTGGACCCGAAGAAAGCCGCCTGTCTCTGAAGCAGCCACAAAAAGGCTTTGTATTGGACTACCGTGCACCGAACGAAGCCTTCTACTGGCTCGACGCATCGGCCATCAAGCTGGCTGACGTGACGCGTCATATCAGCGCACAGGTTCGCCAGGTCGTACCGGCCAACGTCAGTAACATCATCGTCCGCCTCCGCCCGGAAGAACATGATGGCGCTTTTTATCACTACTCCCACGGCCTGAAAAAGCATCAAGGTGACTGTCAGCGCATGATTCACGGCCACCGTTCACGCATTATTATCGAACGCGACGGCACACGTGACACCTACACGGAAGCTACCCTGGCCGAGCATTGGCGTGACATCTACCTGATCACTCGCGAAGACATTCAGGCCGAGTGCCAGGTGCTTGACATACCCTGCTACCATGTTGTCTATACAGCCCAGCAAGGCGACTTTGAGCTGACCTTACCCAAAGCGCGGTGCGATATTTTAGACACCGACACCACCGTGGAATTGATTGCTGACCACCTCGCGCAATTGCTGCACAAGCAAGCACCGGCGCATCACTGGAAAGTGCGTGCCTTCGAAGGTGTGGACAAGGGCGCAATCGCAGCTTGTTGATCCTCGCTGTGCTTGTTTTCCTGTATCATTACCTATTACCGAATTTATCACTGACTCTGGACCCAACATGCCCATACAGATCTACAATTCGCTGACCAATCGCAAAGAGACCTTTGTACCGCTGAAACCTGAGCGAATCACGATGTATGTCTGTGGCCCGACTGTGTACAACTACATCCACATCGGTAACGCGCGCCCGGCTGTCGTCTTCGATACCTTTGCGCGTGTGTTGCGGTTGTTTTATCCGCAATTGGATTACGCGCGCAACATCACCGACATCGACGACAAGATCAACAACGCTGCACACACCGCCGGTGAAGACATTGGCACCTACAGTGCTCGTTACACGGAAGCCTACCGCAAAGACATGGCATCACTGTTTAACCTGCCGCCCACGGTTGAGCCTTTGGCAACCGAGCACATTGACGTTATGGTGGAGCTGATCGACAACCTGATTCAGCGCGGCTTTGCTTACGCCGCTGAAGGTCATGTGTTGTTTGATGTCGCCGCCATGCCCGACTACGGCAAACTGTCGAAACGTAAAACGGAAGACATGATTGCCGGCGCCCGCGTAGAAGTGGCCAGCTACAAGAAGAATCCAATGGATTTCGTGCTGTGGAAACCCTCTGTTGAGGCGCATGAACCCGGCTGGGAAAGCCCATGGGGTTACGGTCGTCCGGGCTGGCACATTGAATGTACGGCCATGATCAACAAGCACCTCGGCCCCACCATCGACATTCATGGTGGCGGTGCAGATTTGATGTTCCCGCACCATGAGAACGAAGTGGCGCAAGGCACCTGCTGCCACTCAGAAGAACACGAATACGTGCGCTACTGGATGCACAACGGCATGATCAACATCAACGGCGAAAAGATGTCGAAGTCGTTGAACAACTTCATTACCGTGCACGAATTGCTGGAAAGCTATCCGGGCGAGCTGTTGCGCTTGGCGTTATTGTCCGGCCAATATCGATCCTTGTTGAACTGGTCGGACGACTTGTTGAATCAGTCACGCATGACGCTCGACCGCTTCTACGGTGCGTTGCGCGACACCGCGACACTGCCTGAGGTCGACGCGCCGGATTTGCGAGAAACACCGGTGGTACAGGCGCTGTGCGACGATATGAACTCACCGCTAGCCATTGCTGAACTGCATGGCCTGGTGAGCCGTATCTATCAAGACGACACTACCAACGAAGATAAAGCTAAGTTGCGCGCGGAACTGATTGCCTGTGGTCGTGTACTGGGCTTGTTTAACTACACGCCGGTGCAGTGGTTCCAAGAGCTGTCGGCACAAGACAACGCTGTTACGCCAGAGCAAATTGAAGCACTGATTGCGTTACGTACAGCGGCCAAAAAAGCCAAAGACTTTGCCGAAGCCGACCGCGTGCGAGCTGAGTTGGACGCTGCAGGAGTAGAGATTCAAGATACGCGTGAAGGCACGCGCTGGCAGTGGAAATAAACCATGCTAGCTTGGGTGCTGAAAAAGATAGTGCGCGGTTATCAGGTGGCCATCAGCCCCTTGATGGCACCGCGCTGTCGCTTCTACCCAACCTGTTCCAGTTACGCGATTGAGGCTTTGGAAAAACACGGGGCAGTGAAAGGCTCATGGCTGACTATTAAACGGATCAGCAAGTGCCACCCACTGCACCCCGGTGGCCTAGACCCCGTGCCCGACCCCAACAATCCCCATGTGCATGGCCCACAGTGCGACCATGACGACCATCAGGACGAGACAACAAAATGATTGATGCGCAATTACTGAATATTCTGGCCTGCCCTGTCACCAAAGCACCGGTGCGCCTGAGCCAAGACAAGAACGAACTGATTTGCATCGCCAGTCGTCTGGCCTTCCCAATTCGTGATGGCATTCCCGTTATGCTGGAAGAAGAAGCGCGGCAGATTGGCCAAGAAGAATACGAAGCCTTAAAGAAGAGTGGATATTGAAAGCCTTACTGATGGTGGCGCACGGCAGCCGCCTAAAAAGCAGCAATGAAGAGTTCGCAGTTTTAGCGCAGCGCGTGGAGGCCAGTTTAGGCAATGCCTTTGATCGTACAGCTACTGCCTTTTTGGAACTGGCCGAACCCTATATTGACACCGCACTGTTGGAGCTGATCAACCAAGGCGCGACCGACATCGAAGTCATGCCTTGTTTTCTATTGGCTGGCACCCATGTGCGCAATGACATTCCCGGCATCGTCGCCAGTGTGCGCGAACGCCACCCGGACGTGCGGATTCATTTGCGCGAGCATTTAGCGGCCGAGCCAGATTTTGTGGCCTACTTGGCAGCGCAAGCCAGTCAAGGTTAACTGGCTTAGTTGCTGCTGCCGGCTTTAGCAGTATACATGCGCTGATCTGCGGCCTCGATCAACGTTGCTTCATCCACACCGTCTTGTGGAAAACGACTGACACCGGTGCTGGCGTCCAACACATGCTGACCGAAGCTGCAGGTCAGCGGTGTCAGTACCTTGGCTCGTATGTTAGCCAGCAATTCTTCATCGCCCACGTCCGGGCTGATTTGATCCAGTATCACTACAAACTCATCACCACCGACGCGCGCCACAATGTCAGAGGTACGGAAACAATCCTTTAAGCGCCGCGCAAAGCTGACCAATACCTCGTCTCCCATGGTATGCCCGTACCGGTCATTCACTTGTTTAAAATTGTCGAGGTCGATGTAGAGCACCGCAAATTCGGCTTTCTGACGCTGCGCCCGGGCAATGGCTTTCGCCATATGATCGTGGAAGCCTTTGCGATTCAACAATTGTGTTAGATGGTCGTGTTCTGCCAAGTAGCGCAAACGCGCTTCACGCTGCTTGATGGCCTGACTGAGTTCCGCTTCGAGAGTGATATCCCGCAGGGTTACGATGTACACCAGAGGGCCGTCAGCCGCGCGCGCAATCGCCGCCTGCAATGAAACGGGTACGGTGCGATCATGACGCTGCAGGTCAAAAGTAATGCGCGGAAAATGATTATTGCCGTTCTGCACATTGCGAAAATGTTGCATGACCTCTGCCTGCGCTGAACGCGGCAAAAAACGCGCGTAATGATGATCGACCAACATATGCAGGGGTTGGCCGAATAAACGACACGCCGACTGATTAGCGAACACGATTCTCCGCCCGATGATCATCAATACAGCCTCGGGCAACAGAGTCAGTATCTGCCGATAAAATTTTTGCGGTAACTGCTCCAATTCCGTTCGCAGCAGCTCTTCCGTTACATCCATGCGCTGTCTTTATAGGTTATTTTTTGTGCGCCCAGTCTAGAGCATGGCAGAAGAATGAAAAATACTCTTTAGCTATAACAGTGTACGATTTAATAACTAGGCTTAGTCTTTGGTCGAATGTTCTGCTTCGGATGCTTGGCGAGCAGCGGCGTCTCCCGGCTCGCGGTCAGCGTCGTCCTCGTCGTATTCTGCCTCGTCAAACATCGAGGGCAGGCTCTGCTGAATACGCGCCACACTGCGAATGAAGGCATACACCGCCACAAACGACACCAATAACGCCAAATGTGTATCCACCTGAATACTGAGCAGACTGGTCCACAACACCCACAATAACGTGAAGCAAATCGCCATGATCGTCATCTTCCCCCACCAACGGCGTGGTCGGCAGAAGTGCCCTACCAGAATCGGGATTGCTAAGGATGCGGCAAAATGCTGTAACAGAGTAAACCAGAAGGTTTCAAACAGAGCAGCCATTACATGTTCCATTAATGAATGGCGCATATCCTAACCTATTGACCACCGCAGTCACCACCAATTGTCCGCAAAGCGGAAGAAGTCTCGTTAATTGGGTCTATGGAAGGTATAATCTGCGGCCATTTTTTCATCTGTCACGGGCTCTAAATTAATGCTGAATCTCGATTCTTTGGCGCAACTCAACGCGCTGAAATCCCAGATCAAAGTCGAAAAGAACGTTCAGAAAGGCGTGGTGCGCGGTACCGCCAGCCGATTTGGCTTCGTCGACACCGACGCCGGTGAGAGTTTTTTTATTACCCCAGATGAAATGAAACGCGTACTGCCCGGTGACGTCATTGAATTCACCGTGAACGAAGTTGACGGCAAGTCGCAGGCTGAACTCGATAGCCTTGTTGAAACGTCATTGAAGAACTTTGTCGGTAAAGTTATTCGTAAGGGCCCGAATACACTGGTCAACACCGACCATCCAGGCATGAATCGCTGGGTAAACCTGACCAACAGTTCATCCAAGGGCTTGTCAGATGATACCTGGGTAAGCTGCCGCCTGACGCGACACCCATTTGAGGACGGCAAAGCCCTAGCGAAAGTAGAATCGACGCTGGCTCTGCCCGACGCTGCTTTTATTGAACACACCGTGGGTAAGGCTCGTTTTAACGTCAAGTCGGAATTCACCCCCGCCGTAGAAGACGCAGTAGCCGCCATCGACTTTAACGGTTTAATGGCGGCGCAAAGTGACTACGAAGACGCCACCACCCTGCCCTTTGTGACCATTGACGCCGCCAGCACCCAAGACATGGACGATGCCCTGTGCATCGACGACCTGGGTACACATTGGCGTCTGCACGTAGCCATTGCCGACCCGTCACTCTTTGTCGAACAAAAGTCATTGCTTGATCTGGTCGCCGCACAACGCAACAGCAGCAGCTATTTGCCCGGTGAAACACTGCACATGTTGCCCAAAACGCTGTCAGTGGAATGGTGTTCACTGCAGCCGAACGTCAAACGACCTGCGTTATTGTTTTCTGTCGATGTGCAGAAAGAAACCGGCGAAGCGGGTGAGCCCAGTATTCGTTTTGGTTTTATGCAGTCACAAGCCAAGCTGAGCTATGCACAGGTATCGGCCTTCATTGACGGCGATGCCAGCCAAATAGAAGGCGAACATTTGGGCCAGCAGATCCAACACCTCAACGCCTTGACCACCGACCTACAAGCCTATCGTCAGGCGAACTGCCTGGTGATGGAAGACCGACCAGATTATCGATTTGATCTAAACGAACAGGGTCATATTGCCGAGGTACGCGAAGAGTTTCGCCTACGCGCGCATCAGGTCGTTGAAGAATGCATGCTGTTGACCAATCGCCTAACGGCGCAGTACTTACTGGCGCGCAATGCCGGGTTGTTTCTGTGTCATGAAGGTTTTCGTGACGACCAACACGACACCATAAAGGCCTTGCTGCAACAAGTACTGGCCGTAACGCCAACCGACCTCAACGACTTCGCTGAGATGTTGCCGATCCTGCAGCAAGCGCAGCGCCATACTGATCTTCCTTTGGCTAAGATGCTCGCCAAGAGCTACCAGCGTACCGAGTTGTTACCGACGGCACGCCCACACTGGGGCTTAGGTTTTGCGTGCTACACCACCATCACCTCGCCGATTCGCAAGTACCTTGATTTGGTATTGCATCGTCAGCTCAAGGCCATTTGGCGGGGTCAGCCTGTGCCAACTTTGAGCGAAGCCGAAATCGCCAGCTTACAAGAGGGTCAAGGTACGGGCCGCGCGCTGAGCAACTTTGTCGAGCAATGGCTGAAAGCCATTTACATGAAAGGACATGAAAGTCAGCGGTTCACAGGTGAAATCCAGCACGTCATGCCCAGCGGCTTTTCTGTGCAACTGGATGGTTTAGGGATCAGCGGATTCATCAACGTGAAAGGCTGGCGCGATAAAGACGCGACCTACGACGAAGTATTGCAAACGCACCACACCAAGCGTGGCGAATTCCGACTGGGCCAGAAGGTGACCATTGAAGTGCAGACCGTCGACTTAGAGCGCCGGAATGTACAGTTTAATTTGGTCACACAATAGCCGGGGCGTCTAAAAACCCCTTTTTCTCAAGCTGGCGTTGTTAAAAATGGCCTCAAAATGCTCACTGGCTTGCCAGAACGACCAATGGTCGGCCCGTAGGGTGAGCGAAGCGAATATTTACGTACAGTAAACTGCGCTTTCTCGGAAATTTTTGCCTAGCCAGCTTTTCGCCTCTGAGGTTTTTAGATACCCCCTAGAAGGCTTAGGATGCCTCTATTGCACTCTTAGTAAAATCCCGAGCTTCGCCGGTAAACGGGCACTCAAAGCTCAGCGCCACAGCTTCCAACATCAAGCCTGAGCGCTGCTTATTGCCCTCACCATAGGCCGGGTCGCCCATCACCGGGTGGCCAATAGCGGCAAAGTGTCGGCGAATCTGGTGCTTACGACCCGTTTCAATCCACACATTCAACGTCGACGTATTGGTTGGCTCATTGTACTTCTCAAGCTTATACCGGGTAGTCGACGCCTTCTCATCCAAGGGCAATTCAATGTTGCCTTCGGGTTCAGCGCGCAGATCGCCCAACACTTCGATTCGATATTCTTTTTTGATCTTGCCCTCACGAAACAACTCACTCAGCGCCGCAGCAGCGCGTTTCTGATGAGCAATAACCATCAAGCCTTTGGCTTCGCGGTCTAATCGATGCACCAGAAACACTTCGCGTTTATTCTTAAAGTGCAGTTCCACTTGGCGCATCACCGAATTCTGATCACCCCAGTCGGTGCCCTGCGACAACATACCGGCTTGTTTGTACCACACGGAATACCATTCAAAATCGGCCACTTCGATCATAGGGCGAATATGTTGATCCAGAATGGTTTCGTCGTAATAAATTTGCAGCACGTCGCCGACTTTAAGATCCGTCATCGCACGGCGTAAGCGGCGTCGGCTCTCACCTTCACGCACCAGCCATACGGCGCCAGCATTCATGGTTTTCTTTAGTCGAGACTTGGAGAGATTCACGTTATCAACGAGAAAATCAATTGCAACTAATGAGTCAACGGACTCGACTTGTAAGGCAACATCTATTTTCATGAACCGAGGACCTATGTACAGCGTACGAATTAGAACGGACGCCGATTATCCGCGTAGTGCGGTGCTGTTACAAGTGTGGTTCGCGCGTTACAACAAGCAACGCTCTGATGAGGCAACTTGAATGTGATCTGAGTGATTGGGTGGGTGCCCTGTAGCGGACGCTTGAACACAGGACGTGTTCAGCGAGCCCCCATGGCCGGGTTTACGGCGATCCGCGAAAGGGCACCCACCCAATCACGCCGCTAACACCACCAGGACCGCCAATACCGGTATTACCAGATGGTAACGCCGACAATGCTGCCTCGCAGAGCACATTTAACCGCTATTGGTTTAAGATAGCCTCAATCTTTTGGGAAGACTGCCAATTATATGAAGCGTTCGACACTTGTTATCGTATTGTCTGCCGCGTTTTTATCGGTCGGCGCACTTGGCTACTACAGCCTGACCAAGGAACCTGCACAAAGCGCGCAGCCACAAGGCCGTGGTGGTGCTGGAGCACTCATGGGGCGCGGAGGCCCGGCAGGCGCAGGCACACTGAATACCACAGCCCCTACGGTCAGAACCATCAAAGCCAGTTACGATTCATTGCAACCCGCTATTACTTTATTCGGGCAAACGCAGTTCGCACGTACATTTCAAGTCGCCAGCCCGCTCAGCACCACCGTGGAAAACATCTTGGTAAGCTCGGGTGAACCGGTTGTAGCTGGTCAGCCTTTGTTGCAGCTCGACACCCGCACCGTGCGCCGCAATTTAGCGCAACAAAACAGCCAAATTGCAGAGATGCGGTCTCGTATTCGCCAACAAGTATTGCAAGGTGATGCAGATGTGGCTGCCTTGGCACTGGAGCAAGAAGCCTGGCAACTCGCGCAGGATAATCTCCGCCGCATTCAAGACCTACAAGTTCGCAACTTGGCATCGGCGGTCGATGTCGAATCCGCACGCCGCACACTGATCACCCAACAGCAAAGCTTACAGAACCGTGAGTTGGCCGTGGCGCGACAAGAAGATGCCCTACTCCAGTTGAACGCTCAACTGGAAAGCCTGGTACGTCAGCAGGAAGCCTTACAGGAAGACATTGAGGCCGCCACGGTGCGCGCTCAAACCAACGGTTTGATTGACGATATTCTGGTCCAGCCCGGCCAAACCGTATCAGCGGGCACCCAGCTGTTGACCTTACAAAGCACAGAGGCTTTCCAGATTCGCGCCACCTTGCCGAGTCAATACTTGGCATTGTTAGACCGCGACAACCCCTTACAGGGGCGTATTCTCTGGCAAGGTGAACCTACTGCGCTCAAGCTCGAAAGCTGGGGGCTGAACGCCTCTCAGGGCGGAGTGTCTGTCGTACTGAATTTGATCGACCCTAAACCGCCGTTGATTGCAGGCACCTTTACTAACCTGAACCTCTTATTGCCTCCAGTCGATCAGGTTATCGCCGTGCCGTCCAACGCGCTGTATGGCAACAACCGTATCTATGAAGTAGCAAACGGTCGCTTGGTCGAACACACAGCTGAAATTGTTGGGCAAGACCCCAATCGGCCAGGCGAAGCCTATTTGGTGCGGTCGTCTATCGCCGCCGATGCCGACATTCTGGTGACACGACTGGATCGACCAGAAGCAGGCTTTCGTGTGCAAGTGTTAGGTGCTGCACAAACTGCCGCAGAGCGCCAGCGCATTGCGGCTGAGCGCCCTGCTCTTACGGTAGAGGACTAGTGTCATGAGTGGCATCATTCATTATTTCACTGGCCACCGCGTCGCCGGTAACATTCTGATGTTCCTGACGATCCTGGCCGGTGCTTGGGGCCTGCAACAGGTCAACTTTCAATTGCTGCCTACTTTTCAGTTTCAGAACATCAATGTGAACACCCGCTGGCAAGGCGCCAGCGCCGAAGACGTACAGAATGCCATTACCATTCCGCTTGAATCTGCCCTGCTTGCGCTGCCCGAAGTCAGTCGCATCAACAGCACAACCACCGAAGGCAATAGCACCATTCGAGTGTCGGTTGCCGAAGGCGTGGACACGGATGAAGCCATCATCGCGCTGGAAGACGCCATTGCCGGTGTATCACTACCGGCGGATGTAGACGCGCCCACTGTGCGCCAATTCGCCTTCCGTGAAACCGTGGGCTCGATCTTGGTCTATGGCGATGCGCCACCGGCTCAACTGAGTGATCTCGCCCGGCAGTACGCCACTGAACTGCGGGGCCGAGGCATCGCCGAAGTCACTATCAGTGGTACGACCAACGAATTCATGACCATCGAAGTACCCAGCGAGCGTTTGCTGGAACTGGATTTAACGCTCAATCAACTGGCACAGATTATTCGCCAACAAAATGTGAATACCCCAGCTGGCACCCTCACCACCGACGGCATGACACTGCAATTACGCGCGCAGGGTGAGTCACGGCTGATCACCGATATCGCCCGCATCCCGATTCGCATCACCAGCACTGGCGGCGTCATAACACTCGGGGATGTCGCATCCTTTTCCTCCACCATTGAGCGTGGTCAAGAGATCTATTACCAGGGCTACCCAGCCGTCACGCTGAATTTGTCGCGGCAAGAGAACGACAATTCGCTGGCGGTAGCTGACATCATGAACGAATGGATCGCCGATACCCAACAGAACCTGCCTGAAGGTGTCGCGCTGCACACTTATCGGGAAAGTTGGAAAACACTGATTTCTCGCCTCAACATGGTGCTGGAAAGCGGTCTGATGGGGATGTTTCTGGTTGTCTTGGTGTTGTTTATTTTCTTGAATACCCGCCTAGCCCTCTGGGTTGCGGTGGGTATTCCAGTGTCGTTCCTTGCCACCTTCTTCGTGATGGGCGTCAATAATATTACGGTCAACATCATTTCCATTTTTGGTTTTATGATGGCGCTGGGCATTATTGTTGACGACGCCATCGTGGTGGCAGAAGACACCCAAGCACAAAGAGATCAGGGCGCAACCAGTCATAACGCGGCCTACAACGCAGCCCGACGAATGTTTGCGCCGGTATTGGCATCGTCGCTGACCACCATTGCGGCGTTTCTACCCCTTACCATGATCGGTGGGCGCTTTGGTAGCCTGATGGCCGATATTCCCTTGGTGGTCATGTGTGCCATCGTCGCCTCTCTGGTTGAGTGCTTCTTGATTCTTCCCGCACACTTGCATCATGCGTTAAAGAACAGCGATCAGAAAAAGCCCAGCACCTTCCGTCGTCGTATCGACGGGGGCGTAGCGCATTTTCGCGAGAAGATATTCCGCCCTTTGGTCACTTTGTCGGTCAACAACGGAGCCGTGACCATCTGTGCCATGCTGGCCGCTGGCATGATCAGCTTCGGGTTGGTAAAAGGTGGGCAGGTGCCATGGACGCCCTTTCCGGCATTAGAAGGCAGTAACCTCAGTGCCAGCGTGAATTTCACGCCAGACTCTGATCCGCAGCAAGTCGTCGACTACTTGAACAACATGGAACGCGCACTCTATGTCGCCGAGGAAAACCTAAACTATCAATTCGTCGAAACGGCCGTGGTTACGGTACGGCGCAACAACCTGAGTGGCAGTATCTCGGTCGAGATGGTGAATGATGTTGACCGTCCTTATACCGGCCTACAGATCATGAATGAATGGAAAGACCAGCTAGAAATGGTGCCGGGACTTCAAAGTGTGTTATTCACCCGCGCACGTCAGGGGCTGAGCAGTTCTGATGTGGAAATCAGCCTGACCGGCAATGACATTGAAGTTTTGAAGGCCGCGTCACTGGAATTGCAAAACAGACTGGTAACCCAGGCTGCAATGGCCGACCCGCAGGATGACTTGCCACTGGGCAGTGAGCAGTTGCGGTTCTCGCTGTCACAACAAGCACAGTCGCTGGGCCTTACCCTCAGCCAAGTCAGCGGATATCTCAGTGATCAATTACAAGGCATCACCATTCAGAACTTTATCGTTGCCGGTGAAAGCATTCCATTGAGCCTGCGTTTACCCGAGTACGAAACACGCAACATGAGCGCCTGGCAATCCCTGCCCTACCCCTTGCCCAACGGTGGCTGGGCCAACATGGGCGATTTGCTGAATAGCGAATACCGGCTGGGCATTGACCGCTTGCAACGCACCAATGGCCGCATGGGCATCACGGTGATGGCCGACGCTCAGAACGCCGACGAGTTGCCACAGATCATTAATCTATTAGAAACCCAGATACTGCCCGAACTGGCGGCAGACTTCGGCATCAATGCGGCGTTGGCAGGCGACCAAGAAGAAGCGCAGGAAACTGCACGACAATTTCAAGCGGCTCTGCTCATTGCCTTGGCCCTGATGTACATGATCCTCGCTTGGGTGTTCAGTTCATGGAGCTGGCCACTGGTTGTACTGGTTACCATCCCGTTCGGCTTAACGGGAGCCATCGTTGGTCATTGGCTGCTGGGTATGCAGTTATCGTTTCTGTCGCTGTTTGGCTTGTTTGCCCTGTCAGGGATTGTCGTAAACGACTCGATCGTACTGGTGACCTTTTATCGGCGCTTACGTGAGGAAGGCATGGAAATGCTCGATGCGGTGGTAGAGGCGGCTTGTCAGCGTTTGCGGGCCGTGTTGCTGACGTCTATCACCACCATTGCGGGCCTGACTCCGCTGTTGTTCGCCACCTCACTGGATGCGAAATTCCTGCAGCCTATGGCGGCTGGCATCGTCTTTGGGCTCTTGTTCAGCACCGTGCTGATCTTGATTCTGGTACCAACGTTATTACTCTGGATGGAGCGTTTTAACGGCTGGCTCACTCAGTTGTGGATGCGACGTCATCGCGTCTCGGAAGAGTCGTTCTAAAACAGCGCGCTCTAATTAAGCGGCCCTAAAAGCCTAACCTCAACCCGCTCGCCTGCCGCGAGCGCGCTGAGGCTGACGTCGCCGGTTTCCACCAGAATGCGGTGATTCACGGTGCTCGCGCCGACACGTAACCAGTAGGCGTTACCCGGCACAGGCTCATTGATATCGAGAATGCGATAGCCACCTTCCCCATCGGATTCCATACGACCTCGTCCTTCGATATGTCCTAGCCCAGCGGCAAAATCCGGTTGATGACTGCTTTCCAATCGCAATACACCGTCCGCTACACCGTAACAGTCGCGTACCGGAAAACCAGCCACAGAGTGGTTCCAGCCCATACACCAAGCACCATCGGGCGGTAGCACAACCATCGCTACCAAGGTTTGATCCGCGCGGCGAATCTCTAACTGCCAGGGCGACGGCGCCGCTGGCCCTTGGTTCGAACCGGCACACCCGGTTAAAAGCCCTACCCATAGGCTCCCTACCAGCAGCAAGCGAATGCGATCAGCCTTACCAATGCGCACTGAACGCCACCCGGTATTCGCGGGCTACATGCTCTTCCGCCGACAGAGTTACATCCCAACGCCGACCCGCACCAAAGCGACTGCGCAGGGCTAACATTGGCTCGGCATCGACCGAATCGTCAAGGTGATAGCGATAGCCGAGATCCAAATGGGCTTTCCACAACGGATGCAGCCCCAGCACGGCCCCGGTGCGTGCCGTACCGGACAAGATGCCTTTGTCACCCGACGCCAGACGCCCCTCCAGCAGGCCGAAGACCGCGCTGTCACTGCCTATCTTCCAGGCTTTACCCGAGCCACCCTCCGCAAAGAATTGCGTGCAGTCAGTACAACTCAGGTCAGCCGCCTCGGCACCCATACGCACCTTCCACGCCAAGCCACCATCGCCGGGCAAGCCAGTGTGCGATACGTTTAATGCTTCAATATGAATGAGGTCAAAACGGCGTAACCACAGGGCGTCTTCGGTAGCAGCTACATTAACATCCACCATCGCCATGTGCATAAAAGGCAAGCGGCCTTGTGAAGGCGCGAGATGGTCAAAGTACGACAAACGGAAACGCCCTATAGCCCCGGCACCCAACGTCTCGTTGTAAAAGGGCGCAAGCTGCAACAAGCTAGGAATCTGACCCGCGGTCGGTGGCTGCTGTGTCGTAAGCCACTGACGTTCAGGTGATTCAGCCAACGGCAAACGCTGCACCAGCAAATCGCGTCGCACACGGCGGCTTTCTTCTTGCGTGCCATTGAGCGAGTAGTAAAACCCGTAGTACTCCAACAAAGCATCGATCACATCAATCTGCTCTGCTTCAGAGAACCCATTGACCACCGGCTTGGCATCAATCGGGGCAGCAATATGACGCCCGATATATCGGCGCTGTTCGCGTGAAAGCTCGTCAAACAAAGTCGTGAAACGAGACTGCCCCGAGGGAATGTAACTCACCTTATCCACCAAGGGCTCGCCGTCGATTTCTTGCGCCATGATGTTGTTGAAAATATCGTGCGGTAGCATCCAAGGTTTTATCTTGTTGCCTAAGGCTTCCTCCAACACCAAGTCCAATACCTGTGCGGTACGAAACGCGCAATTCTGGCGGGAAAAATAGTACACAAACTCCTGCCCCAGCAACTCCCATGTATGCGCGACAATAAAATCCACTTTGTCTTGTGGCAGATTCAAGCGATATTCCCACAGGTCACGCTGCTGAAATTCACCATAGAGCAAGCTGTTCTGATAAAACCGGGAGTAAGAGAATACGGCGTTGTAGCTCCCCACCAGACCTCGCCACACGAACAATGCCGGAGTTTCGTCATTCGGTAAGTCAACGCCAAAGTTAACCGTTGTGCCCAGGATACTGTCCGGGTCGGACGTAGCGTAATTCAACTTCAACAACACATGGCCGTAGAACGACGATGGATTACCCAAGTAACCGTTGGCCCAAATGAGGCTGACCGAGTCGATGCTTTCATTCACCCGCCAAGCCATATAGTTTAGACACTCTGGCTCAGGCAATGAGATGTGTGAGAAATCCAACTGCTCTTGCAGCCAGGTAAAGCGTGCAGGAAAGCGGCATTGGGCGTGCTGTTCGGGTTTTTCGGGATCAACAGGCGCTGTCACACCACGAATCAGTGTTTCCAGCTCTACTTGCGGATCGTACTCACCCTCGGCGGCCAGAAAGAACCCAGCCGAGTTGATGTCACTGCTGTACCCACGACCAAAGCGGTTCGGTTGGTAATACACGAGTTTATGCCATGTAGGGTGCCTATGTAACGCAGCCTGCTCCGCTTGTGCCAATAGACTATGCACACCGTCGTTGGCGGTATTGGCTTGCGCCAGCGCACCCGTACACAACAGGGTGAACGTCAGCACCAATGCTCGATGGATCACCTGCCCCCTCGATCCTTGCCAAACGCTGACAACTGCGCGCGCGATCATGTTGTGCACTGCTCAATGTAGGGCCCATTGATGTGATCTTGCACCGCAGCAAACATCAGGCTGGCCTTGGTCGCCGTCAGCTGATCATTATACTCCGGGTCTAACATCAGCGGCGCCAGCGTTTGTCGAATACCACGCAGCACCGAGCGGTGCGTCGCAGGGGGGCAACCGTACAAATTAAGCAGCTCGGCGCTGTAACGGCCATGCCCCGTCGCCAACTCGATTTCCAAAGCATCAAAGGCTTCGTGAATTAAGCGCGACGCTGAAATGTCAGCGGCATTACAGCCAATCTCAACCGGCACAACGTTCGCCGTATCAATACTCATGAAATCCCAATTCACGCGTGACACCGCCGAATTCAACGCTGTGAACTTAAACAACTCCGCCCCAACTCGACACTGCGTCGCTGGGTCATCGCTCTGCGCTGCGGGGCTGTTCAACGACAACAGCATACCGCACACCAGCAAACAGATTGATTTGAATACTTTTATTGGCACACCATGCTGCCTCATCGGTTTGTTATGCATCGGATATTACCAGACTGCGCGCAGTGCAGGAACTCTGACGACCAGCTGGCGAGCGCTGGATACAAAACCCTACTCCGAACCCTACTTTAGTACCTAAGTGCTCAGGGCGAACGCCCCTATGCTCTGTCGAGTCCAACATTAACGGAGTCGACACACAATGCCTTTCTTTTCACGCGTTTTATTAGCAGTACCCATCATCTTAGCCATCACTGTGCAAGCCAGTATTGCCACTGAATCCGAAATCTCAGCGTTTGGCACCCTCAACGAACTGGCCGTACGCGACGAAAACGAACGCGAACTGGTCAGTAACGTACTCTTTGTCGGCTCCGGCGTTTCCGCCGCAGTAGCGGTGGGTATGCACCTCGATGGCGAGTACGAAATTGCTTCGCTGTTATCGGTTACCAGTGCCCTTGCGCTAGGCGGCGGAGTATTAGCCCGCAATTACGAGTCCTCGACCGAACGTGCACTGGCCCGTGTACTGTTGCTGGAGGACCCGCTCGAGCGTGAACAGCGTTCACGTGATGCACTGTTCCAACTGGCCAGTGAACAGCGCAGAAGTCGCATTACATCGGGTATTTTCAATGTCAGCGTGGCGTCCTACTATCTCTTTCTAGACGACGGAGAATCAGCAACCTTTAACGGCGTAGTGTCCCTTGCCGCCGGCGTAGCCTATTTCGCCCTGCAAAGCCCGGCAGAACGTGCGGTAAAACGGCTACAAGGCGACAGGAATGAACATGCCTTTCTAAACAAACTGGATTGGCACGTGGCTATCGCGGGTGGCCAAGACCAACTCTTGTCGTTCGGCGTCAGCTTCTAGGTAGGTATTTTTAGGAAAATTTACTGAATTCTCAGAGGTTCCTTGGGCGATTTTATGTTGTACGATGGCGTCATGCCTACGCCACTGCTCGCCACTAAATTATACGCCCCACCGGTGAGGTCGACGGTTATCCGTCGCCCGCGCTTGTTGACGCGTATCGATGCGGGGCGCGAAGGCAAACTGACACTGATTTCCGCCCCCGCAGGGTTCGGCAAAACCACCTTGGTCAGCAGTTGGCTGGCCGACCAAGGTGCCACCGCCGCATGGCTCTCGCTCGACGACAACGACAAAGACCCCTATCGTCTGCTGACCTACCTCATCGCGGCCATTCAGTCTGTGCAAAGCCAGTTCGGCCTGCGCTTGATGGCCGCGTTACAGAGCGCGCAGCCACCCGCGCTCGACACCATTACCACCGAGCTGATCAACGAACTGCATGCGTTAGAAAACACCATTACGCTCGTACTCGACGACCTGCACAGCGCACAGTCCGACGCTACAAATCCGTTGTTTACCGCCTTGATGGACTACCTGCCCGACACCGTGCGCGTCATCATCACCACACGCGAAGAACCCAGTCTGGCGTTAGCCAAATTACGCGCCAAAGGCGACCTGACTGAATTCAGAGTGTCGGACCTGCGCTTCAATACCGATGAAATCACGCAGTTCCTGAATCAGATCATGCATCTGAATATACCGACGCTAGGCATTATGGCCTTGGAAAAGAGCACAGAAGGCTGGATCACCGGGCTTCAGCTTGCAGCATTATCGTTAAAAGATCAGATGGGGCTGGATGACCTCCTGGCTCAAATTGAGCAGGGCCATCAGTTCATCCTGGACTATTTGCTGGAAGACGTACTGCTGAAGCAACCCGAGCACATTCAACACTTTTTACTGCACACCGCCGTGCTAAAAAGATTCTGCGCACCCTTGTGCGATGTGGTCGTCAAAGATGCAGCAACACAGCGCAACAGTGATGCCCCTGCGGTGGCGAGCCAAGAAGCCTTGGAACAAATAGAACGCGCCAACCTATTCATTATTCCGCTGGATGCCGAACGCAAGTGGTTCAGATACCACCATCTGTTCGCCGAACTGCTGCGCAAACGCCTGTATCAGCAATCCCCTGAAATAGCACGGCAACGTCATGTGGCGGCCAGTCATTGGTTCCGACAAGAAGGCTTGGAAATAGAGGCCTTTGAGCACGCCGCTGCCGCCGAAGACTATGAACTCGCGCTCCGTATCATTGGCAGCGGCATCATGCCCCTACAGTTTCGCGGTGGCGTTTTCCCCATCATGAGTTGGCTGGCGACTTTACCGCCGGACGTCCTGAACCAATACCCCGAATTGTGGGTGAACTGGGCGTCCTCACTCTTGGTGATCGGACGCGTGGATGGCGTAGCAGACAAGGCCGACGCTGCCGAACGCGCTTTGCAACACCTGCCCCCAGACACCTATGACCCTGAGATACTGGGCCGCATTGCTTCTATTCGTGCCACCCTTGCGGTGACCAGACACGACCATGAAGGCATCCTGACGCAAGCCGAGATCGCTCTTAGCAACCTGAAACCCAGTAATCTGTCGGTGCGCGCCTCCATTACATGGGCTACGGGCTATGCGCATTCTCTGCGCCGCGAACCAGCGCTGGCGGAAAAAGCCTATGCCGACAGTTTGGTGGTGTGCGATGACATCGGACATACCACCATTGGCAACATGTGCCGCCTCGGCCTAGCCAAGATCTGGCTGGACAATCTGCACCTTTATCAAGTCGCGAAAATCTGTCAGGAAGCCATCGACCGCGCCGGCGACACACCACCAGCGCCTATCTGCGATGCGTACTTAGCGCTCGCAATGGCACACTATCAATGGGGTGCACTAGAGGAAGCACTGCAATACGCACGCCTCGGCTTGCCATTAGCGCAGAAGATTCTACACACGGATCGTGCGGCCTATTGCGAACTGTTTATGGCACAAGTCGCCTTAGCACAAGGCGACCTAGCGAAAGCCGATGAACTGCTGACGCAGATCGAAAGAGCCATTCAACAAAACGGCTACGACTTGCAACGCCCGTACTTGGCCAGCTTGCGCACTCGGCTGGCCCTCCAACAACAAAACCTTATCCAGGCGGAGCACTGGGCTCAACAGCACCCGCAGATGCATTATCGTGTCATCGTGTGCTTGGCCAACGGAGAAGTCGCCACGGCACTAACCCTGTTGGACACTGACGCTTCGCCCTGCATCACTCACCACGATCAACTGCTGCGGCACCTGTCTCGGGCACGGGTGAGCCATGCACAGCATGATACACCCACCGCATTGCACTATCTTGCGCAGGCCATTGAGCTGGCCGAGCCCCACAATGCCTTGCGTGTGTTCTTGGACGAAGGCGCTGCCATGGAAGCCCTGTTAAAAGAAGCTCAGTTGCAAGGGCTGGTAGAAAAGAAAAGCTCCGCCTTCGTAAACAAGCTATTGCGCCTGTTCTGCCCACCCAACATTGCCATTCAACCGTCAGAGCTGCCTGAACCCATCAGCAAGCGCGAGCGTGAAGTGCTGCAACTCATCGCCGACGGGTTATCGAACCAAGAAATCAGCGAACGCCTGCACCGCGCCCTAAGCACCATCAAAGGCCACAACAAATCCATCTTCGAAAAGCTCAACGTGCAACGCCGCACCGAAGCAATCGCGAAAGCGCGCGAGCTGGGTTTGCTCTAAAACAGTACTTTAGTATCTAGAGCCAACAGCGCTCTGCGCCTACCATAAAAACAATAAGAACACAGGAACAACAGCATGAAAGCGATCATCTTCCCGGCTTACGGCTCGCCCGTATCGGCGTCATGCCCATGGCGCAAGCCAAGCAGGCCGATTTGGTGACCCTGAGTGAAATGGCCGAGGCAGGCAGCATCAAACCGGAAATCGACCGCTACTACCCACTGGAAGAAACCGCTGACGCCTTGCGCTATATGGAGACCAATCGAGTACGGGGTAAGCTGGTCATTAAGATAAACAACGCGGGTTCATAATTACTGGAGTCGACACCGTGCAAGTTTCCGTATTCAGGTTAAATACGCTCCGTGCCATGTACTTATTCATCGCGGCGGGACTCGGCTTCACGATGTGGCCGGATATTCTGCTGCCCACAGATGCCCAAGCCGATTCATACACCGTGATTTCATCGCTACTCGGAGCGCTGGGGCTGCTGTGTTTGCTTGGGCTGCGATACCCTTTAAAAATGCTGCCTCTGCTTATTTTCGAATTGCTTTGGAAGCTGATCTGGGTGACGGCGTTTGCGCTTCGTATGTCGCTGGATACTGGTCTGGATGCCTATGCGCTAGACACCCTGTTTGCTTGCCTCATCGGCCTGGTGCTGGTGCCTCTGGTCATTCCTTGGCGTTATGCCGTGCAGGCGTTTATGATAGCAAAAGCGGAGCCATGGCGTCGAAGCGATGTTAGGTGAAAGCCAACGAGCTTGCCTTTTGGCGTGCGAAAGAAAGCATGTCGAGTTAAACTTTGCTAATGAACTCACACGCTCATCACTCTACGCCCTTACATGCTTGGTTAAACGCCATGGCTTTACCTGCCTTCATCGTGGATGCAAGCAAGGCGGATATTTCCATTGTATTTGCGAATAAGGCGTGGTGGTCGATGCACCAGACAGTTGTGGGCCTACCCAATGATGACAAGCCACTGCTTTTGAGCCAGCTGTACCGCACACATCCGAGCGACAGATTGAGCAGTACCCTGTCCGATGCGCTTAATATGCCTGACGCCTATTGGACGATAACCGTCGAGTCGTTGCATCACCCTAGAGAACAAGGGCGCTGGTACCGACATGCCATCAGTGGACTCTCAACAACCGATCTGCAGCTGCATCCATCGTCGGTTTTGGTCATAGAACAAGACATAACATGGGAAGTACTGAACGAATCACGCCTTACCCAACAAGCAGCACTTGACCCCCTGACCGGCCTGCTTGCCCGCGAACCCTTTCTGAATGAAATGCGCAGTAAACTGCGAGATTTAACGGTCAACCAAGGCGCACTCTGTCTCGTTTTTATCGACCTCAACAAATTCAAGCCCATCAATGACAAGTATGGGCACGATGTAGGCGACCGGGTTTTGAGTCAGCTTGGTGAGCGCCTGCTCGCCGAGATGAGCCACGGCAACCGAGCAGGCCGCTTAGGCGGTGACGAGTTCGTATTGATGCTCACCGGTACATTGAACCAAGAAGCCATTTCCGATTACCTAAGCAAATTGGCAGAGCGCGTATTTCAGCCTATAGAGATCAGCCCCACACTGACCGTGCCAATTGGTGCGTCGTTTGGCTATGCCTGCACACAAGATGCACAGGTTTCTGCAGAAGATCTTCTTAAAGCGGCCGACCAAGCCATGTACCGCGCCAAGCAGAACAACAACGCCTGTACCGTAGCCGCTGGTGACATAGTCGAAAGCTGGGAGACGAGCCAAAACCGAGCAGAGTTGGTACGGGCTCTAAAAACTGACGGGCTCGAGATGTATATTCAGCCTGTTATTTCCCTAAAGCATCAAAAAACCATTGGTTTCGAAGTGCTGCCTAGATGGCAACACCCTGAATACGGACTGCTCGAACTGGAGCATTTCCATCCTCTGCTGATTCACTCAGAAGAAGGCAAAGCCTTTGATCGCTGGCTCATTCTCTCTGCTGCCAAGTTGTCAGCGAGCTTTAAAAAACTGGGCTTTGACATCGGCATTGGTATCAATCTGACGCGCCGCCAACTTGATGACGGCTCGTTCGTAGATATCATGCGCGAAGCCATTCCCTACTTTGATAATGGCAAGATAGATCTGACACTCGAAATTATTGAATCGCCTCACTTTCGTGACCAGAATCTCGCCTTCAGCGCCCTCCAACAAGCACGAGAAATGGGCAGCCAAGTCGTACTTGACCATTTTGGCAATGGCACTTCATCCATGACCTTTGCGTCTAAAGTACCTTTGGATTTCATTAAACTGCATGATGATCTCAGCCAAAACTTGCGCAACAGCCCAGACCAGCAAAACTATGTCAGTGCTTTAATCGCCTTTTCTCACAAACTGGGTAAGCGCGTGGTGGCCAGCGGTGTCAGCAACGAAGAAGACGCGGACATTTTACGGCGCTTAGATTGTGACCTAATCCAAGGTAATTTCTGGTTCGAACCCATGACCGTGCAAGAAGCCCATACTTACTTCGTATCAGGTCATGCAACAAGCACGTTTCCGCTCCGCCTTATGCCCTAGGCAATCTACATGTACATTGCTTTTAGTGACAAAACCTCAGCTCTAGCGCACCGAACCTGGGCTGCTTAAGCGCGCCAGTTCGCGCGGCTTTTTTTGTCAGCATGCGCTGAAGGCCCTTGTAGAACCGACTCAATAAACGACGTCTTCTGTGCTCTGTAGTGTTCAGGCGTGGAACCAATGGCATCTTGTTTCAGTTGATTGTAACGCTGCACCAGTTCTGCATCGCCATTTAGGGCATCTCTGAACAACAAAAAGAACTCATACTTCGAACCCCGCGCCACAACTTGCAACGCAAGGCCATCTTGGTCTGGTTTTTCCAACATGCAAAGTTCTGAATCTCGGTGCGTATCATGCTTCACGCTAAATCCAAAGGCTTGGATAGCTGCTACCGCATCGGCATGCGCGCTAGCAGGCACTTCTACATACAGGTCAACATCACCCTTGGTCAACGCGCCGGCTATGGCTGTCGAGCCAATATGTTCAACTCGTGAATCTGGGATACTGGACTCAATGATGGGTTTCCATTTTGCGAACAAATCAGTGGCGTTAGCTTTGCATTGTTCCGCTTCAACCAGTCGCATACTTTACTCCGTCAATGTACGGATTATCGGTTTTTATAAACGCTCGAACGATGCCCGACCTTGATAACGCTAACTACCAGCTCAGCGTCCCTGATTTCATAAACAATGCGATACAAGCCTTGGCGTACCCGGTACTTGTCATCGCCCGTTAACTTAATACAACCATCAGCTCTTGGGTCGAGCGCCAATGCATCAATTCTCGCTAGGATCTTCAACACATCATTTTTGGGGAGGCTTCTGAGGTCCTTCGCCACAGATTTTTTAAACATAATTTTATAGTTTGCCATGTGCCTTCAAATCGTTAATCAGTGCTTCATAACTCATTTCAGGTTCTTTGACGCGATCGGCCAACGCTGCCAAATCTTGCTGATCCTCAGCGATTAACAAGCGAACAGCCTCGTCAATGATCTCAGACACCGAGCTGTCCGACGAAGCAGCTTTCATCTTTAATGCCTGATGAATCGCCGGGTCAAAATAAACGGTCGATCTTTTGGATAGTGAACTCATCCCCAATGCTCCTGTGAACTACGCACAACATTATAGCACTATAACGTTAACGCACCATGCACTGTTTTTTAGAGACGATAGCTTGGCTCCGAGTGAGTTTTTCAAACCTGCTGCAATCAAGAAGACTACCCCCCCACTCACCGCCTGCAGCACCTCCGCCACCGAACCCCTTTCTTCAATGGCTGGGCGATTCGGCATGCTCGCCAGAAGCAGAGTCAGCCAACACCTGCGTCACAAAGGTCGTTACCAACTCATCGAACTTCGCTTTATGGCTAAACCGCAAGTAATGGTCTGCACCGTCAACTTGCGCAAACTGTGCATTGGGGATTTGCCGAGCCAGCCGCGCACTGAACTCAAAAGGGACGTTAACATCCTCGGTACCGTGGACCACCAGTGTGGGGACTTGAATGGACTCAGCGGGCAAGTTCAGTACTGAGAATTGCTCATTGTCATTGTCAAAACCTGGCTTTCGTAACGAGGGCGGTTGCGTAGAAAGCACGGTTCGACGAAACATCTGCAGGCCCACTGGGTCTTGCAGCATGCTCGCTTGGTTATCTGTACCTTTTACCAGCATACCCACAAGCCGCTCGTCTTTCTTAGACAAAACCCCTAGCGCTAACCAGTTAAAGAAATCGCTGTCTAACAGACCGGCACCCTGGCTCTTCGCTGCTTGTTCATCAAGCATTCTTGGCTGGCTAACCGCCGCCATAGTAATCAGCCCCACCGTACGTTCAGGGTACATCGACGCAAAGGCAATACCGGAAGGCCCTCCACCGGACGCCGCCATCACAATGACTTTTTCAATACCCAAGGCATCGAGCAGTGCCGCATAAGCAGTGGCTTGCTCTGCCGGGGTTCGCCCGGTCGCCAGCGGCGTCCGCAAATACCCCGGCCGAGAAACCGTCAGAACTCGGTAAGGCGCAGCCTCTAATTCCGGACTTGACTGGAATTGGTCATAGCCTCCCGGCGAACCGGGCAAGAACAACATAACGGCTTCTCCTGAACCCGTTATTCGGTACTCAATCGGCCCTACAGCGGTTTGGATGACTTCGCTAACTGCGGCTAACGCCTTAATTTTCTTGCTTTTCCACAGCGTGTAACGCACTGCCATGTACAACAATGCAACAAGAACGAGGGTTATTACTCCCGCTAAAATGCTGGTTGCCATTGATCTCTCTCCCTTACCTAATGAGCGACGATACAGTAATTGGAATAAACGCGAACCGTTCTTCAAGTAGCAGAATTTATTGAGAGTGGCAAATCCTTACACCGCTAGAAACGTTAGAACACGCACTACTGGCAGTACGGCTTTACCCATATCAAAGCCGATAAGCGTGACCGATGCCGATCAACACCGCTTTTGCCCATCATGGAAGCGAAAATAAAGGGTCAACTCGAGGTGAAGCGAACCCAGTATCTCCGCTTGTATGGCAAGCCTTAAGGCACTGAGTCAAATAAGACAGCAAGGCACATCGGCCCTTATGTTCGCAACCGCACATACGAGGATTCCGACGTGCTATTATAGTGCGGTCGTCACTACAGGACACAATCCTTCGCCACCTTCGGAAGGCCACCTACATTCAAGGATCGCGCCTATGCCTAATCAACCCGACCCACGCGACAATCATCTTTTGGCTGCATTGTCGGCTGACGAATATGAGCGTCTATTGCCTGACCTGACGTTAGCTCCCATGATTCTCGGAGACACCTTATGTGAGCCCTACATTAAGATGCAAAATGTCTATTTCCCGGTGGACTCCATTGTCTCCTTGCTGTGTGTCATGGAGGACGGCGGCTCAGCTGAAATCGCCGTCGTTGGGAACGAAGGTATCGTGGGGGTCTCGCTGTTTATGGGCGGTGATACTACGCCGAATCAAGCGGTAGTCCAATCCGCAGGCATGGCTTACAAGCTTTCCGGCCGAGCCCTCAAAGCAGAGTTCTATCGGAGCGGCCCAATGCAGCGATTGCTCCTGCGGTACACGCAGGCTTTACTGACCCAAATGGCACAAACGGCCGTATGTAACAGGCACCATAGTCTTGATGAGCAACTTTGCCGCTGGCTACTGTTGAGCCATGACCGACTGTCATCCAATGAGCTGATCATGACCCAAGAACTGATCGCCAATATGTTGGGGGTACGCCGTGAAGGTGTAACCGAAGCGGCGGGTAAATTGCAACGTGCCGGTCTGATTAAGTATCGCAGAGGGCACATCGCTATTTTGGATCGAAGTGGTCTGGAAGAACGTACGTGCGAATGCTATGCCGTGGTTAAAAGTGAATATGACCGGCTCTTGGATGAAGCACCTGTCACTTGACCTATATGCGCTAACACACGGAAGCTCTAATTACTTTGTGCCATACTGTGATTACGGGGGACTGTAGCGGGTTTGTTCTTACAACAGTACAAACCCTAAAAAGCGCTCGTGTGTTCCCTTTGAGAGGGATACGTTTTCACAGCTGGAGTTCACCTAATGTCAAGCACCAATCGTCTGCTGCAACTGTTACCGGAAGAAGAAAGCACCGGTGTAATGTCTCAGTGCGACGAGATCACTTTAACCTATTATGAAACCTTGGCAGAGCCAGGGGAAACGTACAGCCATGTATACTTTCCGCTGAGCGGCATTATTTCACTCGTTAACGTTTTAAATGGCAAGCCAGCTATAGAAGCAGGACTGCTAGGCACCGAAGGGATGCTGGGGGCCACCGTAGCACTCGGGGTCAGTCGTGCGCCTACCAGGGCGCTGGTGCAAGGCAGCGGTGCTGCTTTGCGAATAGACGCCGTTGTGTTCAGAGATTTATTGGCCCTCCACCCTACGCTGAACCAAGTCACCATGCACTACCTGTACGTAGTAAATGAGCAGCTGACCCAAGCATCCGTTTGCACGCGCTTCCATGTACTGGAGTCTCGGTTGGCACGCTGGTTATTGATGACCCAAGATCGAGCCCAAAACGACACCTTTGATATCACCCATCAGTATCTGGCCAGTATGCTCGGCGTTCGACGCGAGGGGATCACCGGCGCGGCAAGCAAGATGCAGCTACGCGGCCTGATTCACTATCGACGCGGTCGCTTGCAAATCATTGACCGGCAAGGGCTGAAAAAGATAGCCTGCGGTTGCTACGGCACCAATAAGGCGAGCTACGAACGGATATTAGGCTCGTCGCAAACAGGTGAAATGGCAGCCTCGGGGGTTGCCTGATCTGATCAGTAGACCGAAGTCTCCAGGCAACTCCGTCTCAATGACAGCGCCGGCGACACAGTCACCTCAGCCGACCGCACATCAGTCACAGCCTTATACATCGCTGCGGGCGCCGTCATACCCAAGCCTTTAGCAACTTCGTTCGCCAGTTACGCTGAGACATTGACCTATAACGACAGCATACTTGTCGCCTGACGTACCTGTTTGTTTTTTCTTATAGCCATATCGTTTACCCAATTTTATAGGGAATAAAATGCGCCGGAATCTCTCTGAGTTGCTCTTTGAGGGGGCTGTTCGACAGCAAACGCAGTGTACGCGGGCTGTACGCGGGCTGTACGTGGGCTGTACGTGGGATAGCGTACAGACCAGACCCTAGGCTTCAAATATCGTGGAATCTCACCCTGCATCGGCATGACTTCATGCAGAAGCAGGACTTGAGCGAAGCTAACATCTGGAGCACAGATTATGAATAAGAACCAAAACCAACCGCAGAACCAAAGCCAACCACAAAATGGCGCGCAGGGAAAAAACGAAAAAGAACTGGATGAAGTGAACAAGGTGCAAGGCGGCAAAGCACAGGCGAACAAGGAACAGGCCAACAAACAGCAAGGTGCTAATGAACCAGCAAACCAAAACAACGCTGAGAAAAAAAGCGGCAGCGAAGGTTCGGTATTGAAGGACCTCAATAAAGATGCGAGAAAGGATTCAAAATGAGCCTATCAACCGACTTGCCGAACAACGGCAACCCCACAGCAGGAAGCATGACGTTTGGTGCTGTACTGCTGAGCGCCGACACCATTGAAGGTGACGACGTTTATAACTTGCAGGACGAAAAGCTCGGCAAGATCCAGAACATCATGCTCGATATCCACGAAGGCAAGATACGTTATGTCGTCTTAGCATCGGGCGGTTTTCTGGGTATGGGTGACCGGTTGTTTGCTGTTCCTTGGTCTGCCTTAAAACTGGATCAGGACAACAAGCGCTTCATGCTCGACGTAAAGTTGGATCGGCTGAAAGATGCACCAGGCTTTGACAAGGACAACTGGCCAGACATGGCTGACACCACATGGAACACTACGGTGCACTCCTACTACACCCGCTAGTGGTCTCATGGATTAGACCAAGCTCACGCCAGAGCGCGCACTTAGGAAGTGCCGTTTTGGCACTGGCAATACCCCCACAAGCAGACATTCTTACGATCTGCTTGTGGCGCGTTTCCCGACTATCCCACGTTGAGCTCTACGCTTTCGAGTCACTGCGTAAGGCGTTCTCTAGGGCTTTGGTGTCAGTAATGTCCAGCAGCGTAATCACCACCCCATCAATGACATTGTCCAGCCGGCAATAAGGCATGATCCGCACGGTAAACCAACGGCCATCGGTCGTGGCAATCTGCTTCTCGGAAAAGGCCAAGGTCTTCAGCGTATTTTGCGCATCTTCTTTAAGCTCGGGATACAGCAGAGTCGTCGTAAGGTCGCTCAAAGGGCGTCCAATGTCGCTTTCTCGGATACTGATGATCTTGGAAGCTCGATCCGTGAAGCGCCGTAAATTTAAGTTCTGATCCAAAAAAAGAATGGCAATTTCAATACTGTTGAGCAGGTTTTTCATATCACTCTGCGCCAGCGCCAAATCATCGAGCTTGGTCTGCATTTCCGCATTGACGGTTTGCAGCTCTTCGTTCATGGACTGCATTTCTTCTTTCGAGGTGGTCAGTTCTTCGTTTGTGGACTGCAGTTCTTCATTCGTCGACTGCAACTCCTCGTTGGCCGACTGCAATTCTTCGCGCGAGGCGCGATTTTCCTCATGCAGGCTTTGAATTTCATCTTTGCATTGTTGCAGCTCGGCAGCGTGCGCTCGCTGGGTCGCGGTTTTCGATTGACCTTTACCAGTCGAGCCAGAGACGTTGGCGGCAATATCGCGAAAGACGATGATCTTCATACCCTGCAACGTACTGGGCTCCTTCAAGGCCTGAACCGTTACATCAACGCTCTGCATACCGCCGCCGGGCAATTGTACCTGCAAGCCTTGCAGCAATAAGGGTTCGCTCTTCTTCGACGCTTGGCGCAACGCACTGGCAATGGATGTACGCAGCCCTTCGCGCACCATGGCATGAAAATTCCAGTTGGCCTTCCCGGCGGCCGGCTCCAGATATTTACCGGTGCGACCGCTGATGTAGACGACATCACCGTCGTCGTTCACCACCACGGCGGCAGGTGCATAAACTTGCAGCAATACTTGGTCGGCAGCCGACTGCAGGTTGTTGGGCGTCTCGGAGGGTGGATGACTGGGGGACACAGGGAGCTCCTTAGCGATGGCAGACAGGGGTGGAAACGACTTAACGGGCATACGAAGATCGCCATCTTGGGCATCCTCTTGGCGCTGATACACACGCAGCTTGGACTGCAGGGGCGTAAATATCTGGGTATAGCGCCCTACCGTTTCCGAACTGCCTAGCAAGAGTACACCGCCAGGGCGCAGGCTGTAGTGAAATAATGGAATCAACTTCCGCTGCAAGCGCTGATCAAAGTAAATCAATAGGTTCCGGCAGGAGATCAGATCCAGTCGGGTAAACGGCGGATCGAGCACCACATTTTGCTGGGCGAATAACACTCGGTCACGAATATCGCCGTTGATTTGGTAGCCGTCACTCTGAGCCGTAAAAAATCTGCCTAGCCGATCTGCCGATACGCTTCCGCTGATGGTAGCTGGGTAAAAACCACGGCGTGCGGTGGCGATGGCATCGGGGCTTAGGTCAGAAGCGAATATCTGCAAACTGAACGCATGGGGCCTGGGTAACTTGTCTAAGGCCTCCGTAAAGATCATGGCCAAGGAATAGGCTTCTTCGCCGGTCGAGCAGCCGACCACCCAGGCGCGCAGGTTCGGCTCGCGGTGCTGTTTGGCCAACAAGTCGGGCAAGATGGTGTTCGCCAGGTGTTCCCAGACGGCGGTATCCCGGAAAAAATGGGTTACGCCGATCAACACTTCCTTGAACAGTAAGTCGATCTCTTGCGGGTTGCTTTGCAGGAAGTCGGCGTACAGCGCCAAGGTGGCGATTTCGTGGATCGCCATGCGTCGTTCCATGCGGCGGTGCAAAGTACTGGGTTTATAGAGCGAGAAATCGTGGCGAGTACGTCCTTGCAGCAGACGAAAAATCCGCTGCAAAGGCGTCGTGTCCGGCTCCGAAACATCGGACTGTTCGTCGTGAGTACCAGCATCCGAAGTCTCGGAAAGACAGGCCATTATGCGATCCGGCAGATCTTCGGGGTGAGCAATAATGTCGACGCAATCAGCCGTGATGGCGCTCTGCGGCATGGCATCGTACTGGGCGCCATCGGGTTGTTGTACTGCGGTTAGGCCGCCAACCGTCTTGATGGTTTGCAAACCCAATGTGCCGTCCGAGCCCATACCGGAGAGCACCACACCGATGGCCCGTTCGCCGTAGGCGCTGGCCAGCGAGGAAAACAGCACATTGATAGGCAGACGCAAACCGCGCGGTTCCATCGGTTCGGCAAGGTGTAACAGGCCATCAGCCACAGTCAGTTCGGTATTTGGCGGAATGACGTAAACGCAGTCTGGCTCTATGGCCATACCTTCGGTAACTTCCTGTACCACCATCGCAGTGACCCGTTGCAACAACTCGGTCAACAAAGCTTTATGGTTGGGGTCGAGGTGTTGCACCACCACATAGGCCATCTTGCTGCGCAGTGGAATACGGGAAAAAAATTCTTCAAGCGGCGCCAAACCGCCGGCGGAGGCGCCAATACCACAAACGCGTGTCAGCACTCGCAGCAGGCCAGCAGCAGGTGCTTATATCCGGGGTGCGTTGCGGCAGAAAACTGAATGTAGCGAGAACCCTTGTCCCCTTTCATCACTTCAGCCACACAAGAGTCCCTATCGCCACTGTGCGCAACGCGCTTCAGTAAGCCCAACAGCAAAGGCCGACTTTGAGCAAGTAAGAACGTATCAAGCGCTTGCCCAGCCAAGTCATCACGCCCAAGATCAAGCAAAGCCGCCGCCGCGTAATTCCCTTGAATGACTTTGCCTGTGCTATCGATCAAAAAATAGCCTTGCGGTGCGGAGTCGTAAAGATCTCGATAAAGGTTCAAATCGTCTACCAATGCCTGTTCATTGGCGGCCATTTCTTCGTTTTGTAAGTCCAGTTCTACCTGATGAACCTGCAATTCATGCAACAATTTGAGTGCATCATCGGCGCTGTCCGGGTTGCTCGACAAACGGTGGAGCATGCGCAAGGCATCAACACCCAGCGACCAATGGCCACCGGCGCGGGTCGTTCCAGTTTGCAACTGCTCTTCAGCCTTGTTTCGCAGTTCGGTCAGGGTTTTAGATTCATCGATGGTTACTGGCATACAGACTCCATGTATAAATGACGGTGTTCATAGTAGCTTATCCTCTCAACGAATAGTACGAAGCATCGGGTAGCGGCGATTCGCCGTCCGATGCTTCGTCCACGCCTTACAAAATCAATGCGAGCAAGATGATGATGGGAATGGGAATCCCGAGAAACCACAGTAGTATCGCGTGCATAGCCTTTTCCTCTTCATTAATTGGGTATGACTTAAACCGTGTCGCGCTGCCGTCCACCATACACCGCCATCAAACTGGCTGCGAAAGCGCCAATCGACAGAGTGATGAACATCCATAAAGCCGCATAGGCAGAAGCCTTGCGAGCCTCGTCTGCTGCTTCAACCGCCGTGGCTTCAAACTCGTCGAGAGTGGTTTGTACGTCGTCAAAGTTCTGAGACACGCGCTGTTCTGCCTGTTGCTGATTCAATTCCGTGCGCTCGGCGATCAACCGACCAATATAACGCTGGTCATCTTGCGGCAATTCACCGGTGCTCAAGGCGCGGGCGAAAATGCGTGTGACTTCAGCCACCGGGATGTCTGACACTGCGCTACCCTGTTGTGTGGTGCCAGGTTGTGTGGTGCCAGGTTGAGTAGTGCCGGTCGCTGTAGCGGTGGTTGATGCCGGAGCATCGCCACGGAACAGTGAGTCGATGTGGTATTCGAGCGTGTTGGTTTCGCCAGACATCATGGTGGCCGCAGAACTTGCCCCACTGGCCATTTCTGAGCCCGCACGAACGGTTCCGCTGATCAACGAACCAATGACAGACGTGGTTAATACCACCATCAACAAAGACGCCACCGCCCACGTCATAAAACCGTGCGCTGTATCGCGAAAATACACTTCGTTGCTGTGCGTTGCCGCCCATTTGGTGCGCAAACGACCGGCCAAGTAACCACCCATACCGGATGCCGCGAGTTGGGTAAACGTCAGCCATAAGATGGCTGCAAAACCGATTGTGGAGATACTGATACCGTCCATGCTCCACGGTGAGATAACGGAGAATCCCAGACCAGTACCAAGAATAAGCAATAACAACGACAATGCAGCCGCGCCTACTGCCCCTGCAAAGATGGCCGCCCAAGAGACGGCGCTGTGCCCATCCGCTACGTCGCCCATGGCTGCCGCGACGCCGTGCTGTGCTACCGGATTGGACGCTGTACTAAATTTCGACATAACGTTCTCTCTCTTACGAGTTATGAAAAAGCCACAAGGCCGATGGAATCACCGACCTTGTGGCCTCTACCGAAGCGGCTGATGCTAAACCAGCCGCCGCATGACTAAGGCTAAACCCTAGTAGTTGACGCCAAGACCCACGGTATAAGCCCAAATACCGCTATCTTGGAACGCATCAGCTGCTTCGCTCGACTCATCAAACTTGAATTGATAGTCAACGCGGCCCAGCAGATAGGCCTTAGGTTGCAGGTAGTACTTCACGCCCGTTTCCAAACCAGCAAAAACACTGTTTTGAACGCCGTCGCCATAGATACCACCCAAGCTACCACCTACGAACGGCTGAATTGCGTCGTTCATGAACTGATAGTTCACGTAACCGCGAGTCGAACCGTTCCAGAAGTCATTAGAGAGCATTTCGCCGCTGATGCTGGCGTAGTTAACGCTCTGGCGCACACCCAGTACCACGTTGTTGCTCAGGTACCAGCCCAAATCGCCTGATACACCAAACGCACCGCTGTTAAAGCCTTGATCGCTTGCACCAGTACCCGAGATTGAGAATTCCCGATCGCCCATAACTGGCCCAATTTCAGGGTTATGTGAAGCGGCTGAGAGTGATTGTGCGGAGGCGACTACAGGCAATCCACCGAGAAGGCAGAGAGTCATAGCTACTGTGTTGATTCTGGTCATATGAGTTACCTTACATAAGTTGATCAGATTGCATTTCCGAAATGCGCCAATAGGAACTTGACGCGGATCGCACATCCGCAAATAAACAGGTTGTTAACCATCACGAATGCACAGCATCAGTATCAGACTCGTCCGTTCGGGTGTCTGTGCGGCAGCATACAAAGGCCAACGAGCGCCAATTTATCAAGGCTATAGCGAGTAACGGCAGGCATGCGTTCGTTAGCGAACAGACACCTATGGCACAAGGGAACACTCTTCTGTATGACGGCTCTGCGTTGCGCAGGAAACCGTTTTACCTATCCAAAATATGGCGCAAGCCACAGGAGATACCCATGAACAGTGACATTATCAAAGGCAACTGGAAGGAACTTAAAGGCAGCGTTAAAGAGAAATGGGGCAAGCTGACAAACGACCGCCTAGACCAGATTGACGGCAAGCGTGACCAACTGGCCGGTGAAATTCAGCAAGCCTACGGCATCTCAAAAGACGAAGCCGAAAAGCAAGTGCGCGAGTTTGAAACATCCTCTAAGCACAAAGCTAAGTAGTGCAATAGCAAGCACTCGCAAATAACCGTAAACGCTGCCTGCGCAACTCTGTTTTGTCGCAGGCAGTTCTGTGTATCAATTTGGCGGTAACTTCGATGTCTGTATTTCAGGTACGTCTTGCCTATTGTGCTGTCGGTTGAACCGGCTTTTGGTGTGCTCCACAACCGTCACCAAGAAGGCCGTGAGCGGCACCGCCAGAATCATCCCCACTACCCCACCGAACACCGTTCCCCAGAACAGAATAGAGATCACCACCAGCGCCGGGTGCAAACCCGAGCGATCAGCCATGATCTTGGGTGTCAAAAACATACTTTCAACCAATTGCGTCACCGCGATGACCACCATCACCAGCAGGACAAGCTGAGTGCTACCATCGGGTTGAAAATACGCCACCGGCAACACAGTGAAGGTGCCAACCATGAAGCCGAGGTACGGCACAATGTTCAGCAGGCCTAAGGCCAGACCGAAGTAGATGGCCGCCTCTAGCCCAACAACCGTAAAACCGATGGCCATCATCACCCCCATAATCAAAGCAATGGTGAGCTGACCACGAAAAAACGCGGTGAGATAGTCCACGAACAGCTGGCCGTGATACAGCACATCATTCTGACTCTTGGGCGAGAGAACAAAAAGCATACCTCTGGCCGACGCCTTGAGATGATGCCCAGACAACAACGCAAAGAACAGGTACAGAGGCACAAACCCCAGCCCCACCAGAAAACCGATATAGACGAATACGCGATCAACGGTTGCCTCAGCACCCGGTAGCATCGACTGAACATCCATTTCAGCCAGGGCATTTTCCAGCATGGGCAACGCGCGCGGAAACCGCGTTGTCAGACTGCTATAACCGCGTTCAGCCATCGCAGGAATAGATTCAATAAACTGGCTGCCCTGATAAACAGCCGCTGGCAGCACCAACACCAATACCGTGACACACAAGGCAAATAACACGACAAACAAGGAGATCACCGCTGCCAACCGGTTCATACGCAAGCGGTGCTCAAACAATTCAATGACTGGGAACAGGATCAACGCCAGTAGGCCGCCAATGGCCAAAGGGAAGACCAATAGATGTAAGAAGCCAATCACTTTACCAAGCACCCATAAAACGAACACTACAGTGCCCAACAACGTAACGGCACTCAGGGCCAGAATGGTATAGCGGAGTAACTGTTTCTGTGCGGGAGCAAAGTCGATAGACATCTTCTTTTCGTGACTCATGTGTTTCATTGCTTAAAGACAAAGACAAGTTGGGGGCACAGAGTGCCCCGTGTTCACTAGGTTGGATTACTTACGACCGTATTTCGGCGCGTTACGCAGCGCATCTTCCGTGATGTCGGTGTAGAACTCGTACTCGCCATCTTCCATAGTGTGGTGCAGCTCATCCCAGCTCAGGTTGACCTCTTGGCCACCCATGCCCAGAAATCCACCCGTGGTAACCAACACACCGATGATGCTACCGTCATCACCGATGACCAGGTCATCAATGCTGCCTACATCCTCATCAGACGCGCGGTGCTTAATGGTTTTACCGATGATGTCATCAGCGTACAGAGCACCCACCGGGCTGTTACTGAAGAATCCGTTCTCAGAACCGTTATGGGTAGAGCCTCGCTGGCCCATAGTGCCTTGACCAGTAGTGCTTGTGCTTTGCTCTTTGCCTTGCATACCAGTACCCGTTTGAGTCTGCGCAAAGGCTGCTGAACCTAATGTCAAAACCGGTACAATGGCGGCGCATGCAGTGAAGGTGGTAAATTTCTTCATCGTGTTCATGGTGTTTCTCCTAACATTTTCGGCAGTCTTGCCGGACCCTCGTGGGCCTTTAATTGCTGCTCCCAAGTATCGGGAACACCATGTCAGGTTGGGCTTCTGAGTACACATTGTCTGTTCGCTACAACACATACTCATCGGCCTGATCGCCAGCATCCACGCGCCTTTACAGCACGTTTGCAGGACGTATTGCACCCTCAATGCCGCAAGCATTCTTTCCTGAAGCTTTAGCTTGGTACATGGCGATGTCCGCGCGCTCAATCAGCGCCTGCATCTCACGGCCGTCATTGGGGTACATACTGATACCAATACTCATAGACACCTTCACGCGGTGCTCATCCACCTGCAATGCGCGAGCAAACAGGCTCAGTAACTTGTTCGCCGCCAACTCTGCCGCCGCCAAATCAGATACATCTGCCAGCAAGATGACAAACTCATCGCCGCCGTACCGACATACCGTGTCCGTATCACGCACACCGCGCAGCAATGTGCGGGCCACGGCCTGCAACACATGATCGCCGACTCGATGTCCAAAGAGATCATTAGTCTGTTTGAAGTTATCCAAGTCCACAAACAACAGCGCTGCCTGTTTGCCTTGGCGATTCGCCAAACTCGCCACCTGCCGGAAGCGTTCTTCAAACAGCATCCGACTCGCCAAGCCCGTCAAGGAATCGTGGCTCGCCAGCCAAGCCATTTTGCGGGTCATCACCAAAGACTGACTGATGTCTCGAAACACAATCACCGCGCCAGTCACGGCACCGTACCGGTCGTGCAACGGGGCTGCGGAATCCTCAATGCCCACCTCGGTTCCGTCGTAGCGGCAGAGCATAGAATTTGTCGACGGAGCCACTGCAATATTCTCTGTCATCGCATAAATGGCCGGGTTTTTAGCTATCTCGCCGGTTTCTCGATCAGTGATCTTAAAGACCGACAACAGTGGTTTTCCGAGCGCCGTAGCACCAGGCCAGCCGGTCAATTCTTGAGCCACTTTATTCAGAAACGCCACCTTGCCCTGTATGTCTGTGATCAACACCGCATCAGCAATGGAACCGCAGGTCACGCGCGCGCGCTCTTGCTCGGCGAACAACGCTTCGTCTGCTGCCTGCCAAGCGGCCTCAGTGGTTTTTCGTCGTGTTACATAAAGCAACGCACCCGGCAGCCAGTTCATATCGAGCACGCTTATGCCCGACTCAAGCCCATCGCTGCCGGTAGAATCCGACTGGGTGTCCACATCCGTCAATGGCAACACCAGTGCTTCCGGAGCCACCATGCGCAAACGCTCTAGCACCTTGGGTGCCGCACAATCGGGCAAGCACTCGGCTGCCAATACCACCTCAATATCGCCCAGCGCCAAACGCTCAAAAGCCTGTGCCAAATTCGTTAAACACTCTACCTTTATTGCGCCTTCACCGGCACTGAGCAAAGCTTTTTCAGCCATCCGTGCTACATCGACATTGGCCTCCACTAACAGCACCGTCACCGGTGCAGAGCGAATCACCCGCTGAATGGGTATGCACTCCATCTCAAAATGTCTCAACATGAGTCTTGATTCCTTCTCGCTACACTTTAATCAAACCGGCGTCGTTATAAGCGACGACCTTGAATAACGCGCACCAATACGACCACTACCGCAATGACCAGGAGCACATGAATAAAACCACCCATGGTGGTTGACGTAACAAAGCCCAGTAACCAGAGGATAACCAGGATAACGACAATACTTTCGAGCATGTTCTTCTCCTTTCGCTTACGAATGTCTGATATGAAGTCGACCGCACAGTGGGCCGAATCAAGACCGTGCTTTTACCGCCAGCGCAATCAAACCGAGCGAGAGCATCAACACCCCGCCAACGGCTGCGCCCACACCGATCTCGAAGTACCAAATGGTTGCGTAGGAAAACCTACCCGTGAACATCTCGTGAACCTGCTCGGCAAGTGTCTGCGAACTGGTGTAGCCGAAATACAGAAGCACCGCGGCGCCAGCGAGCAATAAGATGCCCAACAACAAATTGGTATTCATGATGGTCTCCTTACAATCGAATATTTAAGAGGGAAGCACATTATTGTTCGCACGGCGCTCCGGCTTTCCGAGGTGCTGCGAGAACGACTAAGAGCTTCCGTTAGCCATAACACCACGGCGTAAAGCAACCGTCTGTACGGTAACGCACACAATTGAATTAATTGGAGAAGAGAGATAACTCGGAATGAAAGATGGGCGCCCGTTAGAGGGCGCAGTCGGTGATTATGCGCTGTGCAGCGCAAGGACTTTACGTGCCAACGCTGCTTCGCGCGCGTTGCGCGTCTCGGCCACCAACACAACCTGGCCGTTGTCGATGGCGTCGCTGACTAAGTCTGAAAGCCAGCCCTCCTTTTTTGTAGCACTGTCGGATGCGCCAACCGCTGCGCCGACCAAACCACCCATACTCGCACCCCAGCCGATCATCACCAGCGGAGCAATTAACGGACTGGCAATGAACAGCGTCACGCTGCTCGCGGTCAGTGCTACAGCCCCCAGCGCACCCAGACCGGACCCAGCGGCGGTGCCGATGGCGCCGTCGACCAGCACATCGTGCAGCGCGGAGTCACTCTTTTCTTCTTGAGCGGGCGACACTGAGGCGGAATCGGCGGAAAAAATCAGTATTCGCCCGCGTGGAAAGCCCTGTCCGACCAAGTCAGCAAGCGTGCTTTCGGCTTCTTCACGATGCGCAAAAAAACCCGAAACATGGTGGCGATGTTCGTTCATATTGTTTCTCCCAACAGTGACATTGACGAGACGAATGTCACTCAAGTGTCACTGTTGGGCGTTGCGGAGTCTGTGCGATAGCGGACGGAGTGCGCCTCCTCCTCTGCCTGATCCAATATCACCGCCCCGCTTCCCGACGCCGCCAGTTTGTCGTCACGATTATATAGCGGGCAGTTCGTCATACTCAGACAGCCACAGCCAATACAACCCGCCAAGTTATCGCGCGGCCTTTGGGCCGCGCAAATTGCTCCGCCTTAGGTAAAAATGAAAGAATACGATCAAGCCGGAAATCCCGATAAGCCTCACGCAAACGACACCATGCGATGAAATGCCAGTGCCAGCTGTAGTAAAAAAGCCCTATAGGCTCTATTTCCCGCACAGTGTGTTGATGTCGACTCAACGCGGCATAGCCAATCTCCACTACTTGTCGACGTACAATCGAACTTCGACACTCACGCAACCAACGGTCACCACTGTGCAATGCGCCTTTCTGATTAAGAGAACGTGGCTCTTCGGTGTCCTTCTCCCCGTCGTCAATCGGGAATTGGCTGCCAGTTGGCAACACCTCAAGGTCGGTATCAAGCGAACTCAGGTAGTCTTTATCTGTACTACTGATTACCGCTCTAATCTTATTCAGGGCCTGCTTGAAGTCCTGCAGCGAATCAATATCAAGGCTCGATACCAGTAGCTTCTCCCCAAGTAACAGCGCAGCGGCCTCGTCCAAGGTAAAGCTCACAGGCGGCAATCGGTAACCGCGCTCCAGAAAGTAGCCAACCTCGGCTTCTGCTCCAATAGGAACGCCCCGCTAACACGAACGTCGGTCTATTTATCCACCACTATGTTCATATTTTGTGGACTTTGTAAGCCAACAGGGTACAGATTGCGGAACTAATTCCTATCTAACCGCTAGCTTCATCTCAATAATCACAGACAGCGTCCAACCGTTACCAGCTCCTTATCCTCGAGATTTGTAGATCGAAGTATTGTGACGCATTGGACAGTAATGGCTGTTATTCGTAATGACTCCAAAGACGGAGGACCTTAACCGCTCGCTCATCTTCAAGCACCTGGTATACCAGACGATGCTGAATATTGATCCTGCGTGAATAAGCTCCCGCAAGATCACCGATAAGCTTCTCGAATGGGGGCGGCTTACGGTAAGGATCTTCGGAAATCAGCACCAGTAGCTCTTGAGCTTTTGGTTTGAGGCCGCTTGAGGCCAGTTTCTTCGCGTCTTTTTGGGCTTGCTTCGTGTAAACCAACGTCCATGTCACCAGTCTAGATCCTCTTCACACTCATCAATGGGCGTCTCCAGCCCCTCACGAATAGACTCCCGCATACCCGGCACCGAAAGCAGGAAAAGCGTTTCTTGAATTGCCGACCAGTCTTCCTCGGCCACGAGCACAGCTTTATTCCGTTTTCCCATGATGACAATCGGCTGATGCGACTCAGCAGTTTCGTCAATCAACCTGTAGAGGTTGCTGCGCGCTTCAGTAGCGGTTATTCCGGTCATAATGTACCTCTGAGATGTTCAACCATTTGCAGATTGTACGCTTTATCGTACGTACGTCAACGCGATCACTTATTCCGCCCGCGCCTCCTCCTCTGCCTGATCCAATATCACCGCTCCACTGCCCGACGCCGCGAGTTTGTCGTCTGGATTATAAAGCGGGCAGTTCGTCATACTCAGACAGCCACAGCCAATACAACCCGCCAAGTTATCTCGCAACGATTGCAAATAGGCGATGCGGCCGTCCAATACACGTTGCCAGTTTTTCGACAGTAGCTCCCAGTCCGCCACAGTTGGCGTACGGTTATCCGGCAACGACAGAAACGCCTCTCTGATCTCGTCCAGGCTCACGCCGACTTTCTGCGCGGCTTTTATCACCGATATCCGCCTCAGCACGTCTTTCTTGTAGCGCCGTTGATTGCCGTCGTTACGCCAGCTTTGAATCAATCCTTGCTGCTCGTAAAAATGCAACGTACTGACTTTCACACCGCAGCGCTTTGCAACCGCACCGACACCCCAGTTGTCCTCCCCCATTATTTGCTCCTGAAATTTCTATTTTTCAAAAAAATGCTTTACCTCAACCTTTGTTGAGGTTTTACCCTGCCCACTCAACCAATTCAAGGAGACAACCATGTACTTAGAACACATAAACTTGGTCGTAGCGGATATTGAAGCCATGCTGAAGTTTTACCGTGCGGCGTTTCCGCACTGGCACGTACGAGATGAAGGACAGGGAGAATGGAATGGCAAACCGCGTAGATGGATCCACTTTGGTGACGACCATCACTACATTGCACTGAGCGACCATGGAGAAGGCGCCAACCGGCGGTTGGAAGGCCACAGCGTCGGTCTGGCGCATTTTGCCTACGTCACCAACAACATCGAGGCCGTGACAGCCAGGCTCAATGACGCAGGCTACCCAATTGCCAAGCCCGGAGCTACCGAGCCGTTTCGCAAAAACGTCTACTTCATCGACCCTGCCGGCTTTGAAGTGGAGTTTGTCGAATACCTCAGTGACATCCCGGCTGAGCGCAATTTTAACCAAGAATCTCAACGGTGACCGGCCAAGCAACAGAAGGAAAATGCTGAATGAAAATCGCCATTGTATTTCACTCCCCGTCAGGCACTACCAAACAACTCGCGCACGCGGTGGCTCAAGGAGCAGCTCAGCCCGGTATAGCAGTCATTCAAGCTGAGATTGTTGGTGCAGACATAGTGGAAGGACGTTTTCGCAACACCGATTTATTGCACAGTTTGAGCAATGCCGATGCCGTGCTCTTTGGCTCCCCCACTTACATGGGTGGCGTTACAGCGCAGTTCAAAGCCTTTGCCGACGCAACCGGCGAACTGTGGGAAGAACAACGTTGGGCCGACAAAATTGCAGCGGGTTTCACCGTTGGGGGCAATATCAGCGGCGACCAACAATGTACTCTTCAGTACCTGCAAGTATTCGCCAACCAGCACGGCATGCTGTGGGCCGGAATAGATATTCCTGGTGGCTACGATGCACAACAACGTAATCGGTTGGGTGCTCAATCGGGCCTAATTGCACACGCGCCGGATGGCGACGTTCATGAAACAGACCTGCTTACAGCGCATTACCTAGGCCAGCGTGTTGCGAGACTAGTGCAACGATTTGCCCAACCCTAAGTACGCTGCCGCACAAACCCAAAAGGCCCCAACGTTTATAGTGCAGCGTCCATTAAACGCACATCACTATAAACGTTGGGGCCTATGATTTTATTTTCGATTCTAGTCGCGCTGATCGGTCTTGCACTCACAGCGGGTGGTATCTACCTGCTCGTGCTGGGCGGTAGCGTCTATTACCTGCTGGCAGGCCTCGTCTTGCTGCTCAATGGGTGGCTGGGCTTTAACCGCCACCCTTTCACCCGCCCGCTGTTTGCGGGGTTTCTAGTGGTCACCATGGCGTGGGCGCTGTGGGAAGCCGGTTACGACTGGTGGGCGTTAGCGCCGCGCTTGGGCTTGTTTATGTTACTCGCCATTCCCCTACTGGTTTCCAGCGTAGCGGACAACGGCGGACGCAAAATACTGCTGCCCGTGTGGGCCATACTGGGCGTCATCACCCTCGGCAGCCTGTTTAACAACCCCCATGAATTCTCCGGCCGACTCAATATGCAAGTAGTCAGTGAATCGCCCAACCTTGGAGACTCACCAGACGACAGCTGGTACGCCTACGGACGAAGCAACATGGGCCAGCGTTATTCCCCGTTGGGCCAGATTACTCCGCAGAATATCGGGCAACTGGAAGAAGCATGGCGGTATCGCACCGGCGACATGAAACGCCCGGAAGACGTCACGGAAACCACCTATCAGGCCACGCCACTTAAAATCGGCGACACGTTGTATCTGTGTACCCCGCACAACTGGCTGGTCGCGCTAGACGCCGACAACGGCACCGAACGCTGGGTGTACGACGCTCAAGTGCCCGCCGAAAGCCAACGCCAGCACCAGACATGCCGTGGCGTGTCCTACCTACCGCCCGCTTCCGGTGAAGTGCCCTCCGCTACCCTGCTGAATGTCGCCGCTGAAACGCAGGCCTCCGTGGAATGCGACGCCGCGCTCTTTATGCCCACGTCTGACGCCCGTTTACTGGCCCACGACCCCGTCACAGGCGCCCTTTGTGCCGGTTTCGCTGATAACGGCGAACTGGACCTCACCCACAACATGCCGTACCAACAAGCCGGTTTCTATTACTCCACATCACCACCCGTAGTCATTAGCGGCCTGATCGTTGTGGCGGGTTCGGTGAACGACAACTACGACATCAACTCACCGTCCGGCGTCATTCGTGCCTACGACGCCAGAACCGGCGAACTGATGTGGAACTGGGATGCCGGCGACCCGGAGAATACCGAGCCATTCGGGCCGGATGAAGTCTACCGAGCCAGCTCTCCCAACAGTTGGGCCATTGCCAGTGCCGACGAAGAACTGGGGCTGATTTACTTCCCCATGGGCAACCGCACGCCCGACCAACTGGGTTGGTACCGCTCGGAAGAGGATGGCACCTACTCAAGCTCTGTCGTAGCCCTGAGCCTGGAAACCGGCCAAGTAGCGTGGGTGCAACAGTTTGTGCACCACGACCTGTGGGACATGGATACCCCCGCCCAACCCTCACTGATTGATTTGGATACCGACAGCGGCGTACAACCCGCCTTAGTCGTACCGACCAAACAAGGCGACATCTATGTGCTGAACCGCGCAACCGGCGAGCCCATCTTCCCGATCACCGAGCTGCCCGCACCACAAGGCACCGTTGATTTAGACGAAGCCGCGCCAACTCAACCGATTTCAGCGCTGACGTTTCGCCCACCCACCATGACCGAGAAAAACATGTGGGGCGCCACTGTGCTGGACCAAATGATCTGCCGGATTCAGTTCAAGTCACTGCGTTACGAAGGCCAGTACACCCCGCCATCGGTGCAGGGCACACTGGTCTACCCTGGTAACTTTGGTGTGTTCAACTGGGGCGGCATCGCCGTAGACCCGAAACGCCAAGTGATGTTCGGCATGCCATTGGACATGGCCTTCATTCAGCGTTTAGTCGAGAAAGACGGCGCAGACCTGGGCGAAACCAACCAAGGTGAGCAAGGCCTGAACTCCAATGAAGGCGCACCCTACGCCGTGGACATGAAGCCCTTCTTGTCGATGATTGGCGTACCCTGCCAGCAACCTCCTTGGGGTTATGTGGCCGGGGTTGACCTAAAAACCGGTGAAATTGCCTACAAGCACAGAAACGGAACGATTAGGGACCTCTCACCCATTCCGCTACCCATTAAAATGGGCGTACCCGGCATTGGTGGCCCCATCATCACCGAAAGCGGCGTAGTCTTCCTGGCCGCAACGGTAGACGACTACCTGCGCGCCTACGACCTCGCCACCGGTGAACAGATATGGCAGGCTCGCCTACCGGCAGGCGGACAAGCTACGCCAATGACTTACCTGAACAGCCAAGGTGAACAGATGGTGGTTCAGGTGGCTGGCGGGCATGGCTCCGTGGGCACCACCATTGGGGATTATGTGATAGCGTATAAACTCAAATGAGCGCAAACAGAGCAGATACCGAGATGACATTGCTGAAACAAACCATCGGCCTAGCAGGTTGGTTAGCCGCGACCTTCGCCGCAGCGGCCCTGGGGGCAATGGCGTCGGTGCGCGCGGAGTCATTTTACCTGAGCCTCGAACTGCCACGTTGGGCACCGCCGCCTTGGCTGTTTGGCCCCGTATGGAGCGCCCTATACCTGATCATTGCCATTGCGGCATGGATGGTATGGCGCGTATACGGCTTTCGCCAAGCGGGTTTCGCGCTCGGGCTGTTTCTGGTTCAGTTGGTCGCCAACGCCCTGTGGACATCGCTGTTTTTCAGTTGGCGTTTGGGCGCAGTGGCGTTTATTGAAATACTGATACTGTGGGTGCTGATCGCCGCCCTCATTGTCGCGTTTTGGCGCCTGAACAAAGTAGCCGCGCTGCTGCTTGCACCCTACTTTGCCTGGGTCAGCTTCGCTGCGGTATTAACCTACGCCACATGGACGCTCAACCCCGGAACCTTATAGGGAGCACTGCACTCTGCCCACGCCTATACTTGTGGTGCAAATCATCACTGTTCATTCACGGTACCCAAGGTAACTAAAGGTGATGGGAGAGTAGTCGGCGCATGAGTGCATTAGGCACCTCGACACCGCGAACAATAGGCACCCGCTGCTCGACCACCAGAAATCCAAACCGTTCGAAAAATAGCTGCGCCGTTCTGCTGACGTCTGAAGTAAGCTCGGTAACCTCAAGGCGTTTTGCTTCAGAAAGTAACGTCTCCATAAGAGACCTACCAATGCCTTGCCTTGGGTGCTTACCAGAGACAAAGAAGTGGTCGATGTAACCATTCTCCTGAACATCAGCGTAGCCAACCACTTCACCGTTGATCTCAGCAACAAAGGGGTTTATGCCGCTTATTCGACTCGCCCAGAGATCCTTATCCAAATCTGCAGGCGCCCAAGCATTCACCTGAACCTCGCTATAATCTCGAATAGCGATGAGGTGAATTGCTGAGTAGTAAACGTCAAACAGCGCCGCCTCTTCGCCAGGGCAAAAGCGACGGATCTGTATTGCGTTTAGCGTGTCGGATGGGTTCATGGTGTTTTTGATACTTCCCTTAGTACTACTGCATTCAACGAACGATGACGCGCCACCGATTCGCTTGAAAAATCAGAAACAGAAAGTGTCCGGTTTAGCTTGACCATGAAGGCCGCGCTATCGGCGGCCGTTAAAAATTTTCAAATAGAAGCTTAATTGTAATTAAATGCGTCTGAATAACAATTATTGAAATAATTCTTAATTTCTACTTTTTCAACATTACTTAAAGTTTTTATATACAAATTATTATTCAATGCTTTTACATCTAATACATTTTCAAATACTTGCATATTTTCACTTTCATTATTAGAATTATTACCATTTCTTATCCATACACAATCTATTTCTGCATCACTTACACTGTTTTCTTTTGAATAAAATTCAAACATTAACCAATTTTTTTCAAACGCATCATAATGATATACGTCATCGAAACTTGTGTATGCTTCATAATTATTTTGAAAATTGAATTCTCCTTTTATTTCAGATAATCTATCTTCTTGTGTTAAATATGTGAAATCGTTATAAACTAAAAATCTTCCTGTATTTGTATTGTTGTCAATCGTTTCTTCTCCAAAAACGACCGTATCCACCATTCTATCGACAGAACTATAAATTCTATACATATTAGCACTTGTTTTGTTTACAAAATCTATACTGACTTCAACATTCCCTAAAAGTGTTCTAATATCTTCTAAATCTGTATTTTCGTCTAATTCTGGCTTAATACTTTGAGATAAAGAATTACTGGTTAATGATGCAAACATATTTACCTCATTTACATTGTCATAAAATGTCACCAATTCTTCTTGACCACGTGCATTAGCCATTACAACGGTTATTGCTACTTCTGTTTGACTGTATGTTAAAGCACCTTTGTTATTTCTTTCACTAACTTCTTCTTGAATTGTTAATGTGTCATAATCATCTTTTACTACGACATAATAAGATATATCTGTTCTTACGATGTATCTTAATTCATGATTTATAACAGGCTCCATCATCAATTCAAATGAATCATCATTATTGATTTTTACAACATATTGCGTTCCATTAAAAGTACCTATTAAGAAATTGTGTGGCCCACTTACAAACCAACCATACACCGTTCCTAAACTATCAGTGTAATCAATAATTGTTCTTTCGTTTTTTGTAACTATATCAATAGCAATCAATTCTTTTTTATCAAACGATTGATTGATATACATTAATTCATTACGGCCATTCACATTAATCCATTCAATGTCATTTACGTTAGATACAATCAATTCTTTATTTAATTCTCTATCCACTGTCCAAAATGAAAATGCATTAAATCCGGTTTCTTCTTTCACTATGATAAAATCGGTTTTATTTTGTGCTTCTACAATTTCGATATTATTCATAAACGAAACAACATCATAATTTTCAGTAAATGGACTGAATATCATCAAATCAGTATTTTTAACATCAGCTACTTTATAAGAAAAAACAGTGGTTAAAAATTCATATGCATTATCACTGTAAAAATCAATTGCTTTATTATGCGTGAAAAAATCACGATCCATTACAGGCTTAATGTCTTCAATATCACTAGAAGAATTGTTATCGTTCCAATAATTAAACGTAATAGAATGATCATAATTATAAAAATCAACATTCACTTCGTTGTTTGTTGCATAACCTACGCTCATAGTCATACTTTGAGGTAAAAAGTATGTTTGAACCATATCATTAACTACATTATTATTATCATTTACAAATAAACAACGGTTTATAATTTGTGATTGTCTGTTTTCTTCTAATGCATTATTTCTCACATAACTGTGATGATACGTAAATGCATTGTTATCTTTTATTTCTTGACAATTATTTAGATTAATATTGTATTCTGCAATCGTTAATGCATCGGATACTTTTTTATTATCTAAATCAACATTCGTATTGATTGCTTTATAATTACTCAAATCTGGAATGACTGGCACAGTTTCAAGATATTTTACCGTATACACATACAAACCACTTTCGTTACCCAATGGGGTATCTATCAAATTAAAGGTATAAGTAATATTTATTTCAATAACTTCTTCATTACCCCAAAAATCTGTTTTAACCGCTTCAGCTTTTACAGGTACAGTTATTGTTTCTGCAGTTGTATGCTCAAAAGGGTACACTGCAATGATATTATCAATTAATTTTACACGATCATCGGTTGCAGACTCAATAGAATACGTCATTTCAAACCCATTGATATCATCAGTCATTTCGTTTGAATTATCTATATCTTTACGAATATCATAAATAACACTCAAATCGTTTAAATACAACGTACTCTCTATTGCTCCAAGATTTACTTCTTTAAATGAATTTTCATTTTCATCGATTGGGTTATCGTTATCGTTGTAATTATCAGAACCGTTATCTGACGAGCCGCCACTTGAATCATTACACCCTACTAGGAAAAATAGCCCGACTATTGCGAGTATCTTTTTCATTATCCTTCCTTAATTTAAAATTAGACATTCATTATATGCATTTCAAAAAATAAAATAAACTTTTTCCTTTTTATATTCTTGTGGAAATTGTAGAATGTGCGCAGAATAATTTTTTATGTAACATTTAAATAAACGCCAAAAGCTTAAAATAAGATATTACGTTCTTCACTCACTGAAAGAAGAATTAATACGAATCATCAATTACAAAACCCACTATGGACTGCATTCCGCCGTGCAAGAGTACACTAACGACTTCTGTAACCCTTGGTGACTGCACTCTGGTCTTTGGGGTTACCAAAGCTCGCTAGAATATGAACAGGGAGCCGCATAAATGAACCGGCGTCCGTTTTATCGGGGCAAGATAATTTATAGAGGCAGGATCAGTGCCCCCTCCTTTTCTATGTCATTGGCATTTTTCGGCTCTAAATCAGGCTTAGTCGCTACGATAAATGGCGTCACCGCTTACACCGATATTTTTATTTTAAAAAAACACTACTTATAGAATAGTTAATTATATGTAGAGCCGTTCGATTGACATAAATCATTAAAGTACTCCTCAATATTATATATCTCTAATTTACTATTTTTCGCTATATATAATTTATTATTTAAAGAACGAATTTCTTTTGATTTTTCAAATACATTAAACGTCTCTGTTTGATAATTGCTGTTATTCCCTTGTTTTATCCAAGAACAATCAATTTCAGTAAATCCGTTTTCTTTATTATAGGTGTCAAATATTAACCAATTTTTTGCATAACCATCATAATGGTACACATCATTATGATTTTCGTATACCGTATACTCTGAATTAAACAGTGTATTACCTTTTAAGGATTCTGCTTGTTCTGCACTTGTCAAATACGTAAATCTTGAATGTAATAAAAAACGCCCTGTATTGGTATTATTATCTGTGACTTCTTCGCCAAAAATCACATTGTTTTCAAATTGTCTTGAAGTACCATAAATTCTATTTAAAGGTGCGTGTGATTTATCCACCCAATTTATCGTTGTTTCTACATTTTCAAGTAAAGATACTATATCTTCTAAATTCATATTTATTGGTTGAATGCTTCTTGATAAGGTATTACTTGTTGGTGAAGATAATAAAACACCTGGACTATTTTTATGTTCATAAAATGTCACCAATTCTTCTTGACCACGAGAATTGGTCATTATGATTGAAATAATTGCTTCTTGAATATCATATGTTAATACTCCACGCTTATTATCTTCACTGACTTCACCATTAATTCTAAATGTATCGTAATTCGGTACATTGACAAAGTAATTATCTTTTATGTATCGTATATCATGGGTTACAACAGCTTCTATCAATACTTCAAAGCTATCTTCATTGATTTTAACAATATTATCCACGCCATTAAAATCACCTATCAGAAAGTGATGTGGCCCGTTTATAAACCAGCCATATACAGTATTTAAATTATCAGTATTTTCAATAATGATTGTTTCTGTTTTAGTCATTAAATCAACTTTCTTTAATTCTTTATTACCCATATTATTAGTCATAAAAAATATTTCATTTTTTGAATTCACTTTAATTTTTTCAACGTTATTAACGGTAGTGATTATTTCTTTATTTAACAATCTATCAACAGACCAAACAGTATATTCATTCAGGCTTGTACTTTCTTTTATTAAAAGAAAATCAGTTGTATTTAGAGTATTAATTATTTCAATGTTGTTATTGAACCCAACAGTTTCATAATTTTCTGAAAAGGGACTAAATATTACTAATTCATTATTTTTCACATCAGCCACTCTATAAGAAAAAACAGTGGTTAAAAATTTGTATTGATTATCACTGTAAAAATCAATTTTATTATTGTAAGTAAAAAAATCACGATTAAATAATGACATATCTTCTTCAATTGTTATTTGATTATTTCTATTAAAATGATCAAACTTTATAGAATGATCAAAATGGTAAAAATCTATATTAACACTATTATTATCCGTAAAACCTACGACCATATCTATTTTTTCAGGTAAAAAATATGCTTGAATAATATCATTTACAATATTATTTTCTTTAATAAACAAACAACGTTCTATCAATTGTGTATAATCTCTTTCTTCAAAATCAAGATATAAAGTAAATTCTTGATTGTTTTTCACACTTTGACAATCGGTATCTTTTATATTGTATTCAGACAGAGTTATTGAATCAGACACCATCTTATTACCTAAATCTTCATTATTATTAATCGCTTTATAATTAGTTAAATCAACTGATACAGTTGTAGCTGTTAATGGATTAACCGTATAAATATAAAGGCCACTTACATTATTTTCTGGTTTTTCAATGAAATTAATATTGTATTTTACATTAATTTCAACAAATGTATCACCATCCCACCAGTCTTCTCTATAACCATTAATTGTTATGGGCAATTCTATGGAATTTTCTATAGAATTCTCTATAGGATTTATTAGCAATACATTATCGACTAATTTTACTCTTGCGTCTGTTGACGTTGCATCGTATGTAAAAATATATTCATCTAAGTTATTATAATCTAATTCTTTATAAATATTTTTTACATCAAACATGACATTTAAATTGTTTAGATATACATTAACCTCAATATCATCCAGATCAAATATTGTTGTATCTGAAACTACTGCATTTTCATTGTCATGATCAAACACCTCTTCTTTTTTGTCATTACAGCCAATTAAAAATACAAATAATACTATGAATATTCTTTTCATTTTATTCCTTATTTGAATAATACTATAAAGCTGATTCTTTAGAGTTTTCACCTAGCAAGCTTTTTCCTCTGAATATTTTAAATGCTCCCTTATGCACCATGCCTACATCATTAAAGAGAATTCTATTTCATAAAATTTAGGTTACATCAAAACGTACACATTTGCGAAAGATCTGCTAGTCTTACTCTATGAACACGGCGTTTTCACTTAGCCAGTTGTGATTAGTTTTCGTATTCAGTTGCGGGTTAGCGGTGGTCTTTCCGCCGCTATTTGACAACGCGGCATGCCGAATGGTCGTGTAATAGAGAACATTATTCGCGCAGAGGGCTGCGCTCCTACGACAAGAACATTAGACAAATCTAACGTTAATTGTTTGGCTACCGCCCTACCGTCTTCAAGCATTGTTGCCGCGCGGCAGTGATGAAGCCGCAAGCATTGAGTTATTTTTAGACCATTACCCTTCTCATTGCAAAGGTTTTATTGGTTTGCTGAATTTTGACCCATCATGCACAATTCCAGCATCAGTAAGGAGAACCCCGCATGAACGTTATTACCGTTAATCACCCTTTGGTTAAGCACAAAATTGGTCTGATGCGCCGTGGCGACATCAGTACAAAGAATTTCCGCGAGTTAGCGGCTGAGGTCGGTAGTTTGCTGACGTACGAGGCGACGTCTGATTTAGCGACCGAGGCGGTCACCATAGAAGGCTGGAACGGGCCGGTTGATGTAGAGCAGATTCAAGGGAAGAAGATTACGGTGGTACCTATTCTGCGTGCCGGTTTGGGGATGATGGACGGTGTGTTGGAGCATTTGCCGGGGGCGCGCATCAGTGTGGTGGGTGTGTACCGCGATGAAGAGACGTTAAAGCCGGTGCATTATTTTCAGAAGCTGGCGTCTGACCTCCAAGAGCGTATTTCCATTGTGGTGGACCCTATGTTGGCCACCGGCGGTTCGATGATTGCAGCCATAGACTTATTGAAAGAGAAAGGCTGTCAGGACATTCGGGCGTTGGTGTTAGTGGCTGCGCCGGAAGGTATTAAGGCCTTGGGTGAAGCTCACCCGGATGTCACGCTGTATACGGCGGCGGTGGACTCTCACCTGAACGAACAAGGCTACATCATTCCCGGCTTAGGGGATGCTGGGGATAAGATTTTTGGAACGAAATAAAAAAGGCGGCCAGTTGGCCGCCTTTTTTATTTGAGTAGTTCAGGCTGTTTAGCGCCGCAACTGCAAGGTTTCCAGCGTGTACGCCCGCACTTGTTTCAGCAGTTCGGGTTCGTCGCGCAGGGTTTTACCGTAGGAAGGGATCATTTCCTTCATTTTGGCATCCCATTCCGGGGTTTCCAGGCGTTCTTTAAAGCAACGGCTGAGCACTTCAATCATGGCTTTTACAGCGGTCGACGCGCCGGGCGATGCGCCCAGCAAGGCGGCCAAGGAGCCATCTGAAGAAGTAACCACTTCGGTACCGAATTCCAGTTTGCCGCGTTTGGTTTTGGGGTCGTGTTTAATAATTTGCACGCGCTGCCCGGCTACGGCCAGCTTCCAGTCGTCACTTTTGGCGTCCGGGTAGAATTCACGAAGTGAGTTCATGCGGTCTTCGTGCGACTGCATGACTTCGGTCATCAGGTATTTGGTGAGGGCCATGTTGTCTACCCCGGCCGACAGCATGGGCAGTAAGTTGCCTTTGTTGACCGATTTGGGTAAGTCCAGCACCGAGCCGTTCTTCAGGAATTTGGTGGTGAAGCCGGCAAACGGACCAAACAATAAGGCGGGTTTGCCGTTGATGATGCGGGTATCCAAGTGCGGAACGGACATCGGCGGCGCACCTATGGCGGCTTTGCCGTACACCTTGGCGCGGTGTTGTTCTACGATGCTCGGGTCATCGCACACTAGCCATTGACCGCTGACGGGGAAACCGCCGTATTTCTCGGCTTCGGGGATGCCCGATTTGTGCAACAAGGGCAAGGCTGCACCACCGGCCCCTAAAAACAGGAAACGGGTGCCGATGATCTGGCTTTCGCCGGTTTCTTCGTGGCGAATTTTTAACGTCCAATGCCCTTCGGGTTGTTTGCGAATGGTCTCTACCCGGTGGCTGAGCAGTAGGTTAAATCCGTCGCTTTTTTCCAGGTTCTTCACGAGGTTGCGGGTCAAAGAGCCGAAATCCACATCGGAACCGTAGGTCACGCGTGTGGCGGCAACGGGTTCGTTCGGGTCACGGTTTTGCATGACCAACGGCATCCACTCTTTCAGTACGGCGTGGTCTTCGCTGTATTCCATGTCGCTGAACAGATGAATGGCGTGCATGGCTTCGTAGCGTTTGCGCAAGAATTCAACGTTCTTTTCGCCCCAAACAAAGCTGAGGTGCGGTACGGGGTTAATGAATTGACTGGGTTCAGGCAAGGCGCCTTTCTTCACGAGGTAAGACCAGAACTGCAAGCTGCGCTCAAACGCACCGTTGATGTCAAAGGCTTTGCTGAGGTCCAGGCTGCCGTCGTCTTTTTCAGGTGTGTAATTGAGTTCGCAATAGGCCGCGTGGCCAGTGCCTGCGTTGTTCATGCCATCGGAGCTTTCCATGGCCACGGCATCGAGCTTTTCGATCATGGTGATCGTTAAGGATGGGTCGAGATGTTTGAGTAAATTCCCAAGTGTGGCGCTCATTGCGCCCGCCCCTACCAGTATTACATCGGCCATTTTCGTGGTCACAGTACACTCCCGGAATTATAGATGGCGCGAGTATAATACAAAGCGCGTGAAGGCTGGAAAGTCCTTGTGCAAACGCTTACAAATAGTCGCTATAAAGCAGGCAAATATCATTCTATGGTCTACATTGTTAACTACGTAACCAATTGTTAAGGCTAAGAGACTATGAATGGCAGTCAGGCATCCATCATTGGTGCGATAGCGGCTATCGCGCTTGGCAGTGTGGCGGGGTATTTTTACTACGCCGGTGAGCAGTATAAAACCGAGCGGGACCAGCTGCGGCAGAGCAATCAGATGCTGTCGCTGAACCAGCAACAGGCGGTGCGCGAGCAGGATGATCTGCGCAACCGCGTGGTGACGCTGGAATCGCGCCTCAGCCAAACCGATGCACAGCGTACGGCGGCGATCCGCGAACTAGAACAACAACTAGCACAGGCCCAACAAGAGCTGGAAGCCACGCGGCAAACTCTGGCGCAGGTACGGGCGGATTATGAACGCACGTCGGCCATGGGAAGTGACGCCGATGCGCTGTTGAGTTCGTTGCGTGAGGAGTTAGCCGCAGCGCGCGAACAGGCTGCAGCGCAAGAAGCGAAGATTGAGGAGCAGCGAGCAGCGCTGGAGGAGCAACAACAACAGGTGAGCCAATTAGCCAGCCGCTTAAACGAAGAACAGCAGGCGTTGGACGAGTTGCAAAGCACCTTGGAATTGCTCGACTCTGAACGTCAGCAATTAGTGGAGCGTTTGGACAGCGGCACCACCATCATTAAGTTGCCGGAACGCGTGTTGTTTGCGTCCGGTTCGGCTGAATTGAATGAAGACTCAGTGGCGACCTTACGCGAAGTTGTTCGGGCACTGGGCAGTTTCCCCGACTATCGGATCTCCGTGTTAGGCCATACGGATTCTCGTACCATTACCCGCGAGCTGGCCGTGCTCTACCCCACTAACTGGGAACTGAGTGCGGCACGAGCAACGGCGGCGGTGCGGGAAATGATTCGCATGGGCGCACCGCGTGATCGCATGCGAGCCGTGGGCATGGCGGATACACAACCGTTGGCAGCAGAGGTGGATGAAGCCACACGGCGGCAGAACCGGCGTATTGAGATTGTATTAGAGCCGCCGTTGTCGGTGGTGCCGCTATAGGGCGGGTGTTTACACCCGCAACATTTCGGCAGGTGCTTTTTCTCTACGAGCAGACCTGCCTTACCGTGTCACATAACCGTTTTGCATGCTTAGTATAAATATCTTTCCTTATCGCTAGCTCCGGCCTTTGCGCATAATGCGTGCTTTGCAGTATTGGAGCATGGCGATGTCTTGGGTGGCCTATACCCTGTTTGCGGCGTTGATGCAGTCGGTGCGCTGGGCGCGTTGATTGCGATACCGCTGTCGTTGGGCGGTTGGCTGTCGGTGTTGGTCGGTATGGCGGGCATTGTGGCACTGTCGTTGCCGGAAGAGTTCAAGCGTGTGAAGGCGTGGCTGACACCGGCCACCGGCTTGGGGCTGTTGTCGGGGTTCTGTTTTGCCCTCACCGCGCTGAGCATTCACTACAGCAGTCGGCAATTGAGTTTACCTCCAGTGCATGCCGCAGGTGTGGTGCTGGTGAGCATGATGATCATGCAATTGGTCCTGATGACGGTTTGGCTGGCGTGGCGCGAGCCGGGGTTGTTTCGGCAGATTCCGCAACACCTGGGCTGGGCGGTATTCATTGGTTTAACCAGTGCGTTGGGGTCGATTGGTTGGTACACCGCCATGAGCTTACAGAACCCGGCGTTGGTGAAAACACTGGGGCAAGTCGAGTTCTTTTTTACGCTGTTTATTACCTGGCGGCTGTTTAAAGAGCCCATTCGCGGCAAGGAATGGGTGGGGATGGGTTTGATTCTGGCCAGTGTGATTCTGCTATTGAGAGTTTGAAAACTCCCTTTTCTCAAGCTAGCGTTGTTAAAAAAGCCCTCAAATGCTCACTTACAATGAGTAAGCTGTGCGTTCTCGGGATTTTTTGCCTAGCTAGCTTTTCGCCTCTGGAATTTTCTTTTTTGTCCCTTTTCTCAAACCATAAACACTGATCCAGGTCAATATTAGACTTTTGTTGTATATATTATTATGTATTTATTTATTAGATTTAAATAATACTAACAACGCAAAGGTCACCGCCATGAAAGATACCTCGCCCGGCACCTTTCGGCTTTCTCGCCGCAACCTCATGAAATTCGGCCTCAGTGCGGGTGCACTGGGGATGGTTCCCGCCGCCAGTACGCTAGCCAAAACCAATAACGTGCGTGGTCGCATAGTCATTGTTGGCGCGGGTGCGGGCGGCATTGCTCTTGCCAACCGCTTGGCCCGCCGTCTCCCGTTAGCCGAAATTACGCTAATTGATAGCCGCACAGCACACACCTACCAGCCCGGACTGACGTTGGTAGCTTCCGGCTTATGGCACCCCAATGACGTGATGAGCCAAAATAACCGATGGGTGCCAAGCAGCATCAACTGGATACAGGCGCAGGTGAGTACGTTTGAGCCAGAGTCCAAGCGCGTAGTGTTAAGTAATGGCCAAACTCTTGGTTATGACTTCCTCGTGGTCGCCACCGGCTTGCAGGTCAACTACGACCACATTGAAGGCTTTTCTCATGACATGATTGGTGAACATGGCATTGGCTGCGTTTACGACAGCCGCGACAACGCGATGAAAACCAATACCATGATCGATCAGTGGATCAACAAGGGCTCTGGTAAGGGTATTTTTACCCTCGCCCCTACCCCCATCAAATGTGCCGGTGCGCCATTAAAAATGGCGTTCACTACATTGTCTCGGCTGGAAAATACCGGGCGCAGAGATCAGTACGACGTGCACTTTTACGCACCGGGAAACCGCGTATTTGGCCTCGATTACTACAACGACTTTGTGAAGCAGCGCTGGGACGACCAAGGCGTTACGCGCCACGATTTCCATAAACTTGTCGCCCTGGACGCCCCTGCTCGCAAAGCACGGTTTGAGCGCACCGATGGTACCGTGCATGAAACCGACTATGAGTTCATCCATGTCGTTCCCCCGATGAGCGCGCCCGACCCGGTTCGACAAAGCGACTTGGTCTGGCAAGACGGCCCGTTTGCCGGCAATTGGTTGGATGTAGACCAGCATACGATGCAGCACAACCGCTACCCTGAGGTGTTTGGGTTGGGCGATGTGATCGGCGCGCCAGTGAACAAAACTGCGGCCAGTGTAAAAATGCAAACGCCCGTCGTGGAGGAAAACCTCATTGCGGTTATGCAGGGCCAAGCGCTCACAGCCAGCCACAACGGCTACACCTCTTGCCCGCTGATCACCGGGATTGGCAAGGCCATGTTGGTGGAGTTTGGCTACAACGGCGTGATGCTGCCCTCTTTCCCTTTTATAGACCCGAAAGACGAGTCTTGGGCCGTATGGGTGATGAAAGAGCAAATGTTGAAACCCGCATACTACGCCATGCTTGATGGCCGCATTTAGGGGAGAATGGTTATGGGTATTTCTGGAATTTTGACCGTACTGTGGTACACCGCATTGCCGTTCTTAACGTGGATTGTGTTGGCTGTGGCCTTGCTTGTAGGGGTGCAGGTGATTGCACGCACCAGCGGCTATCGTACGCGGGAATGCCAATGCCGAAAGGCATTGTGGGTGAGTATTGCCGTTGGTTTGCTGTCGATCGTAGTGGTGCCGTTCTTAACCGGTTCGCAGCTTAGTATGGTGACAACGGTATTTGACTGGGTGACGTTGTTGGGTATCGCGGTGGGTGTGGGGGTTTATGCTTGGTTGGTGCTGCACCCCGTCTGGTTTATTACCCGACGGCATGTGCAGCCAGCCTAGACATCAACCCACTGCAAATGGTGGTCTAGAAGCGTTACGAGCGAAGCTCTGACAAGGCAAAATTTTAATAAAATAGGGAGCCCACTCAATGTAGGTGAGCAGTTTTATCAGGCCCCTCCTTGGGCCTGACCCCTGCGGGGTTGGCATGCAAAATCGTTCCAGACGATCTTGTTGGAGAATTTTAACGCTGCCAGAGTGAGCGTAGTAGTTTCTAGCTACATATAGGCGTTTTCAGTCTGGCTATGGTCTGTAACATCACGCACGCCGGTTAGCTCTGGAATACGCTCCTGCAGCGTTTTTTCCACGCCTTCTTTCAGCGTTAAATCGACCGCACTGCAACCTTGGCAACCACCGCCAAACTTCAACACGGCAACCATGTCTTTCGTGATTTCCACCAAAGACACTTCACCGCCGTGTGACGCCAAGCCGGGGTTGATTTCGGTGTGCAACACGTAGTTGATGCGCTCGTTGATCGGGCTGTCAGACGACACCTTGGGCATTTTTGCGTTCGGCGCTTTGATGGTTAACTGGCCGCCCATCTTGTCTTCTTGAAAGTCGACTTCCGCTTCTTCCAAGTACGGCAGGCTGTTCTCTTCCAGGTACAGGGAGATGTGCTCTAACTCAAAATGGTGGTCGGTTGCCTTTTCTTCGCCGGGACGGCAATACGCCAAGCAGGTTTCGGCGTATTTGGTGCCGGGCTGGGTCACAAAAATACGCACAGCCATACCTTCAACGTTCTGGCGTTCCAACAGCCCGGCAAGGTATTTTTGTGCGCCAAGCGATACGGACACTACACTGCTCATACAATCATCTCTGAAGGATTATGAATTCGATGGGGGGATTGTACCTAATGCGGAGAGAGAACTGAATACCTGATTAATATACTAGGTTATTGTGAGGGTGTTCTATCCCGTAGGAGGCCAGCCCTCTGGCCGGACAATCGCGCAGGGGGCTGCTTTCCTACGGAAGAGCAAAGCGTTATATCTAGGGACGGCAAGGATGCCGGAGGTAGAGCGATGCAGGAGCAATTGCCGAGGACGCTGTTGCCCGTCATCCGTCAAACATTCGGCCAGAGGGCTGGCCTCCTACGGTTGATTGGCGGTATGGAGGCATACCCCGAGAGCCCGCGACTTTTCAAGCACTTGAAATTACACTTTAACTATATCAAAGTTTTTTGATATAGTTGTCAAACATTTTACCCACCGCTTTCGAGAGACGTTATGACTGATCGCAGTACTCGCATCCAACAGCTCCACCAAGCCATTAAGGAACGCATACTGATCCTCGACGGCGGCATGGGCTCGCTGATTCAGTCACACAGCTTGGAAGAAAAAGACTACCGCGGCGAGCGCTTCGCCGATTACCACCGCGACATCAAAGGCAACAATGACCTGCTCACCATCACCCAGCCTGCGGTGATTGAAGGCATTTACCGCCAGTATCTCGATGCCGGTGCTGACATCATTGAAACCAATACGTTCAACTCTACCCGCGTGTCGCAAGCGGACTACGGCATGGAAGACTTGGCCTACGAACTGAACAAAGCCGGGGCGGAACTGTGCCGCCGCGTGGCCGACGCCAAAACCTTAGAAACACCCGACAAACCACGTTGGGTTACCGGTGTGGTAGGGCCAACGAGCCGCACCCTGTCGATTTCACCCGACGTGAATAACCCCGCGTTCCGCAACGTGTCGTTCGACGAATTGGTCGAAAACTACGTGGAAGCCACCAAAGGCTTGATCGAAGGCGGCGCCGACCTGATTTTGATCGAAACCATTTTTGATACTTTGAACGCCAAGGCGGCCATTTTTGCCGTGCAGCAAGCGTTTGAAGACACCGGCATTGAACTGCCGATTATGATTTCCGGCACCATCACCGATGCCTCCGGCCGCACACTTTCGGGCCAAACCACCGAAGCCTTCTGGTATTCCGTGAAGCACGCCAAACCTCTGTCGATTGGCTTGAACTGCGCCTTGGGCCCGGATGAACTGCGCCAATACGTTGAGGCGCTGTCGGACATCGCCGACACCTATGTGTCCGCCCACCCGAACGCTGGCTTGCCCAACGAATTCGGCGAATACGACTTACAAGCCGACCAGATGGTGGTGACCATTAAGGACTTCGCTGAAAGCGGCTTCCTGAACATCGTCGGTGGCTGCTGCGGTACTACGCCAGCGCACATCAAAGCCATGGCCGACGCCATGCCTAATTACAAGCCGCGTAAGATCCCCGAGATCACCCCTCGCCTGCGCTTGAGCGGCTTGGAGCCTTTTGTCGACGAAGACAACATCATCTTCATCAACGTGGGTGAGCGCACCAACGTGACGGGCTCGGCCAAGTTCCGCCGCCTGATCAAAGAAGAAGAGTACGACGAGGCACTGACCGTCGCCCGTGAGCAAGTCGACAACGGCGCGCAGATCATCGACATCAACATGGACGAAGGCATGTTGGATTCGAAAGAAGCCATGACGCATTACCTCAACCTCATCGCTTCCGAGCCCGACATCAGCCGTGTGCCCATCATGCTCGACTCCTCCAAGTGGGAAGTCATTGAAGCCGGCCTGAAGCACGTACAAGGCAAGGCCATTGTTAACTCCATTTCCATGAAGGAAGGCGAAGAAGCCTTCTTGAAACACGCTCGCCTGTGCATGCGTTATGGCGCGGCCGTGGTGGTGATGGCGTTTGACGAAGTGGGCCAAGCCGACACTGCTGCCCGTAAGCGCGAAATCTGTCAGCGCAGCTATGAGTTGTTGGTCGGCATCGGTTTTCCGCCAGAAGACATCATTTTCGACCCCAATATTTTCGCCATTGCTACCGGCATTGAAGAGCACAACAACTACGCGGTGGACTTCATCGAAGCCACGCGCTGGATTCGCAAGAACCTGCCCTACGCGTCCATCAGCGGCGGTGTGTCGAACGTGTCGTTCTCGTTCCGGGGTAACGACAAGGTGCGCGAAGCCATTCACTCGGTGTTCCTGTACCACGCCATCAAGGCCGGTATGAACATGGGTATCGTAAACGCCGGTCAGTTGGTGGTGTACGACGACATTCCATCCGAGCTGAAAGAAGCCGTGGAAGACGTGGTACTGAACCGCCGCGAAGACGGCACCGACCGCCTGTTGGAACTGGCCGAACGCTATAAAGGTGAAGGCGGCGCAGTGCGCGTGGAAGACTTGAGCTGGCGCGAACAGCCGGTGAACAAGCGCATTGAGCACGCGCTGGTGAAAGGCTTGACGCAGTTTATCATTGAAGACACCGAAGAAGCCCGGCAACAAGCCACCCGCCCCATCGAAGTGATTGAAGGGCCGTTGATGGACGGCATGAACGTGGTGGGTGACCTGTTCGGCGCGGGTAAAATGTTCCTGCCCCAGGTGGTAAAGTCAGCCCGCGTTATGAAGCAAGCCGTGGCGCACTTGATCCCTTACATCGAAGCGGAAAAGTCCGCTGCCTCAAAGCCCAAGGGCAAGATTTTGATGGCGACAGTGAAAGGCGACGTACACGACATCGGCAAGAACATCGTCGGCGTGGTGTTGCAGTGCAACAACTTTGAAGTGGTCGATTTGGGCGTTATGGTGCCCGCCGAAACCATTTTGAAAACAGCGCGTGAGCAGAACTGCGACATCATCGGCTTGAGTGGTTTGATCACCCCGTCGTTGGATGAAATGGTGCACCTCGCCAAAGAGATGCAACGGCAGAAATTCCAGTTGCCGTTGATGATCGGCGGCGCGACCACCTCGAAAGCGCACACGGCGGTTAAAATAGAACCGCAGTACCAGAATGATGTAACGGTGTACGTGCCCGACGCTTCGCGTGCGGTTTCCGTCGCACAACGACTGTTGAGTGAAACCGGAAAAGCGGAATACTGGCAAGAACTGCAAGACGAATACGGCAAGGTGCGCGAGCGTAATAAAAACCGTAAGTCACAAGCCATGATCACCTACGAGCAAGCCTGCGCCAACGGCCTGCAACTGGATTTCAGCGACTACACCCCGCCCGCGCCCAAGAAGCCTGGCCTGCATGTATTGCGTGACTATCCATTGGAAGAACTGGTGGACTACATCGACTGGACGCCGTTCTTCATTACGTGGGAACTGCACGGCAAGTACCCGCGCATTTTCGACGACAAAGTGATTGGCGAAGAAGCGAAAAAGCTGTTTGCCGACGCGCAAGCCATGTTGAAAAAGCTGGTCAGCGAGAAGCGTTTGAAGGCGCAAGCGGTGTTTGCCCTGTGGCCTGCAAACCGCACCGGCCCGGACACCATCACGGTGTACGCCGACGAAGCGCGCACGCAGCCGATCAAAGAGCTGTTTCACCTGCGCCAGCAAACGCAGAAACCGGAAGGTCGCCCGAATATGTCGCTGGCGGATTTTGTGGCCCCGGTCGGCACACCCGACTACATCGGTGGTTTTGTGGTGAACACCGGCATGGGCGCCGATGAGATCACCGCCGAATACGAAGCACAACATGACGACTACAACTCCATCATGGTGAAAGCCTTGGCCGACCGCATGGCGGAAGCCTTTGCAGAAAAACTGCATGAAATGGTGCGGAAAGACTACTGGGGTTACGCCACCGATGAAGCACTCAGCAATGAAGAGCTGATCAAAGAGCGTTACCACGGCATTCGCCCGGCACCCGGCTACCCTGCTTGCCCTGATCATACCGAAAAACGTTCGTTGTTCGACTTGTTGAACGCGGAAGAAAACGCCCAAGTCACGCTAACGGATTCGTTTGCCATGTGGCCTGCTTCGGCGGTTAGCGGCTGGTATTTCAGTCACCCGCAGTCGGATTATTTTGGTTTGGGCAAGGTGCAACAAGACCAAATCATTGACTTGGCAGAACGCAAAGGCATGGAGCTGGATATTTTAGAGCGTTGGCTGAGCCCGGCATTGGGGTATGAGCCGAAGTAATTTGCACACTGTTACGTCATATAAACGTCATGCCTGATATTGGAGTTTTAAGATTGGCTAAATCGGATTAACCGACTAATCTTGGAGCATCTACTCAGGCAAAAATCAGGACGTTTTTATGCCGCAGAACAACAGCAGCGCCATGAGTGCTTTAGCGCTCAATATGGCGCGTGTCAGTGAAGAGCTGGGTATCGTTACACTCGAGCGCATTGTGGATGCAGAAGATGGACTGCTCTTCGCTGCTGGTCATAAACTGACCCAAGAAAATCTCCAACGTATCGCCAAAGGCGAACTGCAGAAGCCGCTGATTGACTCCATTCGGCTGAGCCATGCCCTGAGCGCTGCGGATGTCTTCGAGGACCTGCAACAGCAGATCAACAAGTCAGAAGACCTCGCCACGCTGGTCAACTCCACTTTCGATACGCGGAACGTTCAAACACTGGCCGCCTTTCTCGGCCAGTTGCCGCGCTTATTGGACTGGATGACCTTGCTGCAAAAGTGCTATCCATCGCTGTACCAACAAAGCCTGTTCTGTGCCATCACCGGTGCCGTGCTGGCTTTCCACATGGGCCAAAATAAACCCTTCCAACAAGGTGCTTTTGTGGCCGGGCTTTGCCATGACCTCGGTGTGCTGTGTCTGCATGAAGACGTACTGGATAACAAAGATGATCCGGAAAAACGCGAGATATACCAACAACATCCACTGTTGGCCGGGTTACTGCTGCAGCGGGTTGAGAAGATGCCTAGCCTGATTATTCGGGCGACAGAAGAGTCACATGAACGTTGCGATGGCAGCGGCTTCCCAAACCAGAAAAGCGCAGAGTCGCTGTCGCAACTCGGTCAAGTTGTTGCCATGACAGACTTGCTGTGGGATTTGCTGACGGTGCGTCTCTGGCCGCAAGGTATGACCATTGGGCACGCACGACATATTTTGCACATCACCAGTGACGCACATTTCCGCAATACCTATGAGGCGCTGACCAAAGGGCTGAGCAAAGCGCAAGTGAAGTCATTCTTGGTGACACCGGAAGATCAACTGCCTGCTCTCTTACAGCAATCACTGGCGTCGGTGGATCAACTGAACCAGTGCTACATGTCACTGTATGCCATGGTGACGGCGCTCCCGCGAGACAAACCGTCCAAGCTGATGGCGTCGTGCTACCACTCTCTGGCGGCCATTCACCGCGCGGTTAACAGTGCTGGCGTGCTGACGTCAGAACATTACGAGTGGTTGCAAGAGTTGAAAGACAGTGACATTTCACCCGCCGTGGGCGAAGAGTTGGAAACCGCAGCGCTGTTCCATGTTGCATTACGTTGGGAGTTATCACGGTTGCTCGACAACCTACAACACATATACCATAGCGAGCGAAAATTACTGAAGTCGGATGTTGTGAACCTGCTGAACGTGGGCTTGCAAGGCATCAAAGACTTTCAGCAAGACCGCTTACATAATCAGATAGGCTTGTTGCTATGGTAGAAGACAATACGTTAGAGCCCCAGAAGGCCGCTAACCCGCCCGGACAGCCCAGCTGGTGGCGTGTCATCAAAAGTGTGCTGGCCGCGTTTTTGGGTGTGCAGTCCAAGAAGAATTGGGAAGAAGATTCGAAAAGTTCTTCGCCCTTGCGCTTCATCGTGGTGGGATTGATTTTGGGCTTTCTGTTCTTCGCCCTGATGTTCTTGCTGGTGTATATCGTGTCGTTGTTTATCGACGTTTAACGCGTTATTCGGGCATAAAAAAAGGGCCGTTGGCCCTTTTTTTATGCTTCATACACTTACGCGCCAGCAACCCAAAAAATGATAGCCGCGGCGATCACAACAATGACGACCGTCGCAACGATAGAGTCAGCTTGGCTGTCGGTGAACTTAGTTGGCTTGCCCATAATGCATTCCTTCCACTTCAGAAAATATAATGCAGGGTATGATAGCTGCCGTAAGATGCGCGTCAACCTATACAGCACCCCTTAGCGAAAATATCACTATCGCTTATGCAAAATTCGCAGACAAATATGAATATTTAATCTTTTTCCTTATAAGGCTCCTCTGTTATCGTGGCGCCTCAGTAATTCAGCCGACTTTTACGGGCCCAGTACATGTACGTATACGATGATTATGATCAGCAACTGGTTGACGAGCGTGTTAACCAGTTTCGTGAGCAAACCAACCGCTATCTGGCGGGTGGCTTGAAAGAAGAAGAATTCTTGCCTCTGCGTTTGCAGAATGGCCTGTATGTACAGCGCCATGCACCGATGCTGCGTATCGCCATCCCCTACGGCATGTTGTCTTCCACACAATTGGTTAAGCTGGCTGACATCGCCGACAAGTACGACCGTGGCTATGGGCATTTCAGTACCCGGCAGAACATCCAGCTGAACTGGCCAACGTTAGAGAGCGTGCCAGACATCTTGGCTGAGTTGGCATCGGTACAGATGCATGCTATCCAAACCAGCGGCAACTGCATTCGTAACACTACTACTGACCAGTTTGCCGGTGTATTGGCCGACGAAGTGGTTGATCCCCGTCCGTATTGTGAGTTGATCCGTCAGTGGTCAACCTTTCATCCTGAGTTCGCGTTCTTACCGCGTAAGTTCAAGATTGCAGTGAACAGCGCCACCAGCACCGACCGTGCGGCCATCCAAGTGCATGACATCGGTGTTCAGATCGTCCGTAATGCGGCGAATGAAGTGGGTTACCGTGTGTATGTGGGCGGCGGCTTGGGCCGTACGCCGATGGTCGGCCAAGTGATTACTGAATTCTTGCCTGAACAGCACTTGCTGACCTACCTCGAAGCCATTGTGCGGGTATACAACCAGCACGGTCGCCGCGACAACAAGTATAAGGCACGTATCAAGATTCTGGTTAAAGCCTTGGGAATTGAAGCCTTCCGTGCTCGGGTTGATGCCGAGTGGGCGCACTTGAAAGACGGCACAGGAACGTTGACCCAAGCCGAAATTGATCGCGTTGCTAAGCATTTCAGTGCGCCTGATTACGACACGACGCTGAGCGCCAATGACGCCGCCGTAGAAGAACTGAAAGCCAGCAGCAAAGGTTTCCGCAACTGGGTTGAGCGCAACACCACAGCGCACAAGGTACCGGGTTACACGGCGGTGACGTTGTCGCTGAAGAAAACCGGCATTGCGCCGGGCGACATCTATTCGAAACAGATGCGTGCGGCGGCAAAACTGGCTGACGAATTCAGCTTCAGCGAGCTGCGCGTCAGCCACTTCCAAAACCTGATTTTGGCCGATGTGAAAATTAAGGATTTACCTGCTTTATGGGAAGCCGCCAAAGCTAACGGTTTTGCCACCCCGAACATTGGCACGCTGACCGACATCATTTGCTGCCCCGGCGGCGACTTCTGCTCGCTGGCGAATGCGAAGTCCATTCCTATTGCTGAGCAGATTCAGGCACGGTTTGAAGACTTGGATTACCTCTACGACTTGGGCGACATCGAGTTGAATATTTCCGGTTGCATGAACGCCTGCGGGCACCACCATATCGGTCACATAGGCATTCTTGGCGTGGATAAAAAAGGCGAAGAGTTCTATCAGGTGTCCTTGGGTGGCTCGTCCAACCAAAACGCCGCCATCGGTAAGATTCTAGGCCCTTCGTTTAAAGCCGACGAAATGGCTGACGTGGTTGAAAAACTGATCAATGTGTACGTCGAAAAACGCACTGACGAAGAGTTGTTTACCGATACCGTTGCCCGCTTGGGCATCACCCCATTTAAGGAGCGTGTTTATGCTGCCTAATCTGATTCTGAACGATGCTGCGGTCAGTGACAACTACACCGTGGTGAGCCCGGACGACGCTGTTCCGGCAGCCGGAGATGTGATTCTGCCTTTGGCGCTGTGGGCTGAGCAAGGCGCTGACTTGCGTGCTTCCGGGCGTAAAGTCGGTGTTTGGCTGGCCAGCGATCAGTTGGCAGAAGACTTGAGCGACAGCGTGAAGAGCGCCGATGTAATTGCCATTGAATTCCCGAAGTTCGCAGATGGCCGTGGCTTTTCTACCGCCTACTTGGTGCGTAACCGCCTGGGTTATACCGGTGAGTTGCGGGCGATTGGGGACTTCTTGTTGGACCAGTTGTTCTTTCTGCGCCGTGTGGGTTTCAATGCGTTTCGCATTCCGGAAGACAAGTGCATTGAAAAGGGCTTGGAGCTGCTGAATCCGATCAATGTGCGCTATCAAGCCTCCACCGACGGTGTAGGGATCAGGCTCGCCTGAAATGTGCATGTGGGCGCAGAAGGCCAGCGCTCTGGCCGAATGCCCAACCCGTAGGGCGGATATTTATACCCGCAATGCATACGGCGGATGACGCTTCGCTCTTCCGCCGTATGTTAGAATGCCCAACCCGTAGGAGGCCAGCCCTCTGGCCAACATTCGCGCAGAGGGCTGCGCTCCTACGGAAGAGCGTAACGACATCCACACCTCTCCTCTTTCCTGCTATTCTTTGAATAATTATCCGTTCCATAGGAATCTTCAGTCTTGGAATCCGTTGTTCTGCAAGGCATCGCCTTCCTACTCGCCGCCGTACTCGCACCCACGTTATTCAAGCGCTTAGGTTTCGGCACCGCCGTTGGCTATCTGTTTGCCGGCGTGCTGATTGGCCCCTCGGGCTTACGTATTTTCGACGACGCCGAATCCGTCATGGATGTCGCCCAGCTAGGCGTGGTGTTGCTGTTGTTTGTGATCGGCTTGGACACTCGCCTGTCGCGGCTCGTCGCCATGCGGCGCGACATTCTGCTGCTGGGTAATGGCCAAGTGTGGATCACGGCCGTGGTGCTGGCTGCCATCGCTTATGCCTTTGGTTTGAACGTGTCGGCGGCCATTGTGGTCGGTTTCGCCTTTGCCTTGTCGGGCACCGCCATTGCACTGCAATTGTTGGATGAACGCGGTGATATGTCGCGGCCGTACGGTCAGCGCGGGTTCGCCGTACTGCTCACGCAAGATTTACTCACCGTGCCCATGCTGGCGCTGATTCCCATCTTTCTGATCGGTACAGGTGCTGCCAGCCGCACCGGCAGCGCCATTGGCGATACCGCGCTGGCCTTGGCGGTGATCGGCGGCATTGTGTTGGTCGGCCGTTATTTGATTGACTACCTGTTTCGTATTCTGGCCACGGCGGGTGCCCGCGAGGTAATGACGTCGGCGGCCTTACTGGTGGTGGTCAGCGCTGCCTTGGCGGCAAGCTATGCAGGCTTATCAATGGCACTGGGGGCTTTTCTGGCTGGGGTTATGCTGGCCGGATCGTCTTACCGGCATCAATTGCAAGCGGACGTTGAGCCCTTTCGTGGACTGCTCTTAGCTCTGTTCTTTATGAGCATTGGCATGCTGATCGACGTGATTGAGGTGTGGCTGCATGCCGGGCTAATTGGCTTGATGCTGGTCACCTATTTGCTGCTTAAAATCTCTTTGGCGGCTCTGCTGGCACGCTTTGCCGGTTCGACTTGGGCAGACGCCCTGCGCTTCGGGTTGCTGTTGAGTGCTGCGGGTGAGTTCTCGTTTGTGCTGGTGCCCTTGATTGCCGGACAAAACCTGATCGACGCACAAACGACGAACATGCTGATCGCCATTGCGGCGTTGTCCATGGTGGTTACGCCACCTCTGGCGGTTTTCGGTGAGCGCTTGCTGAAACGCCTGACCCGACCGGAAAAAGCGCCAGAAGAAGACTTCAGTGCGGTGAATGGCTCTGCCTTGATCGTGGGTTTCGGGCGGTTCGGCCAAATCGCTTCGCAGTTGTTGTTGGCGGAAGGTATTGATGCCACCTTGATCGATGCTAAACCGGAGCGTATTCGAGCGGCAGCACGGTTTGGTTTTAAGGTGTATTACGGGCAAGGCACGAACTTGGACATGCTGCGCGCTGCGGGGGCGGAACAAGCGCGGCTGATATTGGTGTGTGTGGATGATCCCGATGAGTCGCTGGCAATTTGCCGCATGATACGTGGTGCCTTCCCCAACGTTAAACTGCACGCTCGGGCTTATGACCGCGCGCACGCCATTGCATTGACCAATGCCGGTGTCGACTATCAGATTCGGGAAACCTTTGAGTCAGCCATTGTGGCCGGACGCACCATGTTGGAAACCTTGGGCGTGCCCTCTGAGCGCGCCCGCCAGACAGAACGCGATGTACGCCACCGCGACCTTGAGCGCTTGGAACTGCAGCGCCTGCAAGGCATTGATGCGGGCAGCGACTTCTTGCATCAAAACGCCTTGCAGCCTGAGCCGTTAAAACAGCCGGATCATGAGGCGCAGTCGCTGAACGCGGAAGCGGATGAGATTCTCCACCAAGAGTCGCAACAAGGCACTGCCTCATAGGGCATACCTGCCCTAACCATACTATGCGGGTGCTTTCTCATAAGGGCACACCTGCCGAATGATCATTCGGCCAGAGGGCTGGCCTCCTGCGACTGCAACCAAAGCACCTCATACGCCTGCAAGGTGATCGCCTGCTCAGAAAACTCCACGGCGGTGCTGGTGAGCACGTCGTGCAGGTCTGCACTGTGCATCACACCTTGTATGAATTCTTGTGAAACGACTTGCGGGGTTTCAGCAAAGTTAGCCAACACCAACAAGCGCTGATCACCCTGTATCCGCACAAAACTGAATACATGTACATTGTCGGCATCCAGTATCTCGGTATTGGCTCGGCCTAATATCGGCAAACTGCGACGCCGCTGAATCAAGTGCTGTAGGCCGTAAAACACCTTATACGCCACAGTGCTGGGGATATTGCGCTGCGCCAGTAACTCATCATTCACCGCCACGCGATTTACCCAGCGGCTGTCATAACGCTTGCTTGGGTCATTTTCATAGCTGTAGTCATTCAACAAACCCAACTCATCGCCCATGTACAGCACAGGCACACCACCAATGCTGAAAATAATGGCATGCATCAACAGGATACGGCGTATCGCCATATCAACCACGGCTGAATTTTCTTCTTCTAACCCTTTTTCAATACCTACCAGTGAAGCCAACATACCGGCTACACGACAATCGCCATTGAGTGGATTTTCTTGAAAAGGTACGCCACGCGCGAAACTGCCTTCAAACTGGCCGGTGTAATACCGGTTAAGAAACTGCCGATGGTGATCCGGATTGATGCCGAGTTGCCAGGCGATGTTGTCGTCAAACGTCCAGCCGATGTCGTCGTGGCCGCGAATATAGTTCACCCACGCACAGTCTCCGTCGATGGGAAAGCGGGCCTGCAATGAGCGTGTCATCAAGCGGGTTTTACGCGTGGCCAGGCTGTTCCAGAGTAACGCCATTAGCAAAGGATTGTACGACAGCTGGCATTCGTCGCGGCCAATGTACTTCACCACCTCGTCGGGGTGGACAATGGCTTCCGATTTGAACAACAAGCCGGGCGCAGCAATGGCTGCCATGGCATTGAAGGCCTGAATAACGGTGTGAGCCTTAGGCAGGTTTTCGCACGAGGTGCCCTTCTCTTTCCACACAAACGCCAAGGCATCAAAGCGCAGTACGTCGGCACCCGCATTAGCCAAATACAGCAGTTCACCGGCCATGGCGTTAAACACCGCCGGGTTGCGGTAATTCAGATCCCACTGGAAGCTATTGAACGTTGTCCACACCCAGCGTTGCATGTCCTCACGCCAGGTAAAGCAGCCTTTGCGGATTTCAGGGAAGATTTCGCGCAGCGTGCGCTCGTACTCATCCACCTCGGTGCGGTCTTCGAAGCAGAAATAATAATCCATGTACTCTGGGTTACCCTGCTTGGCTTGCTCCGCCCACGCGTGCTCGTCCGAGGTGTGATTGAACACAAAGTCGAGCACCAGAGAGATGCCTTCTTTGCGTAAGGCCGTCGCCAGCTTTTTAAGGTCCGCCATGGTGCCCAATGCAGGGTCTACTTGGCGGTAGTCTGACACCGCATAGCCGCCGTCACTGTCTTCCGCGGGCGCTTTGAACAAGGGCATCAAATGCAGGTAGGTCAGGCCCAGCTCTTTGAAATACGGAATCTTGGCCTGTAAGGCTTTGAGGTCTCCGGCGAACAAATCTACGTAGCAAGCGGCCCCCAGCATTTGCTCGTCACGGAACCAATCGGGATTAGCGACGCGCTGCTTATCCTGTTTCTTCAGCGTGGCCGAACGTGCCTGCCACGCTTGGAAAGCAGTGCGCAGAATCTGTTCCAAGTGGTAGAAGAAATCATACTGGGTGCCGTACAGACTGCGCAGCAATTCAAACAGACGCGGAAAGTGCAGTGATAGGTTGGCTTCAAAGGCTCGCCATTCTGCGTCCGACTTCGCTAAAGGCTGAATGCGCGGCAGTAATCGAGCCAGTGTTTTTTGGACATCGTCAGTGAAGACAGGTGACGCAGATTTACTCATTGCGAATAGATTCCATAAGACCATAAGCGTGATTAATTCATAGTAGCAACCCCCCAATGCAAAGAAAACAAAGGCACCACTGAATAATTATTCTACTTCGGCTTGACCTAAACCAAAGTACTGTATATAAATACACATACTGTATATCCAACCAGTATGGTGAAGATGATGACTTACTCGCACATGCACACTGCCGACCTGAACACCCCAGCCCTAACAACGGCCGAACCGTCACTGGACCAAGTGATTGCGCAAGGACAAGTTTGGCAGGGTAAACACTGGCACGCCGCGCAGCCCGTCACCATACCCACCGGTCATACCGCGCTGGACAACCTGTTCGCTGGCAAAGGCTGGCCGCAAGGAGCGCTGACCGAAGTACTGTACCAACAGGCCGGCATCGGCGAAATGCGATTATTGATTCCAGCACTGGCGGAACTGAGTCAGCAATCACGTTGGATCATGATGATTGCCCCACCTTTCTTACCCAATGCGGCTGCCTTGGAAGCCGCTGGCGTAGACACCAGTAAACTATTGATCATCCGCCCTGAGTCCGTACGCGACCTGCTCTGGACGCTGGAAGAAAGCCTACGCACAGGCAGTTGCAGTGCGGTCATGGCCTGGCCAAATACTTTAAGCAGCACAGAAACACGCCGCCTTCAACTGGCTGCGGAAACCGGCAAAACACTGGGTTTCTTGTTTCGCCCTATCGCTACCGCACAGGAAACCTCTCCTGCGGCGGTACGTGTGGAATTGCAGCCCAGCACGCAGGGCACAGAGGTAAAGGTACTGAAGCGTCGTGCTGGTTGGCCGAGTGAGCCATTGCAGCTGGACCTAGGTTTTAATGACTTGGCCAAGCCTGCCATTAAACCAGCCCCCGCTAAAGCCGCTGTTGTACGTGGCCCTTGGCATTGAGTGGTCACAGCAATGCGCTGGCTGTATTTGCATTTTCCCTACTTGGCGTTAGAGCAGCAGACTCGGTACTGGCCAACCCCTAAACCACCCGGTGTGGTGCTGGACAGTACCGGCAAGCAGGTCATCCTCGCCGACCCGCCAGCGCAAGCAGCGGGTATTCACACTGGCATGTCGCTGGCAACCGCCACCGCGCTCGCCCCCGACCTACTGTGCTTAGATGCACCTGAAAGCCAGTGCCAAACTGCATTAACGCACATTGCCGCCCTGCTCTACCGTCAGGTGGCACAGATTGCCCTGCACCCACTGCAAGGGCTACTGCTGGAAATCAACACCATGCGTCGGCTGCATCCCAATCTGGATACATTGCAGGATGCCCTGACTGAACAAATAGGCGCCCTGGGGTTTACCGTGCAAGCCAGCCGAGGCAACAACCCATTGGCAGCCCGACTGTTGGCCACCAATGGTGGTTCCGCTGCCAATCTCAGTGCAGAGCAAGCCGAATCTAAGTTGTTGGCGCTGTCCATCCAACAATGCCAGCTGCCCTCTGAAGCGGCGACTGCACTAGACAGAATGGGCATTCGTACCCTTGGCGAATTCTTGGCCTTACCGGATGCTTCGATCGGTCGGCGCTTTGGCAAAGCCTTGTTGCATTGGCGCGCCCAATTAAACGGTACCCTGGCTGATCCGCAAACCTGGTACGTGCCACCGCAGCGTTTCTATCGGCACATTGATTTGAATGAAGACATTCGTTACACCCAAGGGCTCCTGTTCCCGCTGCAAATGGTTTTTAAAGAGTTGGAAGGTTATTTGATTGATGCGCAACAGTGTACGGACGAGATTCAGTTGCGCCTCAATTATCGTGAGCATCCTGCTACCCTGATTTCACTCGGCAGCGCCGTCGCCGCCCATAAAGCAGAAGACTGGCTTAAGATTGCACGCCTGAAACTGGAGCGCCTGACGCTGTACGCCGATGTGATACATTTTGACGTTAAGGTGCGCCGCTTGCTGCCCTTAGCGCCGGAATCGCTGTCGGTGCTACACACTACTGATGAACGCGCGACCAGACCAACGGCCCTAAAGCGGTTCACCAGTCACCTGCAAGCGCGCCTTGGTAAGGCCAGCGTAAGGCAGTTACGCATGCATGCGGATCACCGACCACACCTCAGTGTCCGCGAACAGGCTTTCAGTGCGGCCGAGCCACAGTCGGTGCCACACACGCACCCTGATACCGGCTGGCCGCAACACCGCCCGTACTGGCTGCTCTATCAGCCGCAGCCGGTAGCACGCAAGCGGCTCAATTTGTTAGGCGGCCCTGAACGCATCGAAACGGGTTGGTGGGACGCCCATGCTGTTTGTCGTGATTACTATCGTGCCCAACTGCCCGATCGCAGCCTCTGCTGGGTTTATCGCCAGCCTGATCAGCAGTGGTTTATTGCCGGGTATTTTGGCTAATCCCTGTTATGCCTACCCAGACCGATCTCCTACCCTTTGCCGAGCTGCATTGCTTAAGCAATTTCAGCTTCCTGCGCGGTGCATCGCACCCCGAAGAGCTGGTCGCACAAGCCAGCGCCTTGGGTTACAACGCCATTGCCATCACCGACGAGTGCAGCGTGGCGGGCGTGGTGCGCGCGTGGCAGTATCGACGTGAACATGAACTGTCGATTAAGCTGATTGTCGGCAGCGAGTTCCGGTTGGATGAACTGTATTTCGTGCTGCTGGCACCGACTCGGCAGGCGTGGTCACAGTTGTGCCGACTGATCACCCAGGCGCGTCGCCGAGCACGCAAAGGCGAGTATGAGCTGTTATCCAGCGACCTCAACCCACAGGCTCTCAGTGAGTGCTTGTTGCTGTGGTACCCCGTTGGTGATGCACACATTGATGCCGCCGGATATGAACGGTTACAACAGGCTTGCCCAGAACGCCTCTGGGTAGCCAATAGCCGTCATCTGGCACCCAATGAAGAAGACCTCTATCGCTACCGACAGAGCATGGCGCAACAGCTGAAGTTGCCCGAGGTCTGCACTAACCAAGTACATATGCATGTACCGGAACGTCAGCGCTTGCAAGACACCCTCACCGCCATTCGGCATGGCTGCACCCTCCAAACGGCAGGTTATCGCTTGTTTATAAACGCTGAGCGGCATTTACGCAGTCGCCAGAGCCTGCACCAGCTCTATGACGCCGCTGCCATTGCACAAACCCAAGCAATCGCCAACCGCTGTGTTTTTGAATTGAGCGAGTTACGCTACGAATACCCTGCCGAAATAGTGCCCAAGGGCCTCACGCCTGCACGTTACTTACAACAGTTAACACGTGAAGGGGAGCGCCGGCGTTACCCAGAAGGTACCCCACTAAAAGTACAGCGTGACATCGCTAAAGAACTCAACCTCATCATCGAATTGCGCTACGAACACTTCTTTCTGACCATTGAGGACATCGTGCGCTTTGCCCGTAGCCAAGGCATTCTATGTCAAGGGCGCGGCTCGGCGGCGAACTCCGCCGTCTGCTTCTGTTTAGGTATCACCGAAGTCGATCCGGCACAGGTGACCCTGCTGTTCGAACGTTTTATTTCCCGTGAACGCAATGAGCCTCCAGACATTGATGTTGACTTCGAGCACGAACGCCGCGAAGAGGTGATTCAATACATTTATCAGAAATACGGGCGCCATCGCGCCGCTCTGGCCGCCACTGTGATCAGCTATCGCAGTAAGAGTGCCATTCGTGATGTGGGAAAGGCCTTAGGCTTTGATGTGCCGGAAATGGACCGTTTGATTCGCCAGCTCGACCGCCGTGACAAAGACAATCCGTGGATCGAACAGCTACGGCAACTGCCTGAGCCTATAGGTAAAAGCAGTGCCTTATTGACCCAACGCTTCATTGAGCTGGTTGCGGAAATACAGCGCTTTCCGCGTCACCTATCTCAGCATGTTGGCGGCTTTGTGATTGCCGCTGATCACCTGAATAATTGGGTACCTACAGAGAATGCCGCCATGGCCGAGCGCACGGTGATTCAATGGGACAAAGATGACCTGGAATCACTGGGGCTATTGAAGGTGGATGTACTCGCGCTGGGTATGCTATCGGCGATCCGCAAAAGCTTTCGCATGATTCAGGATTTCTACGGCCGAGAATACAGCTTGGCGACGGTGCCAAAGAATGACCCGGACACCTACCGTATGTTGCAGAAAGGCGACAGTGTTGGGGTATTTCAAGTGGAGTCGCGCGCGCAGATCAATATGCTGCCGCGCTTGAAGCCGAAGAACTACTACGACCTGGTGATTCAGGTATCCATTGTGCGCCCAGGCCCCATTCAGGGTGACATGGTGCATCCGTATTTGCGCCGCCGCGACGGGCTGGAAGCGGTCGATTATCCATCACCGGCGATCAAAAAGGTGCTGGAACGTACGCTTGGGGTACCGATTTTCCAAGAACAAGTCATCGCATTGGCAATGGCCGCCGCAGGTTTCAGTGCCGGAGAGGCTGACCAACTGCGACGCGCCATGGCCAGCTGGAAAAAACACGGCCACATGGAGAAGCTGCAAGCGCGCTTGGTGGACGGCATGCGAGAGCGTGGTCACGATGAAGAATTCATTCAGCGTATCTGTCGGCAAATCCAAGGCTTTGGTGAATACGGCTTTCCCGAATCGCACGCCGCCAGCTTCGCCTTACTGGTGTATGTATCATCCTGGCTGAAATGCCATGAGCCAGCGATCTTTTGCTGTGCCTTGCTGAACAGCCAGCCGATGGGGTTTTACTCGCCCTCGCAATTAATTCAAGACGCCCAGCGGCATGATGTTGAGATACTGCCGGTGGATGTCAATAACAGCATCTGGGATCACCAAATTGTACCCGCCTCGAACAGCGCACCCACAAAGCCGGAGCCTGCCATTCGCCTTGGCTTACGCCTGATCAAGGGGCTCAGTAGTGAGGCCGCACAGCAGATCCTTGCGCAACGCCCTGCCGCGGGTTATGGCTCCCTGACGGAACTTCAAAACACGGTTACCCTGTCGCAACGGGACTGGCAGGCATTGGCATCGGCGGGCGCTTTTCGAAGCCTGTCAGGCCATCGTTATCAGGCTCGTTGGGATACTTTGGGCCGTGTCCCTGCCACCCCATTGTTCACCGCCGACTTATTCGCTGAACAGCCCGTCACCTTGGCCGCGCCCAGCGAAGGCGACAATATACTGGAGGACTACAGCAGCCTCGGCCTGACGCTCGAACGCCACCCATTGGCACTGTTGCGCGAGCAAGGCCAGCTACACCCTAAAGCCCTGACGGCGGAGCAATTGCACGAGATGAGCCCGCACAAGCAAGCTGTGGTGGTCTGTGGTTTGGTGACTGGTCGACAACGCCCTGGCACCTCTTCGGGCGTTACCTTTGTGACCTTAGAAGATGAGACCGGCAATACCAACGTGGTGGTATGGCTGAATACCGCCCGTCGCCAACGCAAGGCGCTGCTGACCGCACACCTACTGCAAGTGAATGGGGTGCTGGAAAAAGAAGGTGATGTGGTGCATGTGGTGGCGAATCATTTGATTGATCAAAGTGAGCTGCTGGCAGCGTTACGCATTCGGTCGCGTGACTTTCATTAAGCGCAGCACAAAAGACATACAAAAAGGCGGCCACTGCCGCCCTTAGAATTACAGACCCGACTAGATCCGCCGGATGGTCAAAATAATCTTGCCGACGCGGAAACCAAACTTGCGCATAATGGTCTCATTGATCAATGTGTCGTCGCTGACCTGATACAACCAGTCGTCCATATTCAATACGATATTGCGTCCGTTCTGTAACGGCACGTCTAAACGGTATTTCATTTGAATGGCGTTACCATCGTGCACCAAACGCGACTCACCCACTACATCACCAGCCGTACCTGACCAAGAATTGGGGCCAGTGCGCGTGAACTCCCAGTAACGCTCCGACTCTTCACCATCGGAAAACAGAAATACTTCGTCCAGCACGCCACGTTCTTCATCCCAATAAGCGTCGATGGTGGCCACGAAATGCCGCGTCACCGCACCCGAACGATTCTGAATCACCCCTTCGGCAATGAAATCGCCATTAAAGAACTCAATAGGATCAAAGCGCGGCTCGACCTCGGCGTAGTCTTTCACCGAGACACCCGCACAGCCCACCAATGTCAACATGGCCGCAATCAACAAAACACGCATATCAGCACTCCAGAAAAGTAATCGGCTATTAACCATACTTCGGAGAGTACGCAACCAACCCTTGGGGCGGTTCAGTGCCATCACACCGAACGTGTGCATGGCGCGCGATCGCCATGAGCGTTAAGATGCCCACACTTTTGCGTTTACGGGAAATCCGCCTCGATGTCATTGCCTGAATACCTGTGCCCGATCTGCCAATCGCCATTAAGCCCCTCAACCGAGGCTGCTAACAGCGCATGGCGCTGCGAAAACAACCACAGCTTCGATGCCGCCAAACAAGGTTATTTAAACCTGCTGCTGCCGCAGCAACGCAAGAGCCGGGCACCGGGTGATACCGCTGAGATGGTGCAGGCACGCACGCATTTCTTGAATGCTGGTCACTATCAACCGCTCGCAGATGGGCTGCTGGAAACCGCGCAGCCGAGTTCGGGGAAAGACAGCGTGCTCTTGGATTTAGGATGTGGCGAAGGCTATTACACCGAACAACTGCATGCATTGCCTTGGGCTCATACCTACGGCTTGGATATTTCCAAGCCAGCGGTCATTGCCGCTACACGACGTACCAAGAACATTCATTGGTCGGTAGCCAGCATGCGAGCCATTCCACTGGCCAGTGACAGTGTGGACTTGGTGACCTGTGTCTTCGCCTACTATCAGGCGGAAGAGGTGCTGCGCGTGCTGAAACCAGAGGGCCAGATACTGCTGGCCGTAGCAGGGCCTGACCATTTATTGGAATTGCGCCAGGCAATTTACCCTGAACTGAAACCGCAAGATGCCGACAAGGCACGTAACGTGGCTGCCGAACATTTCGACATTACAGATGATCGTAAGGTGCAATTCAACGTGGAGAATCTACAGGGCGATGCGCTGTGGCAGTTGTTGTTGATGACACCGCATTACTGGCGCGCCCCGCCGCCGGTGCAGGAGCAGATTCGGACCCGTGTTTTTCCGTCTATGACGGTCGATGTGCGCATCATTAAAGGCCGTAAAAGGTCAGCTACTTAAAGCCATCTTACTCCGCTATGCTAAGCCGCAAAACCGATACAACCAGACGGCGGGTGCAAGCACCCGCCCTACGCAATGACTGAGCCGGAGATGGTTTATGCCTGACATGCTGGTAGCACTGAACACCTTGCCGAGCACACCGACCTTGGCACCGGAATACAGCGTTGAGCTGGCCAAGCCATGGGATCGAGAAACCATTCTTAATTGGGTAACGGCGAATTTTTCTGCCGGTTGGGCCAGCGAAGTCGCTTGCGGTATGGCAGGCCACCCGTGCAAGGTTTTGGTCGCGCGACGTGGCCATGAAATGCTCGGGTTTGCCTGTTACGACGTGACCTTTCCCGGCTTCTTCGGCCCTACGGGGATCAGCGAAGCGGCGCGCGGGTCGGGCTTAGGGAAAGCCCTATTGATCGAAGCCATGCATCGTCTGCATCATCAAGGCTACGTGTATGCTTTTATTGGCGATGCCGGTCCGGTCGATTTTTACGCCAAGGTATTGGGTGCCATGCCCGTACCCGAAGGCCTGCAAGGCGGGTATACCCCGCCCCTAATCGATTAACGGATTGGCTTGTTGCTGCAACTGATACATATGCTTATACAACCCCTCTTCCTTCATCAACGCGCGGTGCGTACCGCGCTGTTGAATCTCACCCTGATGCAACACCAGCAGCAAGTCTGCGTCCTTCACCGTACTCAAACGGTGCGCTATCGCCAGAATAGTGATTTTTCCGCGCAACAACATTAACGAGCGCTGCACCAGTGCTTCGGTTTCACTGTCGATATTGGCGGTGGCTTCATCCAAGATCAGTATGCTGGGTTTACGCGCCAGCGTTCGCGCCAAACTCAATAGCTGCCGTTGCCCATTACTGAGATTACCACCCCGCTCGGCCAGCTCGGTTTGATAACCTTGCGGCAATGCCATGATGGCATCGTGTAACTGCGCTTGCCGCGCTGCGGCCTCTACGTCGGCATCACTGAGGTCTAAATCAAGGCGGATGTTGTCGGCAATGGTCCCCATAAAGATAAAGGGATCTTGCTGCACTAACCCTAAGCGCCGTGTACGCACCGACGATGCAACCTGATTGAGCGGCACGCCGCCCAACAATATCTGGCCTTCCGGTACGGCATAGAAATTCATCAGCAGCGACATCAGCGTACTTTTGCCAGAACCGGTATGACCAACGATGCCGACAAACTGCCCAGGCTCTACCGTCAGTTCAATATCACGCAGTACGGTCTTTTCGCCGTCATAGCTGAACGCCGGTATCTGAAACGCCAAGCGATCCGACGCTGGTTCTTGCGGATCGGTCGGTTCGTACTCGCTGGTTTCATCCAACAATTTAAACACTCGACTGGCGGACACCAAGGCCTGCTGAAACATGTTCAAGCGCGACGTCATGTCGACCACCGGCTCCGTCATGCTGCCCAAGTAATTCAAGAACGCGTAGATCACCCCAATCTGCACGGCGCCTTCAAGGGTCAGCGCGTCTATACCAAAACTGAACAGCAGGATGGCGAGAATCGCCATGTAGAACAGATCCACCAAGGCCCGCAACATAAAGCCGTCGATCATGACGTTGCGCAAACGCATGCGATAATGGTGTGTGCTGGTATCGCTGAAGGTTTTGGCGAAACGGCCCTGCTGATTCATGATCTGAATGACCGACATGCCTTGAATGCCCTCATTCAAGCGCGCATTGATGTCGCTCAGCAAGGAGCGCACACGCTGAAATACTGGCGTCGACAGTTTCTGGTAGGTCACCATTAGGATCGCCACCATGGGTACCAGCAAAGCTGCGATCAACATCAGTTTGATGTCCAGAAAGGCCATGGCGATGAGAATACCCAATATCCGAATGGCATTTTGGATGAACACCGAAATGACGTTCACATAGAGGTCTTTGATGGCCTCGGTGTCATTGGTGATGCGGCTGACCAAGCTGCCTGTGGGCGTGTGGTCAAAAAAGGACAGCGGCAGACGCATGACCTTGGCAAACACTTCCTCACGAATGGTCTGCACCACGTCGAGTGCGATCTTGTTAAACCGCACCGCTTGTTGGAAAAATGCAATGGCCGAGATGATCTGCGCCACGATGTAGACCACGGCGAGCGCAATCAAAGGATTCAGAGCCAGCTCGCGCGGGGTCAGGTAGTCATCAATGAATACCTTGATCAAGTACGGGCCCAAGACACTCCCGGCGATGGCCAGGCTCAACAGTAATAGTGCTTGAATCAGCAGCGCCCGATAGCGCAGGCCATAGCGTAAAAGGCGTGTGAAAGCACCTCGCACAGAAGGGATGTTGTTAATTTGTGGCTGTTCCATTACCTACCTTCTTCCACGGCTAACTCCAACTGCTGATAATCATACATCCGCCGATACCAATTACCCTGCCGTAACAACTCGTGGTGTGTGCCGCGCTCCGTGATCTCGCCATGATTAAGCACCACAATGTGGTGCGCCTGCTCTATGGCTGTCAGGCGGTGACAGGCTATCAGGGTGGTTTTGCCCGCTCTTGCCTCGCGCAGATGCGTGAGGATGTTCTGTTCTGTGTGCACGTCGACGGCTGACAGGGCGTCATCCAAAACGAGGATGGGTGCGTCTACCAAGAGTGCTCGCGCTATGGCAACACGCTGTTTCTGCCCGCCGGAGAGGGTCACACCACGCTCCCCTACCAGCGTCTGATAGCCCGCTGGAAAAGAGAGAATATCGTCGTGCACATGCGCAATGCGCGCGACCTCTTCGATGTCCTCCGGTGTGGCATCCGGTCGTCCCAAGGCAATGTTGTCAGCGATGGAGGCGGTGAACAGAAACGGCGTCTGGGGCACCACAGCAATGTGCGCCCGCAAGTTGTGCAGGCTAAGAGCGCGCACATCGACACCGCCCAGCGCCACCTTGGCGGAAGCACTCTCTTCCAGCCGCAGCAGCAATTTAAGCAGGGTCGTTTTGCCCGAGCCTGTGTGTCCGACGATTCCCAACATACTGCCCGCCGCTACAGACAGCTCGATATGGCGTAAATAGGCTGTGTCGTCACCGGGATACCGAAACTCGTCAATGTTAAACGCCAATGAAGGCTCTAGTGATTGCGTTTGGGTGCCTTCGTCTAGAATGTCCGGCTCAGTGTGCAGCAGTTCGTAGATGCGCTCATACGCCGCGTGACCACGCTCAACCAGATTCAGCATCCAGCCCACGGCAAACATCGGCCAGATCATAAAGCCCAGGTACAGGGTAAAGCTGGTGAGCTGGCCCAAGGTGAGTTGATCGTGCACGATCATCCAGCCACCACCGGCGACACTGAGAAAAAACGACATGCCAACCGCCATGGAAATGGCGGGGTCGTATTTGGAGTCGGTGCGGGCGACACGCGCATTGGCGGCGTTGGCTTCTCGAGCGATTTGGTTGAATTGTTCGTCTTCGATGGTTTCACGGCCATAGGCGCGAATCAGCCGAATACCGGATACACTCTCTTGCACTCGGTCATTGAGATCACTGAAGCGTGCTTGCGCGGTACGGAAAGACGCGTGCAGCTCGCGCCCAAATTGCCACATAAAATAGCCGACGATGGGCCACGGCAATAAGGCGACCAGCGTCAGTTGCCAACTGATCTGCGTGGTCAGTATCATCAAGACCACGATTCCTGTTAATGCTCCGTCAAACATCGCCAGCACCGCCTCACCGGCGGTCATTTCGACCGCCTGCACGTCATTGGTGGCGCGTGCCATCAAATCGCCCGTGCGGTGCTTCTGATAGAAACCACCGTTCTGACGCGTCAGGTGTCGATAGATGTCTTGGCGCAGGCGATTGGCCAGTTGATAACTGGCTCCGAACAGCGCAACCCGCCACACCACCCGCAGCAAATAGCTCACCACGGCGACGCCTACAACAATACCGATGTAGAGATACAGTGCGCGGTGCGTCAGCGTTTGCTCGGCGATGCTGTCGACCAGCACGCCGGTAATCCAAGGCGGTACCATGACAGCCGCGGCCACGCCAATCAACGCCAGTATGGCGATGGCATAACGACGCCACTCAAGACGAAAAAACCAACGGAGATTCCAAAAAACAGACACGAACGAGTAATCCTTTAACCAGTATACGGCGGGCGAAGCATACGACGACAATCAACAGGACACCAGCAACCTTGCGGTGTTATCCGCCCACGCTATGGCAACCAAGGCTGCCATAGCGTGGGCGTGTCAGGCTATCAGGTATTAAAGCGGCTCACGACCTTGCTCAATTCATCAGCGATGTGATTCAACTCGCTGGCGCTTTCAGATGTGGCCCCCATGGCACGACTGGTATCCTCCACCATGCGCGAGATTTGCTCCACTTTCTCTGCAATGCTGCTGCTGGCCAGGCTCTGCTCTTTCGTCGAGTTGGCGACTTCTTTTACGCGTGCCAGCGCCACTTCAGCACCCGACTTGATCTGACCCAGCAACTCGGCAGCGTCTTGCGTGGCTTTCACTCCCAGTTCGACTTGTGGCAGCGCAGTATCCATGGATTTCACAACGCTCTGCGTGTCTGCCTGAACCGCCGAAATCATTTCATCGATCTCAATAGTGGCTTCTGAGGTACGTGCCGCCAAATTGCGGACTTCATCGGCTACTACAGCAAACCCGCGCCCTTGCTCACCGGCACGTGCTGCTTCGATGGCGGCGTTCAGAGCCAGCAGGTTGGTCTGTTCAGCGATGGCCTTAATCACCCCTGCAATGGACGATATTTGGTTGGCACGTTCGTTCAGCTCACGCACCTTGGTAGAGGCGTCAGTCACCACCTGAGAAATCTGATTGATTTCGGCGCTGGCGGCGTTCACCTTCAACACACCCTGCTCCGCGAGTTCAGCAGAGGAACGAGAGTCCTCTTCGGTTTCACGCGCACTGTCGGAAATATGTGAAATGCTAACGGTCATCTCTTCAATGGCGGCCGCCATGGAATTTGACGCATCCGATTGCTCATTGGCCGCTCTCGCCACTTCTTGCGCCGCACCATTGATGCGCCCCGCGTTATCGGTGAGCTGTTGCGACCCGTCCCGGATCTCCACCACGATGTTGCGAATGGAAGCGACCATTGCACCCAATCCGGCCAGCATGCTGCCTTCAGGCGCCTTTTGAATATTGATATTCAAATTGCCTTGCGCTGCCTGATTCATGAGGTCTATGGCGTCTTGTGGCTCGCCGCCCACTTGGCGCAGTACACCACGCGCCAAGCCAGCCCCCAGAGCACCGATGATGACCAAGATAATCAACGCGACAATCAATTCACGCACCAAACGCACGCGGAACTCAGTATTCAGATCGTCCATGTAGATACCGGTACCAATCATCCAGTTCCAAGGTGCAAAGGTTTTAACGTACTGCAGTTTAGGAACGGGGATATCACCGCCGGGACGTACAAACTCCGTATCAACGAAGGCACCACCCGGGTTTTGCCGCAATGCTGCAATAATATCCTGCAGGGTGTATCGGCCTTGGCCGTCACGCAATTGATTCAACATGTTCTGCCCTGAGAAGGCAGGGTTAACGTGCGCTACCCCTACTCCTTCCATGGTCCAAGCATAAACGTATTCTGCTTTACCATCGGCGCCGCCGTAGCGACTGGCTAACATGGTATCGATTGCGGCGCGCTGCGCTTCGGCACGGGTCATACTGCCGTCACGCTCTTTGGCATGATAGAACTCAACCATGCTGTAAGATGCTTCAATGATGGATTGAATGACCTCCATTCGCCCCTGCGTCAAGTCACGATGTGTCGAGACTAACGATGCGATCGTCACAATGGCGACCCCTAGAACCGCCGATAAAACCATCAAAGCAATACGCGTTTTTAGCTTTAACATTCTGCGCACAGAATTGGCCATGGCTATAGCACCTTCTTTTTGTTATCACCGTTGTTTATATGAGCGAAGCAAAGTGACTGCGCGCACTGGACGAACTATAGTGCAGAAATATCTACCGTGCTGATTTAATTGACCGGATCACTGCGCAAGGCCTTATAGCCGTAATGCACTCGCATCCCGGTGGTCACAAAGCACAACAATGCAAAGGCCCCTGCTAGCCACGGGAACCAATGAGGAAAGAGACAGAACACCACAAAGATGGCAATGGTTTCAGTACCTTCAGCCAAACCGGCCATGTAGTGTAGGCCTTTGTTGGGATAGGTCAGACTTTTGATTTGCCGCTTTTCTGCCATTACCGCAAAAGACAAAAAGCTAATACCCGTTCCCACAAACGAAAGCATCAGTATCAACGCCCACAGCGTATTCGCCGGATGAGCCAAGGCAAAGGCAAAGACAATGGCCTGATAAAAAAAGAAATCCAGGGTGATATCGAGAAAACCTCCGGCGTCCGTGGGCTCCGTCAGGCGCGCCAGCTCGCCGTCGATGCCATCTGCCACGCGGTTCAACAGAATAAACACCAACCCAAGAAAATAGAGATTCGCCATGATGGCAGGCACGGCCATTAAGCCAACAAAAAATCCCGTCACCGTGACTTGATTGGCCGTTATACCCCAGCCGTGCAGAGTCTTAGCGATACGGTTCAACGGAGGCTTGATTAAGGGCAATGCATAGCGATCTAGCATGGTGTCATAGCTCCACTGGGTAAGTCATACACGCGTCCACCGGGGCAGTCGGCGGGGTCGTGCGTGACTAGGATCACCGGCACTTCACGTTGCGCCAGCTCAGTAAACACCCAAGTACGGAATTGCTCCCGTAACTGCAAGTCCAGCTTGCTGAACGGCTCATCCAGCAACACCGCCTGCGGCTCGGCCAAAAGCGTGCGCAATAAACTGACGCGGGCGCGCTGACCACCAGATAGGCTGGCGACATCACGATCACCATAGCCCTCAAGACTGGCCTCACTCAGCGCTGCGACGATGCGCGCTTGCTGCTCCTGGCGACTGAGTCCGGTCGGCAACGCAAACAAGAGATTTTCGGCCACGCTCATGTGCGGAAACAGCAAGTCGTCCTGATACAGCAAGCCGACATGACGTTGCTCCATCGGCAAGCTATCCAGGGCATGTTCATGCAATTTGATCACACCGGTGTAAGTGAAGGCTGGCGCAAGATCGCCGACGATGGCCGCTAACAAGGTAGACTTCCCGCAGCCACTCGGGCCCATTAAGGTCACCACTTCGCGGGGCTGCACACTCAAGGTTACCGGCGGAAACAATGCCTCGGCGCCTTGTTTAATGTGTAAGTTTTCAAGTATCAACATAGTCATTCCAGCTGCATGGCCCGACGATGACGAAAACGCCAGGCAGGAATAATGAGCGCCAACGAATAAATCAACATGGGCGCGAGCCATTGAAATAAAGCGTACACAGCGACTATACGGCGGTCACCGCCCGAGGCGATGTTGACCGTCTCTGTGGTCACTGTTGCGAAGCGCCCCGCCCCTACATAAAGAGTTGGCAGATACTGCGCCAAACTGACCGCGAACGCTAAGGCGCTGACGTACAGTAAAGGCCGCAACAACATCGGCCATTTGACTTGCCACAGGGCACACCATTCCGAGCCTCTAAGCAAGGTGGCCTGGCGCAGGTAGCGGTCGTCGAAACTGCGATACGGTCCCGACAAGCTGAGAAAGATATAAGGCACCACGAACATCAAGTGTGACCACAGTAATGTAAGCCAGCGCCCTTCTAGCGATAACCACACCAACACCATTTGCACGCCAAAGAGAAAGGCAATTTGTGGCACGATTAAGGGCACATATATCAACCACAGCGTTTTCGGACCGCTATAATGCGGTTTGGTGCGGCGTAGTGTGACTTCATGCTCTAAGCAGCCGACCACCAGCACCAGCCCTATAAGGGCGGCGGCCAGTCCGGTATACAGCGTCAGCCAAAGCGGCTGTATCAACTGGTTCCAACCACGTAGCCAAAACCGAGTACTGTATTGTTCGGGCAGAGCATCCGGGAAGCTCCAACGAAACGCAAAGCTCCAAACCAGAAGCACCAAGAACGACCCAACAGCAGCCGCGATCAACAGCCAATTCAAACCCATGGCGGGCCAGGTAAAGTGTTGCCAAATAGAGCTACGGCGGCCACCCGTCAGGCGCCACTTCAGCACACGCGCCAAGCCTTTTTCAACGAGCCACCACAACCCTAGGCTTACGACGGTGATCAGAAGCAGTAAGGTAGCCCCGGCGCTACCCGGTAAACGCAACAAGATGTCGGGACTGTTGAACCAACGATGCACAAGCACAGCCAGAGTTGGCGGCGCATTTGGCCCCATGATCATGGCCATATCCACCACCGACAGGCCATAAGCCAGTACGGCGAACATAGGGAGGCGAATAACGGGCAGCAACTGCGGAATGATCACGCGCCACCACGCCAAAAATGCACTGTACCCGAGGCTCCGTGCCATGCGCAAAGAGCGATCAACCTGCAATTGATTCAAAGCGGCGAGCGCCATGAACAATACGAAGGGCACTTCTTTCAGCGTCAGCACCAGCATCAAACTGATGCCCCAAGGGTCTTTTACCAACGAGAAATTGGGGGGTAGATCAAAACCGGTGAGACTGGGGCTGATCAATTTCAGCAACCAGCCACTGGGCGCTATCAGCGCGGCGATACCTATGGCGAAAGCCGCGTGTGGCACTGCCAGCAGCGCCGACAAACTGCGCCGCAGACCGCGCAAGCTTCGACTTTCCCACGTCAGGCTAAGAATCAGCAGAGTAATCAGCAAGCAGAGTATTGTAGAGGCCCAAGCGGTCCAGACCGACAGCAATAACGCTTTAGGTGCACTCGGATGCTGAATTAGATAGGCCCACGCTGAGAGGTCAATATCACGCGCACCCAATACCGGTAAATACCCAAACGCCGGTAGCCATGTACCCAACAGGCCAACCACCACCGGCAACACGAATACCGCCGCCGTCAGCACAGGGAACCATGCCAATACCTTTCTGAGTCTGGACGGCGGCACTGCTGTCATCGGGCGTAGCGGTTCTGCCATTCAGCTTCTAGAACGCTCACCCAGCTGGCATGAGGCTCTGGTAGCACAGACGCCAATTCCGCACTGGTGAGGGTTTGCGGACTCAAGGGAATATCCTCGAACCAGCGGCGTTGCTGTTCGTTCAAGCGTTGTATAGATAATACCGTTGGGTCGCCCCAGATTTCCGGGTCTGCCTTGCGTGCTTGCGCGTCGGGTGACATCAGAAAGTTAGCGACTACCTGGGCCGCTTCTGGTGCGCTGGCGTTCGCGGGAATAGCCACAAAGTGTGTGTTTCCTATGGTGCCACCCTCGTGCACGTAGCTGCGCACACTGGCCGGCAACTCACCCAAGGCAACGGCATTGGCCGCGTCGTTAGGGTTGAAGGACAACGACAATAAGATCGCACCATCGTTCAGCAACTGTTTCATTTCCGGCGCATCACCGGGGAAAGTGCGACCACCCTGCCAAGCAACCGCGTGCAAGGCGTCGAGAAAAGCCCACAAGGGAGCCAAGGTCGCACCGATATCCGCTTGTTGTGCGTCCGAGTATAGAACGTCGGTGTCTTCAACCAGTTCCAACAGGGCTTGCTTTAAAAACGTTGTGCCATAAAAGCTTGGGGGTGCCGGATAGGTCACACGGCCCGGATTAGCCTGCGCAAACTCCAGCAACTGCGGCATACTGCGCGGTGGTGTGTTTACCCGCTGGGAGTCGTACATAAAGACTAACTGCGCCATACCCCAAGGGGCTTCCATATTGTCAACCGGTGTAGAGAAGTCCATCAGAACCGTGGGTTTATTCTCTACATCCACATAACGATAGTTAGGTAAGCGGTGCGTCCACGGATCGAGCAACAAATCCTGCTCTTTCATGGCGCGAAAATTCTCACCGTTAATCCACACCAAGTCCACCGTACCATTCTCCGTCCGTCCGGCCGCTTTCTCGGCCAGCACGCGACTGACAACGTCACCGGTATCCGCCACTTTGACGTGCTCCAAGCGAATACCGTATTGATTGCGTACTTGCTGAGCAACCCAGAGGATGTAGTCATTGATCGCTTCACTACCGCCCCACGCGTTAAAATAAACCTCTTGGCCACGTGCAGCGCTGACGGTATCGTCCCAGCTTTGCGCCGCAGCGGTGCTCGCCGTTAGGGCGGTTGCCAGCGCTAGGCTCGCCCAAAGTGTCTTATGCATTGTTTACTCCCGAGTTAGTGGCATCTTCTACGACATCATTGTGAGGCCATAGTTCCTTCAATTACTTGTTTTAATTATAGAATGTTTCAATTTCGTCACGCTGTGACAGAACGCTCAAGGTTGGGCATACCCCTTACGTTCAATAAGCGTCCCCTGATGATAAGCATCAAGCCCGGCCACACTCACGATGTTCCAATCATCCAACTTAAGCCAGCCATCTTCTCCTACTGCCCCTTCGGGCACCCAGACTTCCTGTACTCGCCCCACCAGCAGCACCGTACCATTGATTGCCATGGTGTGCTCTTCCTCAAAGCGTAAGCCGACTTTTATTGGGCTTTGATTTACGTAGGGGGCACCATGATCAGCACTGTACCAAGGCGTTAAGCCGGTCGCGCTGAACTCCGATTGACCCGACTCGTATTTCGCACTGGTTTGATGCGCTGCGTCGAGTATCTCCGTTGAAACGAGATTCAAGGTGAACTCGCCGGTCTCCTTGATATTGTCGTAGGTATCACGCTGGACGGAGAGCGGGCGAAAGAGTATGCCAAGGGCTGCCGGGTCCGCGCCAATGTGCAGTACCGAATTAAAGATAGCCAGATTCTCCGTGCCATCCGCTGCGCGCGTCCCCACCAAATGCACCCCTTTAATGCCGCTCAGTGCATTGATCAGTTGTGCGCGGTGACGCGAACGCATACTCGCTAAATCATTCAGGGTAATGTGGGCAAAAGACAACGACATAATTCACATTCCATTAGGCGAAAAGATAACAGTAGGGTTTACAGCGAGGGATGTAAATCGGATTGGCTTTGATGGTCTTTTTTGGGGGACAACACTGCGGTAGAGCAGTTGGCGGGTGTAAACACACCGCCCTAGGGTTCGCCGTCAAGTAGGGTGTTGTATTTACACCCGCCGACCCCGCATTCGAGTGTTACCGAACACCACACATCAGGTTTCTTACGGTAACACGATTGTCATAATCGCGCCCCAGCCCTCCCACGAAAAACTCATAAACTATTGTTTTTATTAGCTATTTTAAAACTGGCACAGCACCTGCGATTACCAAAGCAGCTATCTGATGAAGATACCTAGAACAAAAAAGCTCCAAAACAAAAATAACAACCGAGCACAGAGACCGCAGCGCCGCCCAAAAATAAAAATAAGGCGCTGATCAAGGCAGAACGGATACAAAAACAATAATTTCCCGTTCTACTGACGACTCAGTAAATAAGCCGACCTCGTGTCGGCTTCGTTATTTCTGCCCCCTTACTTTTTCTCTAGCATCCCTTGTGCCTTTCTACTGGGTGTAAAAAAGCCTCCCGAAGGAGGCAAACTAGCGCAGACGTTAAATCGGCTTGCTATTAGTAGTTGTTGTCGTGCGACAACTCTACTTCTACATAGGTGTAAGTAACCGCGTCACCAGACTGAAAAGCGCGCGTGTTGCTGTTCACTTTCAATTCAACTCGGTACTCTGGGTCATCTTCGTCTGAAGTGCCTCGTGCAATTGCACCGCCATTCATGAACAACGCCGTCGCCATGTCGACGTATTCCGTTTGATACAGAATATCGCTTGATGTCGTAGTGGCTGATGGTGAAGATGCAACTGTTTTAGCAGTACGGTTCTCGTCAACATGAACGACATAGGTCTCAGTTGCTGGGTACCACACGAAACTATCGCCAGCGTTCAAGTAGTGCGTAGTGACGCCACGTGTTTCAAACGGTGCATCTGCGATGGTGGTGGCGGTATCATAGTCCACGATGTAAACACCAGAACGACCCGATACAGTCATTACCACTCGCTCTTCATCATTTTCATCTTTTTCATGACGAACGTTTAAGGCAGTCGTTTCATCAACACCGAAGCCAAAACGTACATCACCATGCTCAACCAGACGAATCAAACGAGTTTCACGAGCGCGTTCAGAGAAGTGGGTATCGGTCACACCGAAGTCAAAGATGCCCATGCCCCCGGTCAATTCAGCCGAGTTCGCTGTGTAACCGTTCTTCAGAATGCCGTGCGGAGAGCCAGCGGTAACCATAGGGTTGGTGTTGGCGCTGTCGTTCAGCTTGCCGCCGGCTTGTACAGCAGCACCCGCAGAGGTACCACCGATCACCAACTCACCTGCAGCGTGACGCGCCAGAATCTGAGTCAGTTCGGCACTGTCTACTCGATTGCCATCATTGAACGTTACCAGAGCATCAAAGGTCCGTACCTGATCACCACCGTTGATGAAGATACCGTCGGCACTGTCAATCATCGCGGCCAAGCCGTTCTCACAGGCATCCATGTGTGCCGTGAAGTAGTCTGGATACAACAGATCCAAATGCGCGGCAGATGAGAAGCCTGAGTGATAGGCGCTCAGCCAATCGCACTGGTTAGCATCATGAGCTTTGCGGTAAGCGCGATCCAGCGGCAACCACTCAGCAGTAGCACCTTCATGGGTGAACATACCCACATAGTAGTCAGCTGCTTCGTAGCTGTTAGCGGCAGAAGACGTCATGACCAAGATTTTAGGCGTATCGGTGTTACCAGCCACTTTCGCCTTGGCGATAAAATCTTCGATGATGGTGACAGAATCACGATTGCGTGTATCGTCATGACTGACGTATTCGATCGGGCGTTCATAGTCGGCAATGTCGTCAACCAGCTCTTCCATCAAACGGAAGCGCAGTTCTGCGGACAGTGAGTTCCAGAGTTGGCCGCCGTTTTCGAAACCTTCTTTAAGCAAAACAGGCATAAAAGCATCGCGAAAAGCATCGCGGCTAGAGAATTCAAACGTGACTCCCTCGTTCTCGTCCAACAAATGCTGCAGAATCGCTACGGTTTGGGCACCCTCTGATTCGACCCACCAGTCAGCCGCAGCGATAGCGTCGATGATAGCTTGGCTGATTTGATAGGTTTGATCTTGTGGACCGTCGTAAGGCTTACTCTTTTCAACCTCAGTACTGGTCTCGTACAACAGGATGTCGTACCAATCGTCTTCGTCCATGGTGTCCCAAATAGCACCATCACCAAGCACTTCACCATTCAGAACAAAGGCTCTAATCGCAGCCAACAATTCGTCTTGGTTACGGGTCGTTGCTGATTCCAACGAATCTAATACTTCGTTAATGGCTTGCTGATCTTCATCCAAGGTATCCGCAGGCAACCCAGCAATCACTGCCTTAGCTGCAGCGACCTTTCCTGCATCAACGGTGTAGTTCAAGCGCTCATCAGCCTTCTTCAAGCTTTCAAAGGTGGCGTACTGGGCAGATGTGGAGTCAAACCAAATAACATCACCATCAATACCCTCAGGCAATCCGTCTACATCGCTATTTGCCACATCAAGGAATGCCGCCCGGAAGTCGCTCCAATCGTCGTATTCTGCAACACCATCACCATCCACAATTTCGCCACGTAGATAGTTGAGTATCAGCTCAACACCGGTTTGGAAGTCTTCATCTTCCGCCCAAGATGGGTCTGCAACCAAGGCAGCGATTTTGGCTTCCGATAGCTCAATCGGCTCGGTAACGGCCACGGCAGAATTTGCAATCTGCTCAGGGGTCAGGTTACCCGCAGCCCATGCGTTCCAGTCTTCGCAAGCACCTTGACCAGCGCTCGAGCAGATACCGGAAGCACCACCGACCAATTGGTTCTGGCGGATAACAGTCCAGGTTCCAGCAGAGCTTACGGGCGTTTGGACAGTACTTGCATTGCTGGCAAGCCCTTGTGGCATGCTGAACGAACTTTTCTTCTCATCTTCGGGCAAACAACCCGCCAAGGCTAAACTCAGGGCGCACAGAGCGAACCCACTGTATACAGTCGTATGATTCTTCATTATTTTTATTTCCGTCGGGCACAGGCAAGCATCAGACGAGATGTTCAGACACACGATAGAATTCGCGCGCAGAAATGCCGTGCATTATGGTTTAGAAACTAAATTTTTGGGGTCAAACAGAGACGCAGTGGCTATTCGTCGAACCACTCGCTGAGATAGAATACTTTGAAGGGGAAGGCCATAAAGCCTCTGCAACTTAACAACATGATAATTGCGCGTTCTCTTTATTATTTTTTGATCGCGACTTCCGAGTCAGGGCTTATCCCTAAATCTAGTTTTATCAAAACATTTTTGAATTGAAAAGCATTATTTTGTAATTCTTCCGTTACAAAGCGCTCTGAGGGTGACAGCCACGCCCCACCGAACCATACTTCTTCTCATTATCTCTTACTCTTTGTTATCGCCAATCATCGCACGCACTCGGAGTCGACCCATGCCTGCACCCAAACGCACAGAAAAAGACAGCTTAGGAACAATTGACGTCCCCACCGATGCACTTTTTGGCGCGCAAACCCAGCGTGCAGTCAACAACTTTCACTTTAGCCCTTGGCGAATGCCGCCAGAATGGCTGCAAACGCTGGCGTTGATCAAGCAAGCGGCTGCGCTGGCGAATGGCGAACTGGGTGAATTAGACACGGCAAAGGCTGAGGCCATTCAAGCCGCTGCTCAAGACATCGTCGACGGAGAGCTGCTGGATCATTTCCCCGTTGATGTGTTTCAAACAGGTTCAGGCACCAGTAGCAATATGAACATGAATGAGGTGCTGGCACGAAGCGCTGCTCAGAAAAGTGGCTTGGCGATTAGCCCAAACGATGATGTAAACCGCGGCCAAAGCAGTAATGACGTGATTCCGACCTGCAACCATTTAATGGCCGCCGTCATGATTGATTCACATCTCTTGCCAGCCCTGCGACACTTGTGCGAGCGTTTCGATGCGCTAAGCACCACTTATGGCCACATCGTGAAGACCGGCCGCACGCATTTGATGGATGCTATGCCGATCAGCGTGGCACAAGAAATCGATGGTTGGCGGCAACCTTTCGTTGATATCGAAGCCCAATTAGAGATCAACTTACGTGCTCTTTGCCAGTTAACCCTGGGGGGCACAGCGGTGGGTACAGGGGTAAATGCTCATGATGAGCTTGGTCAACGGGTGGCTCAGCATCTTTCACTGGCAACAGGACTTACCCTGACACGCACGCAGCATCACTTTTCACTGCAAAGTGGACAACAAGACTTACTGGCACTGTCCGGTACATTGCGCCAACTGGCTACGTGGCTGATTAAGGTCGCCAATGACTTGCGCTGGATGAACTCCGGCCCTCTGGCTGGACTGCAAGAAGCCCAACTGCCAGCGCTGCAACCAGGATCATCCATAATGCCCGGCAAGGTCAACCCGGTGATTCCCGAAGCGGTGGTGCAGGCCGCTTTTCAGATCATAGGAAATGACCAAGCGATTGCTTTAGCGGCACAAAACGGACAATTCCAGTTGAATACCTCAATGCCTTTGATAGCCTACAATCTGCACCTTAACATTACTCTGGCCAGTCGCAGCTGTCGCGCGCTGGCTGATATGGCCTTGGCTGGCTTGGTCTATAATGAAACGGCGATTAATGCACCCTTGGCACGCAACCCGATTCTGGCAACGGTGTTGAATCCAGTTATTGGTTACGATGCGGCGGCAGATATTGCAAAAACGGCCTATGCTACGGGTAGGTCCGTATTGGACGTAGCGATGGAAAAAACTGACCTATCGGAAGAAGAGTTAAAGGTGCTGCTGGATCCAGCACGACTGGTTTAGAGAGCAAAAAAACTCAGCCACTCTTACAGTGTTAGCGTTATACTGACAGTTATAAAGCGAGACTTATAAAAGTTCCAGGAGGAGATTCACGATGCCAGATACCTACCGGCTAGTAACGCGCAGTGACTTCGACGGCTTAGTGTGCGCCGCACTGCTGAAAGAAATGAACATGATTCACGACATTTTGTTCGTCCACCCGAAGGATATGCAGGACGGTAAGGTCGCAGTCACCGAACGCGACATCACCACCAATCTACCCTATGTACCGGGCGTACATCTGGCATTTGACCATCACTTCAGTGAAACCCTGCGTAACGAGAAGCACGATAACCACATCATCGACCCGGATGCACCCTCTGCAGCGCGCGTAGTGTACGACTATTATGGTGGTGCCGAGCGCTTTCCCAATATCAGCCTTGAACTGATGGAGGCGGTTGATAAAGGCGATGCCGCGCAGTTTAGCCGCGATGAGATCCTCTACCCTGATGGCTGGTCATTACTCAATTTTCTGATGGATGCCCGCACTGGCTTGGGTCGATTCCGTGAGTTCCGTATTTCCAATTATCAATTGATGATGATGTTGATTGATGAGTGTCGGGTAAAAACCATCGATCAGATTCTACAACTGCCTGACGTTGCTGAACGGGTAAAACTGTACCGGGAGCATGAGCCTTTGGCTGTTGAACAAATCAGTCGCTGTGCTGAGGTAAAGAGCAATTTAGTATTGCTGAACCTGCAGCGCGAAAAAGATATCTGGGCCACCAATCGTTTTACCGTTTACGCCCTTTACCCCGACTGCAACATTTCCATTCATCGCATGTGGGGGTTGCAGCAACAAAACACCGTGTTCGCCATTGGCAAGTCCATTCTTGATCGCTCCAGCAACACCAATGTCGGCGAGCTGTGCCTCAAGTATGGTGGTGGCGGTCATGAAGCTGCAGGTACTTGCCAGGTCAGTAATGATGAGGCAGATAAGGTGCAGGCCGAGTTGATCTCACAGATTAACAAAGACGGCTGACGTTAAAGGGCGTCAAAATCTTCTTTCTTCTCAATCTGGCGTTGTTAGAATACCCCGGTTCATTCCGGGGCACGCCCCCTCCCGCTGTTTAGGAACTACCCATGCTCAGCTATCGCCACAGTTTCCACGCGGGCAATTTTGCCGACGTGCTGAAACACACGGTTCTCATGTATGTACTCAATTACATGAACCGCAAGGACAAGCCCTATTGCTACATCGACACCCATGCGGGGGCTGGCATGTATCGTCTAGACAGTCCTGAAGCCAATAAGACCGGCGAGTTCATGACGGGTATAGGCCTGTTACACGATATCCCCTTGCAAGGCTTACTTGCCGACTATACCGCACTGATTCGCGTCTTTAACAATAACAGCAATCAACTCAACAACTACCCTGGCTCACCAGCCATCGCGCAACACTATTTGCGTGATCACGACCGTGCTCAATTAACCGAACTACACAGCAGCGACTTTAAACTGCTCAGCGACTATATCGGCCGTCAACGTGCGATCGGTGTATTGCAGAAGGATGGTTTGGAGCATTTGATCGCTACCCTGCCACCCCGAGAAAAAAGAGCGTTGGTGTTGATCGACCCCTCTTACGAGATCAAAACCGATTACGCCCAAGTAGCCAAAACACTGGCCGCCGCTGTGCAGCGCTTTTCTACTGGCACTTACATGATCTGGTATCCCGTCATCAAACGCGCTGACACCGAGTCTTTCATCTCCGCATTAGTGAAAACCGGTATACCTGACATGTTGCGTTTGGAACTGTGTGTGAAGCCAGACGACTTGGAACGCGGCATGACGGGCAGCGGTATGATCCTCGTAAACCCGCCGTACAGCCTCAAGCAGGAGATGGAAGGCTTAATGCCAGAATTGCATCAGCGGTTGGTTAAAGACGCAGAGCATCGTGCCGCTCCTTGGCAAGTAACCCAACTGAGTGCCGAAAAGTGAATGCGTAAACCGACTTTTTGAACCGTCTTTACGACGCCTTGATCACCGTTTATTGGAACTTGAGTTAAACTGCTTGCAGCAACACTGGAGTATCGTTCATGCCCGCGACGCGGCCTGAAAATTTCACCGCACACTTATGTTCCGCACCTGCTGAGTCAACAGTTCGGCCGAGTAGACGCACCCCAGCGTGCGCAATTTTTTGGCTGTGCTTAGTGACTCTAGGTAGCGTGGTGCTGTCCGGTTGTAAAAGTGCGCCGCAAAGCGACGATATTGCAACTGATGCTCTGATCCTTAATTTGGTGGTCGTTAGGCACAACGACCAACTGGTTGTACAGGCGACCCTCGGCATAGAAGACTTGCCCTACACGCGTGCCGAGTTATCGGGTGAAGACAAGCTCTTGGTGCGGCTGAATAATCACGAATACACAATGAATGCACAGTGGAACGGTGTTTACTCGAACGAAATCCCGTACGAAGAGGGGATTTTGGAGCTCGACTTCCTGCGCTCGGAGGCACACCAATCTGCACCAAGCACACTGCTCCACCTGCCCGTCTCACCTGAGTTTCACAGCCCAGAAGATAATGAGATCTTCGATACACAAAACAATCAATACATTCCTTTGGGATGGACTGGCGTACCCACTGAAAATGGTCGATACGAAGTGCGTTGTTCGAGTAGGAAGCAAGGCATTTCGCAAACCTCAGGTACCTTCCAAGCGATCAACCGTCAGTCACTGTCATTATCAATTGATGAGCTGATTGAAGCCGCTACATCCAATAATGAACGTGCGTTCTGCCAAGTCGTTTTTACTCTGCGTGGCGTGTCGGATCGCGGTGTTATTGCACCCCAACTGGCCAGTGGCAGCGTTCACTTCGAAAGCTTTGTGAGTCGCAGTGTTATTGTTCGCCATAACGCCCTATTTCAGGGCACAGACCACACCGCACTGTATCAATAAGCACCAAAAAGAGGCAATCCCTTGCGACACAGTAGTGTCCGCCTCGCTGCCCTCAAGAATCATTACTTATGGCCACTTATTTGCTAGAGTGACTCCCTTCGCTTCCGTTTTAGGGTGCAAGCGCACCGCTTTGAGGCCATAAATATTCACTATGAAAGAACTAGATTACCAACGCGTTCTGCCTGGCTTTCAACCCATCATCGACATTGCCCGAGGCGCCGTGGTGGGCCACGAGGTACTGGCAAGAGAACGCCTTGACGATGGCAGCTTAATCAGCTTAGGCGATCTGTTCTATGAGACTCCCGGCCATTCGCGGGCCCTACTGCAGCTTGACCGCCATATTCGTTCCATGGCAGTGGATCAACTGAAGACGCACCCACATGGATTTATATCCTTGAACATCAGTCCGGACTGGATCAGTCAGCTGACAGCATGGACCACCACCCCTCTGCTTCAGATGTTACAACGCTCCGGCATAGACCCGAGCAGAGTCATAATCGAGATCACCGAGCAGAAAGGCACGGTCGAAACCATTCGTCGTGTGGTCGAGCGCTATCGCGAAGAGGGTTATCGCGTTGCCATTGACGACTTCGGAGCAGGCAACTCTCACATGCATCGGATCATGGAGCTGGAACCCGACATCCTGAAACTGGATATGAAGCTGTTCAAGCAAGCAGCAAACAGCGGCAAGCACTATGACCTCGTACACAGCGTATCCGCACTCGCAGAAAAGACTGGATGCCAGCTGGTCTGCGAGGGCGTAGAAACGGCTAGGGAATTTGAATTTGGTTTGGAACTTGGTGCGTCCTGGATGCAAGGCTACCTGTTTTCGCCGGCACAGGCCGAGTTCTTGCCGCCTGACGCCTACGGCGAACAAATCAGCGCACTGCGCACGCAGTTTTTAGAAAACAAGATTGCCCATCACAAACAGCAATTGAACTTTGATCAGAACACTGAGCAAGTGCTGATGAAGCTGGTTGCTGCCTGCCGGAGCAAAGATCACTGGAGTGACATTACTCTACCCGCCGACTCCAACGTGCTTAAGTTCTATTTATGCAGTTCAGATGGCACACAAATATCTGATAATTACGAAGTAACACCACAAGGAATTGTCAGTAATAACAGTGTGCTGGGTACGAATTGGTGCTGGCGTCCACACTTTTATCAATTGTTGGCCTCACGCGAAACCTCTGATCAGCAGTTCGTAAGCTCCGACTACTACCGCGACATTCAAATGAAACAACTCTGCCGGTCATACGTGACTCGACTGCAGCACAACCAATATCTCTTCGTTGACGTATTACAGCCTGAAGAGAGCTAGCTCGATTCGCACCACCTCTTTACCGTTAGCACACTCAAGGAAAAGCCATTACGGACGATTACATTCCTATGAACAATGGGTGTAGAGTGTAGGCATGGCTAAAATAGACAGCATCGGTAGAATGCGCCTGCCGCCGGATTCAGCGTTGCGGCCGCATGCCTATTCAGAGCGAGAGCGTGCTTCGTCAGAACCGACGAGGCGCGCCTTGACCGATTGGTTCCAAGTGATACAGCATCAACGTCAAGGTCACACCGATCAAGCACTCGTGCGCGCCATCGAAGCAGCCATTGGTCCGCGTGTCGACAACAACCAACCGTCACCGCGTAGCCTACCCATGACGGTAATTTCTTCACTCGAAGCTACGCAACCTGGCCGCCATGAATACCAGGTGCAGTTGGGACAACAGGTTATCCGCATCAGTAGCAGCACCGTTTTGCAACCGGGGCAATCATTGCTGCTCATTCCAACGCCGAAGGGCCCGCAAATATTGGTGCCCAGCCGTCCAGAACAGCAAAACATCATGCTGGATGCAGCCCAACGACAACAACTGAGTTTGCTACCAACGCTCCAAATCCAAACTGCATTAACTGCGTTAAAGGCTCTCATTCCCGACCTTATGCGCGCACCAGCGCCTGCAGCCGCAACGCCCCAAGCCCCCAATGGCAATATGGCTGTACCAGCAGAGGTACGCAACGCCGCTCTGAGCGCATCAAGTGGGCTGCCATTGAACAGTTTATCAGCAGAGACTGGGCGCGTAACGGCACCCCCCGCGAGTGCAACCAGCTCGGAAACGCAGCCATTAACAATGCTGCGGGAGCTTATTGGCCGCTGGGCCCAAGCAATGCCTGCAGCTGCTCGCTTGGCTGCTGACAACCCGCCAATGCCGACACAGAGTCAGGCATCTCCGGTAGCGCTGCCGACAACAGCTACTCATCCCATGGGTCTGTTGGCCAACGCAATAGCACCCAGCGATCTTGCCGCCATCAAAGGCAGCCAGCACTGGGTAACCCAACTGATCCAGGTAGCACGAGAAACCTATGGCAAAGCTACGCCGGAGACAGTAAGAGCCGTATGGACTCAATGGCAACAAGGCGCAAGTGGTCAGTTGCAACAAGGAAACAGCCCTAAGACGGCGGGCGCTGGCAGTAATGCCGGTACTGTAAACACGGGCACCAATACCAGTTCTACGCAATCTACGGACAACAACCCTTTGTTGCGCCTACCCGTTATGCAAGGAAATCCCAAAGCAGCGCACTCTGAGCGCCCACCGCTCCCACCACCAGCCGACTGGTGGCGCGTGATGGCAGAACAATTGGTCGACCAACGGCTGTTGCAACAAGGCGTTCCGGCACCGCAACTCAGTTTACAAGAGCAGCTCAAGCAACGTGCTCAGGACATTCTAGCGCGCTCCAGCACTCTGTATTCACCCGAGCAAATGCGCCAATCATTCACCGCGCGAGGAGCCGGTACGGACGGCATCGCGCACCGTGAGCAGCAGTCGTTATTGGCTATTCGCCAAACACTGGAGCAAGTGGCCCAGCAACAGCAGGTGCGCACCGTATTAGGCCTGACCGCCGACCCAACAGCGGACACTCCGCGTCTGTTGCAAGGCATACCGGTATGGAGCGACCAGCATCTCGTCTGGTTTGATGTAGAGCGGCAACCGTCAGAAGAAAGTACGACTGATGGCAAAGAACAAACGTCAGAATGGGTATTAGACATACATTTTCAGTTGCCACCAATGGCACCCGTTTGCGCGCGCATGCATTGGCGCAATAACACCTGTAGCCTACATTTTCTAACCGATGATGCGCCGACGTTAAGAGCCATACATTCGCATGTCTCGGAGTTCAGTCAGCGCCTAACAGCCATGGGCTTACCTGTTGATGATGTCCAATGCAGACATGGGCTACCCAAACGTGTCAGCGGCCGAACAACGACTCATCATCACAGTGAACATCAAGTGGACATACGCACATGAATGATGATCTGACCGCTGTAGCGTTACATTATGATGGTGCCAAGGCACCCACTGTATTAGCCACTGGACAGTCCTCGTTGGCGGAAGAGATATTGGCTATCGCTCGCGAGCACGAGATTCCCATTTACGAAAACCCCGATCTGGTCGCTCTACTGTGCTCACTCAGTGTCGGGAACGAGATCCCTCCTGAACTCTACCAAATCATTGCTGAAATCATCGCATTCGCGTTTTACATCAAGGGCACTCTTCCGCCGGGTTTCCACCCCGAAAGCGTTTCTGAGCATCGCCACTACGACATTTGATCACTAAAACACCAGATGTAAATACCGCGTGCGCCTATCTGTTTTCATTCTCCGCTTAACTGCTAGCATATCGCCTCCGCTTTCATTTCTACCGCAGGCAACGCATTTATGGACGCTCAGGACCTGGAGTTCGACCGCCGCCACCTCTGGCACCCTTACACCTCCATGGTCGACCCATTGCCCAGCTACCCAGTCCATGCCGCTCAAGGTGTTGAACTTGAGCTGACCGATGGGCGCAAACTGGTGGATGGCATGGCATCCTGGTGGTGCGCCATCCACGGCTATGGGGTGCCGGAACTCAATAAAGCCATTACTGACCAACTGTCTCGTATGAGCCATGTGATGTTCGGCGGCATCACTCATCAGCCTGCCGTGGATCTCGGCCGCCAGCTGGTTAAGATGACGCCAGAAGCACTAAACAAGGTGTTTTTGGCCGACAGCGGCTCAGTATCCGTAGAAGTGGCGTTGAAGATGGCCATACAATACCAGCAAAGCATCGGTACTCCCCGACACCGTTTTGTAGCCTTGTCACGTGGCTACCATGGTGACACGACGGGCGCCATGTCGGTGTGTGACCCAGTGGGCGGAATGCACAGTCTATTCAATGGCTATTTGCCGGAAAATCTGTTCCTGCCAGAGCCGCCCCAAGGCTTCGATACCCCGTTAGACGCCGAGTATCTGCAACAGTGCCACCGCGTGTTGGCAGCGCATCAAGATGAATTGGCAGCTCTGATCGTAGAGCCGGTGGTCCAGGGGGCCGGTGGTATGCGTTTCTACAACCCCGAGTACCTCCGACATTTTCGCCAATGGTGTGATGAGTTCGGAATATTATTGATCTTCGATGAGATCGCCACGGGTTTTGGCCGTACCGGTAAACTCTTTGCGCTGGAACACGCCAACGTGGTGCCCGACATCCTCTGCCTTGGCAAAGCCATCACCGGTGGCTACATGACCTTAGCCGCGACCATGACGACCACGTCTGTGGCCGAGACCATCAGCCGCGGCGCTGCCGGTGTCTTTATGCACGGCCCAACCTTTATGGGTAACCCGCTGGCCTGTGCCGTTGCCAACGCCAGCCTGAATTTGCTGGAAGCATCGCACTGGCAAACAAAGGTCAGGGCAATAGAAACACAGCTACGTGCAGAGCTACTGCCACTAAAGCGCTTGGAAAACGTGCAGGATGTACGTGTTTTGGGAGCCATCGGTGTGGTGCAGTGCACGGAAACGGTGGACGTGAAGGCGTTGCAAAAACGCTTCGTGGAGTTGGGCGTCTGGATACGCCCTTTCCGTGAGGTGATCTACATTATGCCGCCCTATGTGATCAGCCCACTCCAGCTGTCACGGCTGTCTTCATCGATCAAAGAAGTCTTACTGAGGGGCGTTTAAAAGCCTCGGGGCTAAAGTCTGGCTAGACAAAAAAGCGTGAAAAACATTCCGTTTACAGGCAGTAAACGAGCATTTTCCACGCTTTTTTTACCGCGTCATATTGAGAACCAGAGGACTTAAATACCCCCTCTTAAGCAGATTGTGCCTGCTTCAGTAATGACACCTGCAAGAAATCAGCAATGGGGTCGTCATCACAATCGCCAATGACTAAATCGGCCACTGCTTTAACTTCCGGTTTTGCGTTACCCATGGCGATACCTAGGCCAACCAGTTCCAGCAAGCGAATATCAGGAATTTCATCACCGAAGGCGACTACATCTGTGGGAGCGATGTTCATCCGCGCCAACAATTGCTCAACCGTCTTGGACTTGCCAACAGACGCAGGAACAATATTGATCACACGGTGATCATCGGCTGGAATGAACCTCAAGTCGGAATAGTCATCCTGCCACGCCAACAGATGTTCAAGCGAGTTCCCTTGCCCATCGGCCGTGATTTTACTCAACCAGCCATAGTCAATGTCATCAAGACTCTTCACCATATCGGGCTGGGCATGCTGCTTCGCACGCAATGTTTCGGCGCAGTATTCACGGTTGGTGGCAAAGTTCTCACCCCAACACTCAGCAGTGATTTGAATGGGCGGTTCCTGCTCGCGCAGAGCGGCGACTAAATGCTTGGCTTCAAGGCCAAGACAGGACATCTGCCACTGATGATCCCGGGTAAACTCGTGTACCACGGCGCCGTTCAGCGTAATGAGCGTGGTTCTTTCCAACAACTCAGCAGGCACTAAACCACGTACCACGCGAATGGGTCTGCTGGTAGCAATGATTAGGGTATAACCTTGCTCATGCGCTTCAATAAGGCTCTCAAGCGTCCGCTCGCCGACCGTCTTATTACGTTTGAGCAGCGTGAAATCTAGATCTAGAACAATGGCTTTAATGGCCACACTCGCATCTCCCACTGGTAACGCCCGAATCCTGACTCTTGTCACCAAATCGCGGCACAGGCGTTGCAATTGCTGAATTGTTTTTATCGGTCGGGAGTATCGCACACTGGGTAAGATTTCTCCACCAGCCGTAGGAAAGCGAACCACTCTGCATATAACCATTTCGTATATCTGATAATATTTTAATATTTTATTTATTGGACAAACTACCCTACTCTGCACTCTCCTTTATCGCTTTCGAGACACCCGCATGAGCTGGCAAGCCTATCTCACCCTCGCCCTGACCCTCGGCGCCTTGGTTTCATTGATCACTACTCGTGTGGCGCCACATTGGATTCTATTGGCCGCACTCGCCATTCTCAGTACAGCGGGCGTTATTTCCGCTGACCAAGCACTCAGCGGTTTCAGTAATAGCGGTATGATTACGGTAGCGGCGATGTTTATCATTGCGTCCGGCATGTACCACTCGGGTGCCATCGAAAGTCTGGTGCGGAAAGCCATGGGGCGACCGACATCAACGCGCAGCGCCATGTTGCGCATATTTGTACCTGTTATCGGCTTGAGCGGTTTTCTGAACAACACGCCGGTGGTGGCAACGATGATCCCAGCCATACGGGCTTGGTCAAAGCAAATTGGCATACCCGCATCCAAATTACTGATGCCGCTGAGCTATGCCGCTATTCTCGGTGGTACACTTACACTGATTGGCACCAGCACCAACCTAGTGGTGAACGGTCAATACAGTGCGCTGACGGGTGCTGATGGCTTCTCTATTTTTGCGATCACCTGGATTGGTTTGCCGGTTGCCTTGATCGGCGGCTTATTTATGTGGTTGTTTTTCCCCCGCTTACTGCCCGACCGCAACACCACGCAACTGATCGATGAGATGCGCGAATTCACCGTTGAAGTTCAGGTCGACCCACAGGGCCCATTGGTAGGAAAAACGGTGCTTGCCGCTGGCCTAAGGCACCTGCGCCAACTCTATTTGGTAGAAATCGAACGCGACGGCAGCGTCGTCACGGCCGTGCCCTCAGAAGAACGTCTGCGCGGCAACGACACCCTGGTATTCGCCGGTGAAACCGAAGCCATCACCGAGCTATTGCGTATCCCCGGCATACGTCCCAGCATGAACCAGAATGGCAGCGCCACATTAGCTCAGCAACGCGAAGAACGTAGCTTGGTGGAAGCCGTGGTCGGCACCAGCTGCACCTGCTTAGGCCAAACCATTCGTGACTGCCGCTTTCATGACCGCTACGGCGCGGTTGTACTGGCCGTTGCACGCAATGGTAAACGCCTAAATGGTAATCTGGGGCAGATCAAACTGGCGCCGGGCGATACCTTACTACTGGAAGCCAGACCGGCGTTCGTCAGCCGCCAGCGCTACCAACGTGACTTCTTGCTGATCAACGATTTGGACCAGCAATCACCCAACCACAGCCAAGCCAAATGGGCATGGTTGATTCTGGCCGGTGTCGTGGCCTCTGCGGCATTGGGTCTGACCTCAATGCTCAACGCGGCACTGGTGGGTGCTGGCCTGATGATTCTGGCTGGATGTTGCTCGTTTGAGCAAGGTCAGAAAAGTTTGGACCTGTCGGTACTGCTTACGATAGGGGCATCGTTTGCTCTGGGTAATGCCATATTGGAAACCGGCTTGGCGGCCAGTATCGCAGCGTGGACGGTTGACATCAGTAACGGCCGCCCCTGGCTGTTATTGATACTGACTTATTTGATCGTTTCATTGCTGACGGAAACCATCACCAACAACGCGGCAGCGGTGTTAATGCTGCCCGTCGTGTTAGCCGTCACCGGAGAGGCAGGCCTCAACCCTGAGCCCTTCGTGCTGGCGATCATGATGGCGGCGTCCGCAAGCTTCGCTACGCCCTTGGGTTACCAAACCAACATGATGGTATACGGGCCGGGTAACTACCGTTTTACGGACTTTCTGCGCCTGGGCTTACCTATGAACTTCGTTGTGGGTGCCGCTGCGGTCAGCTTGATTTTGTGGCGTATGCCTTTGGTGGCGTAGTGGAGTGAAGGGTGTAGTAGGGCTTTAGGGTATGCCGCCAGCGCTCAACGGCAGGCCGGGAATGCGCGCTTTGCGGCATACCCCAAGCCCCACAACCCTCCACCACATCACGTAGGAGCGCAGCCCTCTGCGCGAACATTCGGCCAGGGGGCTGGCCTCCTACGGTTTTACTAGCCAACAAAAAACCCGATCAACATTACTGTTGATCGGGTTTCGGTATTGGTGGAGCTAAGCGGGATCGAACCGCTGACCTCCTGCATGCCATATTGAGTACGCAATAGACGTAAGCCATTGATTTATATGGTCTTAACGGGTTTTTGGTGCCTAAAAATGGCGTTAGTTTCGTTCAATAAAATCAATGACTTAGATACTGTATATTACTAGAGTGGAATTTTTGGGTATGGTTTCCTTGCGACCGTACTTTTCTCAGTTTAAAGTTGAGGTTAATTGTTTCTTCTGCCTTTTTATCTTCCATTTTTAATATTTAATAGGCCCAAGCATGGATTATTTTCTAGCCGTAGTAGATTTTCTAAAGGCTGCGCTATGGCCAGTCGTTGTGGCTTGGTCTGCCTGGATCCTAAAAGACAACATTGAGGATCTGCTTGTTAAGCATAAAGGCACTGAGATGCGTTTAAAATTAAAGGCGGTTGGAGATAAAGATTCAGAAATTCAAGAATTGGTGAATAAAGTCGAGAAGGCTATTTCTGACAATGACAAGGTAGTGTCTACTGGAGAAATCAAGTCATCGTTAGCGCGAATATCAGCATTAGCTTCAGAAATGGCAGACCTCAAAAAAGAGATTGCTGGCACCTTCAGGATGGGCTCGAACTCCGACGGGAGATACTCTATTTTTTACAGTGGCCTTATAAAGATTGAAGTAAAAATCGCACCGGGTTCAATTGTAAAGAAATCTCATATTCCATTTCCGCACCAAATAAATGACGAAAGTGCAGTGGTGACATTCATAGGTTCAGACCAGCCGAAAATCACAAAAATTAGTAGGCTTGGAATGGATGTCGAGCTTCCGGAGAGTAACGAGAAAGAGATCGCTGCAGTTATTTACAGCATCTAAAAAAATCCGCCAAACAAACTTAGTAACCCTTATGGGCAGTGCTTACGGCACAAAAAAGTCGTTTTAACCTTTAAGCGAGGGTGCATAAACATGTACCCCCTCGTCAGGCGCATGAATTTCTGACATAGAATCCGTAACCCCACTAAGAGAAGGAGGGTTACTGCATGAGGAATCCACGCTTTACAAAACGCTTGCGCTCCGCTCACAGATTTTTCACAAATCAGGTGCTTAACTTCCGTGCAGGACTTTTACATCGTTCCACAACGGAGATCATTCGCATGATGAGCATGCTTTTACCCACCAAATTCCGCACCACCACAGAATCCGAACTTGCTGCTCGTAGAGCGGCCAATGAAGAAAGAATCAATGACTATGAGCGCCTTCGTCGTTCTGAGCTTTCGGCCCGGCAAGAGCTGGCTGCGCTCAAGCTAAAGATAAAGGTGTTTGAAGCCAAGGCAAAAGCCTACGACCAGATCAGCCCGCAACCGGCATCTACCGCCCTGCCGTGTGACGGTGGCCGCGTACTGGCACCACGCCACCTTATGCAGGTTGACCAACACAACCCCGTCCGCGAAGTTCTGAACAGCGTTGAAGCAGCGGGCATTAATGTTGATGGCGCTTGGTTGTATTTCGAGGTGATGGAAAATTGCTTGGATCGGGCAGTTGGCGTACTTGAGCTGATTGAAGGTCAGTGTAAGGACGCATCGATGCGCGGCGTAGATGTGGCCAGTAAGGTTTAGTCCCTTCTCTCACTGAGAGAATGCCGCTACGATGGCGGCATGTATGATCAACTGAAGCCAGCGCGTGAATTCTTCGGACGGATACCGGGTAGTTTTTTACCGGTACCCGCCGTTGCAATTGTGTGTGCGCTTGTCGCTTCGATCATATTGCGCATCTCGCTGGCCATGACCAATTCCGGAACAGCGCTTGCGTTGCCTGGTATCATTGTTGGCGTCCTTGCGATTACCGTGGCATTCGCTGGGCCCTATTTCCTGCTGCCTGCTAACGCCAACAGTGGGCCGCGCCCAATCATTGCTGCCCTACTGTCGGCGTTCATCCTTTTCGATGTCATCTTTGGCTACTGAACGACGCGGACACCCTGCCTGCGCAAGTAGCTCAATGGATCGCTAACCTCAATACCTCTCTGCGCTAATTGGCGCCGTTGCTGCGCGATGGTGCTGGGGTTGTCTTGTCGAGCCATTAAGCCCGCGGCTACTGCTGCATGATGGTACGCATCATCCAATTCCTTGATTCGATCAAAACCTCGTTCAGAAAGGTTGTGCTCTGCCCACGCGAGGAAGTCCGTGCGCTCGCGCTGCGAAGGTGATAATGAAACACGGGTAGGCATGGCTGAGCGAACCGCCGCTTTCACACTCGTCAATGCAGATTCAATCTCACCCCGTGTCTGCATGCCTGAAACGTGGTCTGCCACAATGGCCGCTGCGCGCTGACTGTCACCCAGTAACAATGCATCAATAACCCGCTGGTTCGTGTTACTCATTTCCGTTTTGCCGTACCGATCGGGTGCCCGGCGCTTGTTCTCCAAGCCGATTTCATTGGCATAGCGACGAATGATGGTGCGCGTATAAGTACGATCTCTGCGGGCCTGCTCAAGCTGGGCAGCGTCGAAGTCAGTGAACTGCAGGCTGGTCAGAGTGGCACGCCGCGCGGTTCGATAAAGTGACAACTGCCCTTCTGCAAACTCGTTCCAGTCGCGCGCCGTAAGACCGCCCTGCTCCGCCGAGCGCAAAGCCATTTCAGCAATACCTTTAATGGGTGATAAGCCCGGTGGGTCAATGGGCGACTTCACGCGCTGACGGTCTGCCACGTCACGTACCATCTGCAAGTAGTTGCCAAAGAACCCAAGCGCACCGACGGCCATCATACTGTTCCAAGCCTTACTGACGGCCAGAGTCAAAGCGCGTGCAGTGTCATCGTTTTCAAGCGCTTTTTCGAGTTCATCAAGGTCTGGGGCTGGGTTGTTGTAGCCAAACACCGCTTCGCGCACCGTGGCCAAAGTCGCGCCAGCCAATATGGCCACACCGAAGAAACGTAGCATTGGCAGGAAAGTGCGCACACGCGCGGAGTATTCTTTACCTCCCTTGGTGTAGGTCACTGTCTCGCCACCTTCTGCGACTGATTTTATAAAGGGCTTCAGGTGGTTAATCCAGAACATGCGAGAAAGCTGGGTACCGAACTTTTGATACTTGAACAGGAAGCGGCCGATTGGGCTATCCACGAATACAGGCGTCTGATTCACCTTGTAGCTGCCCTGTGTCAGATTCACCTGGTACCGGAATAACCGATTTGTTTCTGGGCCACTGCCGTTTTCGGCAATGAGCTTGTTGGTATCAAAGCCGTTGCGTTGGTACCACGCCAAATAGCGTAGCGACTCAGCGCTGTCTATCTTTTGGCGCCAACTACCCAGTGCCTTGCGAAGCATTTGCCGCCCCATCACGAAACCATGGGTACGAATGAACGTTTCCATGGGCGTATAGCCGCCGTACTTCATCAGGTTTGAAGTGGTGGTTTGCAGTATCCGACCAGCTCCGTACTTGTCCATGTCGTTCAGCACGCTGGTGTAGTCATCAATCAGTATACCCAGCTCCCGGGCGCTCTTTATCTCTTGGCTTAAATTCGCCAGCGTGCTGGCCGTGGCCTTAATGCCGGGAATCATCCCATAAGCCTGAAAGTTCAACGCGGTACCACCAATCAAGTTCAGCATTGCGGTAGCGGGGTTGCCCAGCATAATGCCCGTAGCAATGCCATTCAGTATGCCCATGATGCTGACGTAAGGGTTGTTTTCCCGAGTGTTGTACACCCGATCTCGCACCCGCATGATGTAGTCTTTAGTCCGTTGGTCGCGGGTTAATTTTGTGGCTTCCATAAACGCATCCGGTTCAACCGAGGCCTGACCAAATGCTTCAATGCGGCTGATATTCTCCGCCCAATCGTTCATGTAATTCACTGCGGCATCGTATGAATAGTCATAGAAGAATTCAGGCAGTGCAGCGGTGCGGGCTTTTTCAATACCGGCGAAATAATCATCGCGTGACTTCTCGTTGAAGTCAGAACCCAGTTCACGGCTCAGATAGTCGTCAGCGGCCTCAATGGTGTTTTGTTCAATTCTGCCCGCGTTAAACAGCTCCTGAGCCATCCGCTTCCAAGTTTCTGTGTGGCGTGACGGGTTGTGCATGGCCTTCATTACGTCCTCATTCATGGCGCGTGGCCAGAATGTTTTCAGCTTGCCGATCAGTCGCCACTTCTTCTCTTTTGCGTCGAACACACGCACGCCGGCCGATTGGTTTTGCTCACCGGTTAGGTCGGCTACTTTCTGCCATGCGTCCACCAGCTCACGGGTAAGGCCGTGGCCATCCAACAGCATTTTCTCCGCTTCAGCCTTACGGCCATTTTCTCTCGCCGCCATGTAGTCACGAAATTCAGCGTGAACTTGCTTTTGCTCCTTGTTGTTCAGCTTCCGAATCTTCCGCTGCACCGGGTCCATGATCTTATTCAGATCACCCAGGCGCTGCCGTGTCTGGTCATAGAACTGGTCAACTTTTCCGGCCAAATCTTTGAAAGCCGGAAGGCGGCGCAGTACGTCACTGGCAGAATCCCAAAAGCCGCGCAGTCGGGCAAATTCACTGACGTGCGAATTGATGGCATTCACCTTGAACGGGTCTTCTTTTGAGCGATTAAAGATGCGACCAAAGGCCGACTTCACCTCACCTGCTGCTGAATACAAATCTGGTGAGGCGTCCACCTCCCCTGTAGTACTCTCTGTTTTCTCAGCGGCCTTCTTATTCATCACTTGAACGGCCATGTCGGCAGCATCCAGTATCTGCTCAACTTCAAGGGTTCTGTGCTTATCGATCAGCACGCGCAGATCGTCATCTGTCCAGTTAGTGGCAAAACCCAGTTTACGCAAGATATTACGGATTCGCGCGATCACTCGACGCATCAGTGTGGGTCGTTCATTGCCGTACTGCGCCGTGTGCGCAATGTACTCTTCCAGCGCCATCAGCCGGTCTTCGGTTTTCTTCAAGTTCAGACCGTAGTTTTCAGCAATGGGTGCTAACTGGGCGTCTTTGATCACTCCTGTGTCGTACAGGGTGTTCAAAAACGATTCAAGGTCTTTGCCCAGCAAGGCGCGCAAACCCGCATGGCCTACAAGCTCATGCATCAGAATTTCCTCAGCGTCTTTTCTCGATGCAAGGTTGTCGGCAATCAACCAAATACTGCGGTCTTTAGGGCGATACATACCACGCACAATGCCAGCACCAGACGACTCCATGTTGCGCTGTGCGTCCAGCGGTAAGTCAGTGATGCTTTGCACCACGTTGATACCACCGGGCCACTCGGCCTGAATATCATCAACCATGGATTGCACGGCTTCACGGGTCATAGCCTTTTCTGGCTTCTTTGCTTTGTTGCTTTTTGCATCGCCGGTTGTGTTTTTGTTGACTACATCTTCCGGCGTCATTACCCTTTCGTTAAGACCTCGATTTGGTGAACCACTCTTGGGCAATTGGAGCCCTATGAGTCGTACCAATTCGGGGTTTTTCTTTTTGTTGAGATAACGCAGTTCATGCCGCGCTAAAACTCTTGGGTTGTCTTTGCCGTAAACACTGGCAAGCCGATTCACCTCTAAGCGACCTTCTGCCTTCTTGAAGTGAACTGCACTTACCACCGGTGCGCCGTTGCTGTCCATGGCATTAACCAGCACCAACAAGCTGCCACTCTCCGAGCCGTTAAAGACAGCTACAGGGTCGTGTAGAAGTTCTGGCAACTGTTCAATGACACTCATTGGGACATCATGCTTAACGCCATTGGTCGCTTTCCGCACCACATCAAGCGTTATGGTCATTGGTAAATCAGGTGCACCCATTGCGCGTAACACGGGTGAAGATCGACCAAGGGTGGCGGGCTTCACCTGAGTACGCTTGGTTGAAATCATCTTCTGTAAGGCTTCACGGTAGGCTGTGGCCTCAGTCGCAACCGGTCTGAATGGACTGCCTGAAATCGCGCTGTAGAAATCCCCTGTATCGCTTGCCAAGCCTCTGGCACTGCCAGCCTCAGCGCTCTCAAGCTTTCCTGTGGCGTCTGGTAAGATCACGTCCAACACACGTAACCCGTTAAATCGATTTAAGAATTTCGACATATTGCGTGCGTAGGGTTTATGCTCTGCCTTGATGATGATCGCAGCGGCATTCGAGCGATCGATGGCTTTCAGAATTCGGTTGGCAGCATCACTGTCTCGAATAGAGATCATTTCGCTACTACGAAGTGGCAAATTGCCAATAAGCTCGTTTTGATTATTCAGCAACAAAAGTCCGTTCTTAGAGTCCATCTGGCTGGCCGCTTCAACAGCCATAAAAGGCATAGTAATTCCGCCAAAGTCACTTGGTTTGTTTTTGCGATAAATGCGCTCAGTGACAGGGACATTCAGCTTTCTAGTTCGCGGCGTGATGCGTATCTCTTCTGGATTTCCGCCATTTTGGTTCATGACGTGAGCTTTACCGCCAATACCAACCACCACATGCCCGGCCAGCTCAATACCCGTTCCATCAAGCAACTTGTTAAAGCGTTCGGTAACAATGCGATCTGAACTCGACGGTTCCGACTTACCCGAAGGGTGATTGTGAGAGAGCCAAACTCTGCGCGCCCCCTTGGTACCGACCACGGCAGATACCATCTCTATATCATTAAATGATGAACTGTCTTTGGCCCCTTTGCTGTGCCGCAGGACGTTTAACACCTTGCCCTTGTCATTCAATACCGCTGCCATCAGCGTTTCTTGGCCATGCTTGCGAATAGGTGCAAACAAATGTGCGGCGTCTTCCGCGCTTTCAATTTTATCGATGCCAGTCTTCAGGCTACCGACCGCCACATGCTCAATAGCTGTTGAAAAATCGTCAGGAATACCTCTGCCCGACTGCAATACCGCCACCCCGAACCCACCATCAACCTCAACAGCTTTAGCAAGACGAGATTCCCGAAACGCTCTACTCAAGCTTGCGGCTTTCGCAGTAGCAAAGGGTTGCCCGGTTGAGCGCAAGCGAATCAAAGGCTTATCGGTTTCACCCTCTTTCAGCCATTGCTTGAATTCATCCATGCTCATGTCGGTAACGGGACCAACTTTCCAGCCACGGTCGTAATTGGCTTTGTAGCCCTTAACGGCTTCGGCTTGGGTATCGAATCCCATCATCACCTTATGCTCATCGAAGCGACCATCAGCGTTCACTTGGTCAATCACAAATACCCGATCAGATTCCGGGTTGTCACCAATGAACACGTCCACTTGGTCACCATCCGCGCCCTCAGTACGGTTGATGTAACCGTAGTGATGCGCCATGGTGTTCGACCATTCAACACCGTCAGGGCTGGTACCGCTGCGCGTGGAACCTTTGGGGTTTTCAATGGCGATGTTCAGGCCCTGAATGGTTACTCGGCCCTTCTTGTAATTGCCCGCTTCTTTTTGGGCTTCAGTCGGTGAGGTGTTGGTGTCGCTCGCCGCCCTATCGAGCAAATTGGCTTGCCCACCGGCGGCGGCAATATCTGCTACAGCATCAGAGCCTGACAATCGGAAGTCATTGGCTTCTGAATCAGCCTTGCGTTTGCTGTCCGCATCGCGCTGCGCTTTTTCTTCAGACAATAAAAAGGCCGCGTTAGCGGCCTCGGTGTTTGCTGCGTCCTGCTCGGTCTGAGCAGTCAATTCTATTTCTGGGATTGGCCCTGTTTCTCGCTGGCCTGAACCTTCTTCAGTGATGCGACCAGCATCCCCTGCTTCAGCTGCTCGGTCTTCGTTGGTGTTGGCTGTGTTGGCTTCTTGTCCATGAAGTATTACCCCTACATTGTCGGCGGATTGGCTTAAGTAATCCTGCACGGAGGGGTTGGCATCGCCAAACAATCCAGCTTGATCAGGACTTCCTAACGCTTGAATTCTATCATAGAAGTCTATGATGAAATCGGCCATGGATTTTGCACTGCGCTTTTTGGCATCAAACACCTGGGCAATGCTTTTCGCTACCGTTGAGATGCCTCCTACCATGTCGCCTTGGGCCAAGTAGTCATTGATGGATTGGCCGCGGTTACCCATGTCGTTATACAGGGCGACGGCTTGCACGATTTCCGCCGACACATCAAGATCGTGCAGTTCCCCTCGATCTATTGCGCTGCGCACGCTGGCAACATGGGGCGCTGCCCGCAGCAGTGCCGCATGTATGTTCTTTCCGCCGTCATCAGCCCCTTCAATAAGCTGTGCCAGCACATCGGTATCGCCATAGGCCTTGTACATCAATGCGTTCTGGATGCGATTCAATCCCGCCTGACTCAATGCACCGCTGCCCTTAACCAAGTCGTTCCGCTCATTGACAGGCAACGCACTTACGAACTGACGGAAGAACCCAAAGTTTTCCGGCGTATTGATTTTGCCATCATCGGAAACACGAAGGTTTGGAATGCTTTGGATGATATCGCCATCGATGCGCGCTTGCTCAAGTGCGCTCATCCGTGCGCCCGTCTGCTCATTGCTGCGCATGGTGGCCATGGCGACATCAACATCACGATCAAAGCGGCGTACCAATGCGGGTTGTTTCATGTTGCGAATACTGGATGCGTCGACACCAAACTCACCGGCTCGGCGTTCCAATTCCTCACGGTACTGAGTCGCCGTTTCATTGCGGTAAGCTTCCAGAATGGCCGACACGCGCCCATTGCCGCCAATGATGACACCCTCTTTGGTGACCGTCGGAGCCCCCTCACTCATGCGTGCGGAAGCGCCCAGCTCGTTGAAATCCAGATTGTTAGCGATAGCCTGCACTTGCTGTTGATAGGCCGCGCGGGTGCGGTCACGGTTCTGGTTTTCAGACTTCTTAATCTGCGGGCGAACGGTTGGGTTATCTGCCAAATCAATCAGCATAAAGGTGGCTGGCTCGTAGTGGTCGCCTACCTTAACGCGAGTTTGAATGCCAGGCGAACCCTTGACGCTCGGCCGCACTTGCTCAGATCGCATTTGATCAACACTGGCCATAGCGTCCGCCAATGCCGACAGCACTTCTTCACGCTGACGCTGTGGTGCTGGGTTGTCGATCATTGGCTGGGTTGTACTGCGCGCGGTAAATGCACGGTCACCGGGTATAGGACCAAGCACCGGATCAGCGGTACGGCCTTCCGCGTCAGGCATCAGAATGCTGTCAGGTGCTGGGGTGTTGTCCAGTTGTGGCAGGCCCAATAGGTCATCATCAAGCTTCGGAATTTCTCGGCGCGGCTCTTGCGCAATAGGTCTGATTTCGTAGCCTTCGCCATCAATAGGGGGTCGAACAGGCTCAATGGGATTGGTAGGCTCTGCCGGAATAACATCACCTTCAAGCCCAGTGTTTCGTGGCTGGCCAAACTGGCCGGTCATGGAGCGCTCTGTGGTTTCCCGCGCCTGAATGGATTCGGCGGTTGGTTCGCCATAAATGATGTTTTGATGCTCAAGCAAAAGCACTTCGTCTTGCTGTGTGGTTTGGCCGGCATTGAGTCGATTCAGTGCATCATTCAGTTGGCTTGCAAGCTCTGTAGGTAGTTGCTGCTCTGCGTCTGGGCGTAGTTTCGCAATGCCGCCGGTAGCACCACCGACCGCACCACCAGAAATCGCACCAATGATGCCGCTATCCACACCGCGCGCCAGTACGTTTTGCGAAACAGGTCGACCGTCAATGTCAGTCAGTGCCATATTGGTTTGGGCTTGGCTGATTGCCTGATCGGCACCCTCCTGCACAAATTCAGTACCTGCGCCGCGTTTAACGCTTTGCAGTGCGCCGCCGACGCCACGGAACAAGCGTTCATAGGCAGGGCCGAGCATGCCATAAAGAACAGCGCCACGGGCAGCGCCGCCACCAAACGATTCATCACCCATGCGGACGGCAAGCATTTCACGCGCCTGCGTCATCATTTCAGCGTGATCGCCTTCAGGGTTTTGCTGGTACAGCTTTTGGTATTCCTCGCGGAAGGCCGGGGCTTCAGCCAGTATGCTCAGGTCAGCGTTCAAGATTTCTTGCTGCACTTCGTCCAGGGAGCCTGAGCCACCCATCAGGGAACCGGCGGCGCTGTAACCCGTCATTGCTCCTGCTGTTCTCGCAGCTTTTTCTCCAACACCCGCTGCGCGTAAACCCACCCGTGTACCAGCGCCGATAGGGCCACCACCCAATGCAAGCGCGGGTAATGAACCTGCGCCTTCTGCAACAGATTGTCCCAAACCGCGCAGACTGAATTGACCATCACCCACGATAGCAAAATTCCCTACCGCGTCTTTTGTGGCTTGGCTCCGGCCTTCGCGGAGGTGATCAGCAGCTCGGTCTAGTACGGGGGATATACGCGGCACATCACCTTCAGTGGCGCGGTCAGCCAGCCATTCAGCACCCTTGGCCATTGAGCTGATGCCACCAACAAAGCCAGCACCGACAGAGCGCGCCGTATCACCCATTAAGCCAGGTTCATTTATTGTCGATTCCGCTTCTGAGCCCTGATCATAAAAACTGTTCTGGTAAGTACTGGGTGCGGGCGCAGTGGCCGACTGCCATGCAGCACGCGCCTGCTCTCTTTCGCTTTCTGGAACGTTGGGAGCTACCACTTGCTGAAAGAACAAATCGCTTGCTTGGGCTCGCTGATCAGGTGACAGGCTCTTGTATTCATCGGTTTGAGTGTAAGCTGACCAGTTTGGGGTCATAAATACTCCGGGTAATTCGCAAAATTTGGCTAAAAAAAAACCCGCGCGGCTGGCCGAGCGGGGTTAGTTGGTATTGGCTCTATGACAAGCAGTGGTTAGTTGATTAAATAACCCAGAATCTCCGGGTTTAGTATTAATAGTGGGATGCTGACAGCAATCATGACAAGCAAAAAAGCAATTACAAATTGCCAAAGCCCGCACTTTTCAATGATGTAACGCATGAGTTTTGCCACCGGTTTTAAATTTATGGAAAAAGGGTTACTATCTAGCATTCAAATGTTCCTTTGACTGACGTTTGAGTTTTAAACCCCGCTGATCTGGTACATCGCGGGGTTTTTTGTTTTCTATCATTTAGATATAGGCGGATTGACAAAGCACTTGCTCAACTCTCCTATAAAATTTTTGAGCATCCATTTTCTCCGGTGTTCATTCAGCCCAAAATCATCAGCACTACCAAAAACCACACCAAGCTAGCTCCAGAAATTCCTAGTACTGACATAGTTGTTGCTGCGGCAATCAGTGCTGTGATCACAATGGCTTTTGGTAGTTTTTCCATTTTTTCTCCTCAAAAATTTTCTCTGTACTTCAGATATAGGCGAAACAGTCTTTTGTCTGCTCACTCTTTGTGAAGCACTCTCCCAAAAAAAGGTTCACTGAGTATTTTTGCAAGTGCTAAAAATTACCTTCATTACACAGATATAGGCGGAACGACAGACAGCCGAACGCCCTCCTGAAATTTTCTTGGAAAATTCTTTTGCGAAAGTACCAGGGGAATAACTGGGGCTTGTTACTGACAAGGAATTGGCGAGGTGTCGCCCTTCCACATTTTGTAACACAGTTTTCGAAATTCAGGGGAAAAAATCGGCGGTTTTTTGAAAACGGGATTTCGCCCCGGATCAACAAGGTTTTAGCACTCTTTAAAGTTGTTGCACGCACGGAACTCAACGAATCTCGGGGAATCCTGCATTTACATCAGCTATTCGGCCATTCTGAATGAGCCATTGCTCTAACTGCTGAGGGTTCATGCCCTGTTGAATCCCAGCGAGCACACCTTCAGGGTCTTGCTCAAACAAGGTGCGTAAGTTGGCGATTTGCGCAAGCGCTTCCCCGGCGGGTGTACCCGGTGCAATAGCGCGCAGCAGTTCATTTGTGTGCTGATACTCTTCCTGAGACTGCGGCTTAAACGCACGCACAATGGCTGGACCACCTTGCCCGTTTTGCATCTGGTTGAGCCAGCTCATGTATTCACGGCCTTGCCGTTCACGCTCACGCGCGCCACCAATCAGACCACCAACACCATCAATGCCAGCATGCACCAAACCCTGAACACCATCTAATGCACCGTGAACTGCTCGCCCTGCAGGTGATTCTCGTCCGGGTCCAGTTTGTTCAGGCCTGTTCATAGGTGTTGGCGCGCGCAAGCCACTGGCTTCTGGTTCCACGTTCGGCTGAGACTGCTGTGGCGCCATACCATTCTGCAATAGCTGGTCACGGCTCGGCATGTCCTGCTGTCCACCCGGAACCGGTACACCGCCACCACTCATGAACTGTTGCAACACAGCACTGGTTTCAGGCGTCAGATTGGCCGAACCACCACTGGCTTCTGAACCTAAAAGGCCTTGTCGTGTCTGCTGGAACTGCTCCATTAAGATCTGGTCTGTACGGCGTCGCACATCGCCCGGCGCTGCCCCCTCGCCCAACTCCTGCACCGCAAACTGCTCTGCATCTGATCGACGCAACAAACGACCGCCGGCGGCATCCACCACACGTTGACGCGCAACTTGAGGAGATACAGTCTGGCCGTTCGCCCGAAGCTGATCCCAGAACTCAGCGGCAAGTGCGGAATAACGATCTGCGGTTTCAAGGTTCTCACCACCGCGAACAACTTCACCAAATTCGTTCATTTCAACGCCCATCATGTCGGCAAAGCCGCGGTTGATGTCGGAGTACCACTGTCGTTGATCGCTGCTGCTCATAGTTCCACTTCCACCTTTGCCACCAGTGCCGCTTTGAACAGCATGCCAACGACCATCAGGCCCATATTGGCCCATGCCTACGCCTGGTTGCTCCACGATGTCACTGAATCGACCTGGTGCTTCTTCTCGCTGGGGTAACATGCCTGTTGTGCGTGCAGCGTTTAGTGTCCGTTGTTGAATCTCAGGTGATTCACTGAACGCGGAATGTAGCTGCATTAAGCCTTGCAGTGAGTCCATCAACTCAGCCACCGGCACCTGCAAAACTTCATTGTCACCGTCTGCAGCAGTTCGTCGTTGCTTGGTCATTGGCTGGCGGGTGCGTTCACCATCACTACCTTCAACCTCCAGCTCAAACACCAATGAGCCTGGCTGATTGCCCGGCATCATATCCACAATCTTCTTTCCTTTTCCGATGCGGTGACCATAGATATTGTTTGCCGCCTCCAATACCTTCGGGCTATGGATATTGGTATCTGTAGAGTCATCCAACAAATCGAGAAACACCGCAATATCCTGTGCTCTTTCGGGTGCAATAGCGTGACTTAATGGAATGGGCGACAGCTCTTCTACCATGGCCAGTTCTTCGTCAGTAACCGTGTGCTGTTGCTGAGGGTCCAGTAAACGCTGCAAAATGGGCGTTACACGTTGTGCACCCCAGCCACGGGCTGCGTCTGCAAGGTCGCCTTGCACTTGTCCAGGGAACTGCTGCACACCCTTGGCCACCAAGGCCCATTGATCGTCTGAGAGTTCTCCGCGCTGCTCAAGGTCTGCAAGAATTGTAGACTGCGCGCGCTGAAACTCATCCCAGTCCAGCGCCCGCACATTACGCTGGTGTATTTCACCGGCGCGCCCTTGATTCTCCTGCTCCCACTCAAACCGCTGATCTTCCATGCCAAGCCGCCGAGTTCGGTCAGATTGCGCATCTTTGCGATCTTCACGCGCCCATTGCAGCATTTCATCGTCGCGCTCACGGCGCTTTTTGTCATCGTGAATATTCGATGCAAGTCCGTAACCTTGTGCAAAGCCACTCACGACGCCCCGCGTATCTAGTCCTGCCATGATGCCCCCTTAACCGAAGAACTTACTGAACAAATAACCGGCTGCTGCGCCGCCCACAAGGCCAACTGGCCCTGCCATTGCACCAAACTTGGCGCCCATGGCGGCACCACTTGCACCAGCTGTTGCCATGCTTAGGCCCAGTCCAGCACCTGCCCCAATATTGCTGTTACGTTGCGCTGTTTTAGCCGCATCAATATTGTCGTTGGCTTGATTTCGGCGCTGTTCGAGGTCTGCTACACGGGCGTAGCCATCAACTGCTTGACCTTTCATGTCTTGCTGCAAACCCAATAATCCGAAGCTCATGCCTACATCCCCAATCCAATGTTTCCGCCGCCAGCAAGAATTTGCATGTCGCGATCCTCACCCGCTATGCGTGCTTGATTTCGCGCGCCCACTCGGCCGGAGGCCTCCGCCAGCCCCAAAGCCCGGTCAGATGACTCTTTCTGCTGCGCCGTTGGCTGTATACCAAGACCGCTATTGGTCTTCTGAATGGAGTCACGCTGCCCACTGAAAGCTGAGGTCACCGACTGGTCAGCCCGCTGAATGTCTTTTCGGGTCAGCTCTCCGGATTGCGCTTGGTTAGCCAAATCAATCAGCCGTGACTGATAGCGGTTCTTCCAGTCTTCCCACTGCTCACGGTGTATTTCGGCCATGGTGTCCGAAGCAGTGGGCTTAGCGACATTGTTAATGGCTTCCAGTTGTGCTTGCGACGGCACATTAAAATTAAAATCCATTCTCATATCTATCTCCCCGCTAGGCCTGCAACATTGCCAGGACGAAACCCTTCTTCCTGCGACACCTGCATTTGATTAGGGTCGGAATTCCGATTCATCAACCCATAACTCGCCGCACCCGCCAGATTACCCACAAGCTGCATATTGGAGCTTTTGCGGTTGAAGTTGTTCATGGTGCTGTTGATGGCGTCATTGGTCGCTATGCTGGCGATTTGACCTAACCCCGCTTGCGCTTGTGCCGACTGCCCCATGCCGAGTGCGGTAATGGTTTGGTTGCCCTTCACATGCTGGTTGGTCTGTTCCATCTGTGCGCGACCGGCCGTTTCACCGGCGCTATCGGCGTGCAATATACCCAGCTCATTGCGCGTCATTGTTGACCGGCCACTGGACGGATCAAGCCCAGCTTGAACCAATTGGCCTTCAACTTGCTGGCGCTCACTGGCTTGGTGAATCTGGCTGGACTCATTCACCCGACCACGGGTATACCCATAGGCTGCGTCCGATTTCATGGCGTCGGTCTTTTCCATATACCGATCCATGAGCGGGTTCAGGTGTTCCTTACTGAACTCCCATTTTTCCTTGGCGATCTGCGCGAGTTCTTTTTCTTCCGCCGTCTCTTTGATTTTGTCGTCTTTACCGCTCATAGGCTGATCTCGTAGTTTTTTCCGGTCTGTTTCGCTTCCGGTAGGTATCGCTTGTACCCACGTCTGTGGCTGCTGAATGTCAGCGAGCATGCGCCGATTTGCCGGGCCAGCGCCTTCAGTTGATTGATGTAGTCGGACTTCACGGCGGCATCTTTCACGCGGCCGTAAGCCAACCAAACATGCACTTTCTTGATGCCGTCAGTTACCTTTGGCTGCAGCACAACAAACCCATCGGGTGCCACAAACAAAAAAGCCTGCTGTTTCCGGCAGGCTTTAATGACTTCTTTAGTTGTCCATGGCTCAGGTGATCGAGCCTGAATGGTTTCGGCACCGTAATAGATAAGGGGAAGGAAGTCGTCGATGCATGCAGGCTTGAGCAATCGCATAGGCACCACCGTTCGGGCATAAAAAAGCCCCAGCGGTCAGGCTGAGGCGTAGGATCGGATTATTGGTAAATAGTAGCTGAAACTTTATTTTGATGCGACTGGTTAGGGTTAGGCAATTTTTACGGCCATGAAGCTCTGGTCGAATAGCCCTTAAAACACCTTACACACCGCTAAGTCTTGCGCCCCTAATACATAGCCAGAATCTTGGGCGTAGAAGTCAGGTGTCCATGTAAACTGCAACTGCTCTCCGACCATCCGAGGAAAGGCAACATCAGTGTCCCAAAATCCATCACCTGTCGGATGAACCGCCCGAAAGTGCAGGTATGAATTGTGAAACATCAAATAGGGTTCTCCGGTAGCAACAAATGGAATATCCAAGGTGGAGGACATCGAACCACCATCTAAGGAGGCTGCGGGCTCACCACTAGCAGTGAACCCGAGCTTAACAACTCTGCAATCAACTACCATATCAAAGCCCGAATCAAACAGCACGCGGCCATCACCGCTAAACGCTCTTAGTCCATAAGTCTCCGATGACCCGACTAAAACCTCATGGAAAAGAGTTACACCCTTTTGCATTTCACTGACACTTAATGCTCCAATCGACGTAAGGGTGACCCTGCGACCGGAAATGTTTAGCCCCCCCATTACATAGCGGCCCTCCATTGATACGCCAACCACTGAGCTATCTAAATTTATTATGCTTTCTGGTATTAGCGACACCCCTCTGTAAGTATACATTTGAGTGCCTGGTATCTGCATCGAAAGTTCTAAGGGGTAGGTTCCATAAACGAGTAAAGCCGGGTACAGGCTGTCGATAGTCACTTCATCCACCGTGTTCTTTATGCTGAAACCAAATGCCATTCTACTTGTACCTGTATACAATTAATGAAAAGCTCAGTTCCGTAAAAGTATTCTCCCAGTCGACGCGCCCATCCGAAATTACATAGCTTCGGTGCTCGGTAAAAGCCTCGTCATAGTCAGGAGTTAATACGCCGTCTCCAGCCTGCGACCACATGCAAAAGGAGTTCTGAGGTGTAATTTCATCAAACAAAGCAAACCCTGACGCCTCAGAAGCAGGAACACTGATACGCCCAACAAATCGCAAAATACGACCCTCGGCTAGCAGCCGAGGCGCTCCATTCTTATACAAGCTTAAACCAGCACTCATTCAGTCAAATTCCCCAAAACCAACACCAAGTTGTTGTCCTCATTGAACACCTGTATTTTGCTGTTTTTTATTTGTAAGCGCTCTCCCGAAGACGCCGACTTTATATCCAGATTCCCTAAAAACGTGGCGGTTTCACTGATCGTCATGTTCTCTGTGCTTATTTGTTCGGCTTTCAACTGCCCGGCCAATGTTGTAACTGGCTGGCCTTCACTATCAACGATCTTGCCAAAGTTAATTGGGCCTATGCGGCCTTCATCGATAGATCCCTCTTTAATTACAGCAACGTTCATGTACACCGCGCCATCTTGAATAATAAATGGCTTCAACATCCCCGTGCCGTTTGGCGGCGTAATCCACAGCCGATCAGCAACGATGCCAAAATCCACGGTTTCGCCGTTGTTGAAGAAGCCAACACCACCGACTAGGCCGTTCACGTCTGATTTGACTTCCCACTGAGCAGTTAAACCGTCAACGGCACTGCCTTGAGTGGTGAGGGTTTGCTGAATGGCTGCAGTTTCGTCTTCAAATTCCGACTGAACGGTGGTGATTTGTTGGGCCAGCGTGTTGAACTGCGTAGCGCGGGTTTGGCTTTCGGTCTGAATGGCCGAGGCATTTTCATTTGACTGTGCATAGACCGTATTGATTTGAAGCGCTAATGCCTCATTTTGTGTAGCGCGGGTTTGGCTTTCAGTCTGGATCGCCGAAAGATTACTATTGACCTGTGACGCAAGCGTATTGATCTGCTGCGACAGCACATTGTCTTGCTCAACTCGTGCCTGGCTTTCTACTTTAATGATTGAGGCTACCGAACCCTCTAACGAGTCAGGCCCATCGATCAGATTAATACGCTGATTCAAGCTGCCTGCCAGCACCGACTCATCAATCTGGCCGCTGATCGCTTCTATCATTACGGCGGCGGGAATAGCGGTTTCAATGAGCAGGCCAACGCTGCTATGAATAGGGCCGGTAATGTCGGCGCGAGAAACGAAGCGCACCCAGTAGCGGTAAAACACGCCGGGCTGTGGTGTGAAGTCACTGTATATCGAGCCATTGGCGGTACCGATCTTCACCGCCTCACCCGGCAATGAGTCTTCACCTTCGGCGCGCAATACTTCAGCGTGTGAGTGATTGCGATACTGCCTGAATGGGTCAGTCCATATCAGGGTGTTTGCGCCAATGGATGCTGCACCGTAAACGCCGTCAGGGCGTGGCGGAATTGTACGGTCAATCACTTGATCAACGGGGACCAGCTGGCTTGAATTGAACAGTCCGCCACTGAACTTGGTTTTGAATTTGGCAACACCGATGTCAATCAGGTCGCCGTACGTTAAGTTGGTGTCCAGCGTATTGCCGCGCGTGCCCTGCCCTACATCCAGTTGTTCCTTTACTGCCTCCATCCACGCACGGGTTTGCGGGTCTATTGTGCGCGGAATAGGCGGTAACGACTTGCGGCGGCTCCGGCTCATAACAGCTCTCGCGGTGAAGATGCGATTTGAACGGCCAACACTTCGGCCGTACCGGTCAGCTCAAACTGCCAATCACGGTAACGCCCGGGCGGTAAACGAAAGGCTGTATCTGGTTCAGCCACCGTATCGAGCAACAACACATCATCAGACCAAATGCGCATGCTAACGGGTGCGTCTGAGTCAATCTTCGCCACGCTCATGGATGCGCGCTGTGGCAAGGTAAACACTTTGCTGCGCCATGTGTATGGCAAGGCGCTACCAGCGTCCCACGCTTGAATTTCACCATTCGCGCTAAGCAAGAACACTTGGCCACTCAATGGGTCGAAGTATCCGTTGGGCACATTACCAACACTCATGCGAATCAGCCCGTGTTCTGGGTGCAGCAGGAAGCCGCGCCATGTGTTGGTATCATCTTTATAAAATGCCAAATAACGGTCGTGCCAGCGGTAAGCATGAATGCTGTCTGGATTAAACGCCTGCCATTGCTCCCGCGAAATCATGTCTTTGGTGATCACGTTGGATTGATTACCACCCACCGCCACCAAGCCTTCGTTGCTGGCGTAAATGGCGTATTCGCCCATATCCACCACGGAATGCCGCGAGACGCCGCCTAAGTGAACGTCCAGCCCCATTTGCGCCATGGACGCCGGTGTAATGCCAGTGACCAGCCATGGCCGCGACTTAGTAACCACAATGAGCCCACCAGAGAACGGCGACACACCCACTATGTCGGCATCAAAACCCATTTGGTACCCAACAGGCCAAGCGTGTGGACGGAATGGCTCACAGAAGCACAGCGTGTTGTCGAACCAGCCACACAGCACGCCATTGCCAATGTTGGTTAAGCCTTTCATGCGTGCGTCCGGCTCGTCCCAATTTATGCTTGGCAACGGCTGACCAAGACTTTCAGTAGGCACGCTGTCGCTGAAGGTGCTTTGTGCGGCCGGTATGTCTGCCACGAACAAGAACACACCACCGGTTTCAGCGCGGTAGATGCGCTTGGTGATGATTGCCCTGTCACCGGTTGGCGGATTGTCCAAGCCTGAAAGCTCGTTAGTGGCGCCATCAAAACGCGACACCATAGCACTGGCTGCGGCTGGCGGGCCTTCTTCACCAAATTCGCTCACGTAAGTGTAGGTGTACACGGTATCAATCAGCACGCCGCCTTCGTCGGGCTCGCCCGGTGCATCGCTTGCTGTTAACGCTGTGGCCGGTGCCGGAATGCCTAAACGATACGATGCAGCAGGTACAGACGCACCACTGGTGGCCAATGCATAAGTCGTCATGCGTGGCACGCCGTCACCCGTCCAATACACGCGGTCGTGCACGTCATTGTTCAGCGGTGACTTAACTGCACTCACACCAGCTTCCGACCAGCGAAACCAAACACCCGTGTTATGGCGGTAAATAGATTGCATCGCCGCGCCCAGCGTGGTGACCAGTTCGGTACCGCGCGCTGGCTTTAAACTCATGGATTCAAGGTTGCAGTTTATGGCGGAGGTGGCGTGGGGAGCTGGCAGCATCTTACTGGCCAGCTTCGGCAGCTCGCCATGGAAAGGACTTACATCGATTTTCATAGATTAGTGCCTGTTAGGCTTCAATGTTGTCGGCCAGCAGGAAAAGATCATCAATCTGAACTTCGGTTAGCCCAAGCAAGCTTTGGCCTAACGTGTTGACCAACTGACTACGCCGCGTAAACTTAGCCTCTGCCCACGCCAATTTTTCCAGCGGCGTGGCCTGATCGCTGTTCATGTACGCCTGAACGATGTCAAGGTGCCCAAGGTGCAGTAACGCTGCCTTAGCCTGGAATCTTGTGACTTCCGCCGTTTGACGCCATTCTTCCAGCTCTGTTTGCTTGCGCTCTTGGTATTGGTTTTCAGTCAATCGACCGTTCGCGTATAAAGTTTCAGTATCACCCCACACCACTTCTTTATTTTCGTGATCGAGGTATTCGTCGGGCTCAAGATCGCGTAGGCCGTCTTGCACCAGCTCGTATTCTGTCTTGTCTTTGATCGCCCCGTCTTCGAACTTCTGTTTAGGGTCAAGTTCCAGCAACCCTTCGGCGTGAAGTTCCGACATCGGGCGTGTGAGCCAGTTTTCATCAAACATCGCCCGTTTCGCGCCGGTTCGAGCATGACTATCTGCGGGTAGTGGATGCCAGTCACCCGCGCCCAGTTTTTCAGCGCTGTCGGTGTCTACTACGGCGACAATTACGCCGTTTTCAATGCGTGCAAATTCCATAGTTTAATTACCTGTTTTTTCCCATACGCGGATAGTTCGGTTTCGGGGGAAGGTCTGCCCCGACGTTGTAGCAGAGGTTCGTGCGTTCGGGCTATTAGAAGAATTAAAATCTACAACCGGATAATACGCATAACGAGTACCTGACTGGCTAAGACCATCATTACTAATGCGAGTTGTAGCAGAAAACACTCCCAGACGGTTTGCGTTAGAGGTCGGACGCTGAGTGATTTGGTAAAGCTGCCCTGTAAGCAGCTGCATCTGGTCAGCTTGAATCCCACTACCAAACGCCGACGCCTCGCCGCCTTCCGTCCGAAAGAATATACCCTCGGTGTCGAATCGCCGTGTCCATGTCCCGCCAAACAAACTAGAAGGGGCCGACATACCGGGGAACTGGACATAGACGAAACCGATTTTCACGACAGCCAACAACGCGGCTTGCCTTACCCTTTGTGCTGTCCATGCGCGGCGAGCGGTTGAGGTGCCTGCCTCGGCCTCGGTTGCAGATACTGTGGATGCCATCCACTCACGGCTGTTGCTCAAGCGAGCATCATTACCTTCCGTTACTGTGTTTGCTCCACTACCAAACGGGATGCGCGCGGCAGGCAACGTGCCTGAAGCTAAATTGGTGGCGTTTAGACCTACGAGCCCGGAGCCGTCGCCTGAAAAAGATCCGCCTAGAAGTTTAAGCCCTAATCCGTTACCTCCCGTAAAGGGGGCAACGTTAAGCACATCTGCAGCCTCAACCAGCTTAACATCAGATAAATGTGTTGAGTCCCCTCTAAAGTAAATACTGTTGTACTCTTGGTGTAGACTGCGCGTAAAGCTGAGTGCGATGTACTGCACACCAGCGTGAGTCAACGTAACTAGCGACACACCATCCACTTGCGTCTGTAGACAAACTACAGACGCCCCCGGAAGACTCGACCCCCCAGTACCGGCGGATACCAAAAAAAGTCCGGTAGCATTATGGCCACTAGCTCCACGGGAACCGGTAATCATGCCAGCAGTTTTGCCGGTCTGCCCTGCTCTACACAACAGCACATAATGAGTTGCACCATCAGACCCGCGTGAACCCAAGAGTTTGGTTACCGCACTGTCGTGATGACTCGCTAGACTAATATCTAACCCCGGTTGCCAGTACCGACCATCGTGATCACCGCTAGAACGGTGGTCGTTCATCGCCTTCGCTTGTAAAACCGTAGTGGTAGACGACGATGACCGGCTGGCAGTGGTAGCTGGATTCTTCTCAGCACCCGCTTCAATACCATCTAACTTAGCTTTTGCCGCAGAACCGTTCCACCAGGCTACTATCGCTTGGCGTACTCTTTGAGCAGTCCATTTACGGTTTGTTGTGGCTGCACCCGTTTCTGCTTCCGCTTGAGATACCGTGCTTGCCGTCCATTCGCGACTATTCGAAAGACGGGAGTCTGTGTTTAATGGGTAACGACCGTCATGATCGTCACTGTCAATGTGCTCCTTCATACCGCGAGCGAGGAAAAGATCTACGTTATTCGTTTTGTCGCGGTCGGCGGTCGCTGGGCGTTGGCGTCCTACGCGCTTCCAGTTCGCGGTATCCACTTGATACACGATCTCGTCGCCGCTATCGAACTCAATCCCGTACAAGAATCCGTCGCCATTTACCGTATAAAACCCATCAATCGGTTGGCCCATGTTCAACGGGACCGGCGGGTTGCCGTCTGTTACGTCCCATACGCCCATGTACTTGAATGCGGTTGACGCTATGGCCGCGAAGTCTTCCGCCTCGTTACGGAACTCTTGGGCCTGGTTACGGAAAGCCTGAGCTTCGTTGCGCTTCTGCGTACTGACATCACGCGCCGCTTCCGACGCACCTTGTGCCGAAACCGATGCATCGCGCGCATCTTCCGCCCCAGTGCGTGCGGTTTCTGCGTCCTCTCGGTTTGTTACTGTGACATCTCGCGCCGTCAGCGTTGTGTCACGCGCAGTGAGAGTCGTATCACGCGCAGATTCCGTTGCCAGCCGAGCGGCGACCGCTTGATCGCGGCTCAGTCCGGCTTGTGTTTCGGCACTTTGAGCAGCATCGCGCGCGGCTTCCGAATCCGTAGCCCGGAGATCCGAAATATTCCGTGCATTTTCAGACGCCAACCGGGACTGTTCCGAAGCCGTGGCTGAGTTAGCCGAGTTCGTTGCAGACAACCCCGACTGATCACGCGCTTGCTCGGATAGGTTCTGCGCTTGCTCTGCTGCTGCGCGGTGTGAACCGGCTTGCTGGTTTAGGTCTGCTGTTTCGTCGCGCAGCAAATGAACGTTGCTCTGGCGGTCTATAACGTCAGTTTGGCGGTCAGCCACATCGCTTTGTCGATCAATCACATCCGCTTGGCGGGTCGCAACGTCTTGGCGCTTCACTTCGGTGTTGTTTTCAGCTTGTTCGGCCGCTACGGCTGCAATTTCGGCGCGCTGAGCCAGTGCAGCAGTTGCGCCCGGATCTGCAAATAAAGTGACCTCAATAACCTGATCACCCTGCATCACCACTTCAACTTGCTGATAATTGATCTCGGCGTTAATAACAGTGTTGGCCATTGATCAAAGCTCCCGTGTGCGAGTAATGTCAGCGTCTACCCGAACACGGCCACGCATTAATGTAGTGATAGTCAATGGATCGGTTACGAGCTGAATGTCATACCAGTATCGAATCGGCTCCAATACCTCCGTTTGAGCAGCATTGAGAGTGATGTAACCAATTCCATTTTCAGCGTCACTGCCAGACTGAGGAAAACTTGCCTGCAGTTGTGCGGAGTCATCAATTTGGCTCGGTGATTCCTTGATGGTGAACCACAGTGTTCGTCCTGCCAGGCTTAACGGGCTTCCGTTCTCATCCTTTAAGCGGACTTCAATTGAGTAGTTATCCCCGCGAACGATAGGGTTGATCTGGTAGTTCAAGCGGCTGTTCTGAATTGGGGTAGTCATGGGGCGTCTCGTCGGATTCAGGAAGCGTTAGGGCTGTTCATAAGGTCAGTCTGGACAGATAAGCCAAGTGATTCTCGGAATGCCTGGCGGTGGACCATGCTGCGGTTCATGTTGCCACCGTCATCACTGTCCTTGGCAAACGATCGGTAGAGAATGTAATCCAGCATCACAGGTGCATAAGCGTCATCAATGTTGATGGTTACATTCTCGTCTTCCAGAGCGCTTTCTTCATGGCTAGCCGGAACTTTGCTGTAAACAACATCGACTTCAGTTCCGAAAGTCGCGGGCGGGTAAACATAGAAGCGCTTTGGGTCGCGCTCATCAAAGGTAAAATGCTCGATGTTGTCTTGCTCAGGAAGTCGGTGCCAATCGCGGTCAAACAGGTCTAGGTATTGCCGATCAATCAGGGACACAGCCATCCCTTCAGTATTTCTAACAACATCAAGCAACCTCAGTCCGTCAGCGGGGATGGATTGTCGCGTTCCATCCACTAGGTCAATACTTGCGCTTGCGGTGTTGGCATCGGGCTTGACCTGCACTATCGCTTTATAGCTCTCATTCAACCAAGCAAGCAGCTCAACGTTTGTCCAGCGCGTACCTTCTTCGGATACTTCCTGCAAAATCCTTTTTGCATCATCAATCAGTTCTCGCACGCGAGTGGTTGCCATAGTTTTTTACCCAAATCGAGGAATTGTGACTTCGATGATGCCTTGAGAGTGACCGGCCACGACCACTTGCTGCGCACGGTTAATTTCTGCGTCTCGCACGCCCATGTGATAGTTCGCCAGTTGTGGGTCAGACCATGGCTGATCTTTCATGGCGTACAGATCAAACAGACAAGCAGAACGGATACCGTCCTGCCATGTGTCGTACAGGTCATCGGGTAATTCAGCCAGCGTGCGCAGCGGTATAAGCGACATAACTAAATTGACCACTTCATCTTGCGATGGAATTGGGTCTAAGGTGATCGCCTGCGAGCTTGGCCCCTGAATGTAGCCAGGCAATTTGCGCCCCGTGGTACCCACCGGCATGCGCTTACCCACCTTCATTACACGGCCAACTTTGGTGTGCTCGGGTGGCTCAATGGTGTAGTGAGCCTCACCGCGCTGAACTGCGAAGTCCGTAACGCTGTGAATCCATGCATCAGAGGCACGCATAAACTCACGTAGAGCACGCAGCAGCCGGTCTTTCACCACAAAACGCGGCGCGCCTCCCGCATCGATCAGCAAGTCTTTGACAATATCGTCGAGATACACAAAGGCTTACTCAGTGATGACTTGGAAGTTGAAGCGCGGCACCATTTTGGGTTTCGAATACTTCTGTCCGGTTTTAGGATCTGTTTTGGTTTCAAACTTCTCAGTTACTGCGTCCCGAAGAACTTGCACCACTTCCGCCGGCACTTCGACTTCTTTACCACGAGGAATTTGATACTGGCGACCGTTCACACCAACAAACACGTAATCGGCCTCACCTTCCTGCTCACCAATCAGAATCTTAGTCTTCTTGGATTTAGTGGCTGCTTTGCCGCCGGAGGATTTGGTGGTGACTTTACCGGTGTCATTGGGCTTCGCGGTTTGAGCTGCTAATACCTGCTCAACCAAAGCACCTTTGTTTTCGTCATCCACGTCGACCTCAATGCCGTGTTCGTTTTTCAGAATGTCCGCAATCTCTGTCGCGCTCATTGCTTCCAGTTTTGCTTTCGTGAGTTTTGCCATGGGGTTCACCATTAATTTAGAGCATAAAAAAACGGCCCCGAAGAGCCGCTATCGTTTTCCGCACCAATCATCGTTTAGATGGTTGCTGCCACCTCGGCACGCACCAACCAAGCATCATTCAAAATGACGCTGGTTTCGTATCCCTTCCAGCCAGCAGTACCGGTTTGCGCCAACGGGTCACCAGAGTCAGGCTTAGGGTTGCGAATCATCAAGTTGATTGCGCCCTTGCCTTTCAATGGCACGATTCCGTAAGCGTTTTGCGCAATGAACAAGATGGGGTAAACATCGTTGTTATCGCCGTCGGTACTGAGGTAAGTGCCATCTTCAACCGCGCCCGCATCCGGGTATGGGTCGAAGATTGGGCTCACGCAGTAACGCACATTCTCAACCTTCCCAACTTCACCTTCATGCAGTGGCGTACCTGTTGCGTACTTCTCTACCGGAACGAAGCCATCCATGTCCCGAATGTCGTTCTCAACATCGGTGTGAGTCACGGCGACGAATGCGGCAGCAACGGGCTCAGTTGCGTAGTTGGGTGAAGCCTTCAACTTCTTGGTGATGAAGTTAGCGTTCTGTGCCTTCAAAGCACGAGTAATGCGGCGCTGCAAAGTACGAGTCATTTTGCCCGCTACTTGGTTTCGAGCCGTGGCTGCGCCCGCATAGAACACGTTGGTACCCGCTTTCAGCACGCCGAACCGCGCACGCTCATACATCTGCGCCGCTTGCTCACCCAAGATTTCGGTAGACTCCATCAAGACAGGGTCTTCATGGGTGTCCAGAACCACATCCGTTAATTCGATGTAGTCACCGCGCTGCACCAGCGTAGCGGTCACGTCTGTTTTGGTCAGTGACTTACCGGCAGGTTTAACGCCTTCAACCAATGCCGTAGGCGTTGCATCCAATGCTTCATAACGGCGAAAGGTAATGGACTTGGTTTCGTTCGGGCCCAAGGGCTTGGATTGGCCCCAATGCTCAAGCATCAGGTGTGGAGTACCGCGTTTCAGCAGCTCTTTCTCAGCTTTGGCTTGAGTACGCGGGGAAATGTCGCCATAAGTTACAGGCATGATTTAGTCCTCACTAAATAGAATCAGATCAATCGTCCTCATCCCATGCCCCGTCATAGTCGTTGGGATCAGGTTTACCGCGCGGTCTAGCGACCACCGGCGAACTCTTCACCGCCGCCATGGACTGGGCTTGGCGAGTACGGTCTTTGGTTGGGCGTGGGCCCGTATTGGTTTTCGATGCCTTAAACTGATTGAGCATAGTGACCACTTCGTCAGCGCTACCCTTCTGCATGATGCGTTCGTATTCACGCGCTTCACGGTAAGGTAAGTCTTCAAGCCACGTATGAATCTCGCCTTCTTCCACCAGATCGTAGGCGTCCGGGTGCACAGACAGAATGCTTTGCTCGTGCAATTCTTTTGCACGTTTCGCATCCCGCGTCTCCCGTTCGGTGATCTCGTTTTGAAGTCGTTCGCGCTCCTGACGTTCACGGTCTAACCGTTCGTTGGTCTTTTTCAGGTGTTGAGCCAATTCAGGAAAGTCGTCTTCAACATCGCTGAAGTCATGAGAGTCATCGTTGGACTGTGATTCGGCTGGCGGCTTCTTCGCTTCCAGTTCTGCCTTCTCACGTTCCAGTCGTTGACGCTCTTCCGCAATACGGCGCTCTTCTGCCTTAATGCGGCCTTCCCAACTTTTCCGGCGCTGCTCTTCTTTGGGGTCCAGAGGCTCGTCTTCCTCTGTACTGTCCGCAGACTCACCTTCAGCGGCTAACGCTTCGTCAGCCTCTTCCAGTTTGTCGTCAGCGTCGTCCGACTGCTCATCACCGTTTAAATCAACAGCTTCGCCCTCACCCCATTCAGCGTCATAGTCAGCATCAAAGGTGTCTTGGTTTTGCTCTTCAGTTCTTGCCATCGTTTCTATCTCCCCTGGGCTGCTGTGCAGTATCCAGTTACAAAAAAACCCGCACATGGCGGGTTGTGTTTATGACCACAAGGAAGCCTGTCCTGTTAATCGGGGGCTTTTTGCGGATCAATATCGCGGAGCATTTCACGGTATGCCATGACTCTGCCCCGTAATTCTGCAGCGCGGGTACTGTCGCGCTGGGTTTCAAGCTGAACGTGAAGATCAGCTATGTGTTTGTTGTACGTACGGCGCAGCAAAGCGCCTTCTGTGCTGGCGCCCAACAGCGCCAATGCACGACTATCATCATTCATCAGGCAGTAACCATACTGGCATTCTGTTGTGCTTGAGCGATCATGCCACCGGGTATTGGCTGTCCACTCTCGGGGTCTATGCCAACTTGTTCCAGTAGCTGCGCCATGGCCTGCATTTGTTGCTGCATTTCTTCCCAAGCATCGTATTCGTCTTTCGTCTTGATGACCGAATCCGGCATGTCGGTGGACTTCACATAGTGCTCTAGGATTTCATGCGGCTTGCAGTATTTGCCGAACGTTTGGCTTTCAGCCAGATTGGTAAATTGAGCAATCTGGTTAGCCTGAATCTCTTTCGCAACCAAACTTCTCGACCCTTCGGCGATCACTTCCATATCGCCCTTAATGGCTTCATCTTCTGTAAACTGCATGTTCCAGTGATACAGATCGGTAATTGCTGGCTTGGTGATGTCTACATCGTAATTCGCCACCACGTCTTTTACGGTGATCTGTGCTGCCCCCATAAGCATGGACAAACCTGATGCGGTATCCCCGGCACCACCTATGTTCTCAGTATGGCCTTGCAAATAACTTGGAATGGCCGTGGCTTCATCACCGAGCTCTTTGAACAGCCGCGCCAACTGCATGAGCTGAGACACTGCGTTAGGAATCTGGTGTATGCGTACGGCGGGGGTGTTAGGTTCTCCGGCGGCACCCTCACGAATAATCACCATTCGCGGCCGAATGTTGGCGTACTGGTGCACTTTGTTGCCGATCAAATAGCCATCCAACTCAAACACCGGTCCAGCACTCAAGGCGGCGTTGTCCACCACCATACGAATGGACGCATTGAAGAGCGATTGAGTATCACGCATAAGCTGGGCAATCCCCACGCCCCACAAGGCACCTTCTTGTTTCTCAAAGCGGAAAAACTTGTAAGGTCGGGACTGTTGTTCAGTCGGGTTTAGATCCGCCTTAATCACCAGATTATCAATCACCCAGATTTGAGCTTCATATTCCATGTTGAGAGCACTGGTGTCTTCAGGATCAATACCCTCAACACCATAGTCGGCTAGGTCTTGTCCTGACACCAAGCCCCAATACTCCAACACTTCGTAACGGTTTTTACCGTCAGCCACGTTGGTATTACCGGCGATCAGCTTGAGCTCCGTTTCCCAATTCTGTCGTTTGATATTTCCAGCCGCACCGGACGCCAAATATTCCGTAATCTTTTCCCCATCAAAATCACGCCGTTTAGCCAATTTGCGTAACTTGTGCTTGGGCATTACGTGCCGCTCAATGATGTATTCACAGTCAGATAGCTGTGTTGCTTCCGGGTCAGGATAAACCGACCAGAGGCTCGTGTGCGCGAAATACGGCAGCATGTTCTCTTCGGTCAACATCACATACTGACCATCGACCATTGACCACCGGTTGCGCGTTTTAAAATCGACCATAGGGCCTTTCAAGATGCCCGTTCCGTATAGGTTGGCTTCATGAACAACATCGGCATTTCGGCTGACATAGTGCCCTTCTTTGAGCTGGTCATTCATCAGCGCACTCATCGCCTCAATGCGCTCTGCGGCCGTCTTTTGCAAAATGGTTTCCATCTGCTCTTCTGTCGGCTCTTGTCCGGTAACTTCAATCACCTGGGCCTTCAAAGCCGCCACCAAATCAGGTGTTAAGTCAGGTATGGGGGTGGCGCGAATAGACCAGTTTTTGTCGGAGCCACCTGCTGGAAACAGCAAATCACGTACACGCGCATCAAATGAACGCACCTTGCTGCGGGTGAGTCGAATGAAGGCCTTGCATTGGTTTTCGTCAAAGCCACTCGATACATCACTTTCATAGATGCCATGGAACTGACGTAAATCCTTCAGCCACTCTTCTTCAAACGGCTGGCGAGCGACCTTGGCTGCATGAAATTTTGACTGAATATCATTCGCCAGCTCATCCACCCACTGCTGCTCTGTCGTGGCGTCGGTGTCTGTATCGCTCATCAGTAACCTGCTGTCTTATCTGAAATATTTGGAAGGTGGATGTCGTCAATCAATTGCTTTGGCATTTGACGCAGCATTTCTTGAGCAATCGCATAGCTCATTACTCGGTCATCAAAACAACCAGCATCAGCGCCGAAAGAACCGTTGTCATGCACCACGTACCGGCGGCATTCATCAACAGTATCTCGACACCGTATGCCGCTCACGCCATCACGGAATAACGCGCCCAACCGATCAATAATCAACGGCTTAGAGCGCGAGCTGGTGAGCCAGCCCATCTTACGAACCGACCGCTCACTGACTTTTTCATGATCTTGCTGGAAATACACATTGGTGTAGCCAAGGTCACGGATACGGTACAGCGTGCTCAAGCCGTGGTTGTTGCGCTCGATACCGACGAAAGCGTTGTTGTATCGCTTGGCAATGGCGACCACGATGTCACCAAGGCGATCAGGTGGAACATGGCCGTGCCATTGCGCCACCTGTATGCCCGATTCATTCAGCACATCGATGGTACTGAAATCGCCATGGACCAAGCCTTCGGCCACGTCACCGCCGATCACATAGCGCCGCCGTTTCTTCGGAAGCGCCCACACGCGAAGCTCGCCGTCGTCACGACGAAACCAGTTACCCTCTGAATCAATAGAAAATCGTGCTGTAGGCTCACGACAGTCGGCAAGGGCCAACTCTGTGTGGTTAGGATCGAATACCGTCCGACCGCTGAACAGAAACGCCTCTTCGATGTAACTGGGGTATTCCTGCTTGAACTTGTCTAGGCTGTTCAGTTCACGGATTTTTACGCGACGCCAATACAACTGATCGTCGGTAATGTCGTGATTGTACTCTTCACCGTCCGGGTGATTTCGCAGCAGCGCCGCCAACCTATCTTCAGCCTGACTACGCTTAAACCCATTCGGTTCTTTCTGGCTGTACTCAGACTGCCAGTACCAGGGGATGAAGATCACCTCATACTCAAACGCCTGATCTTCTTCAGTGCGCTGGCTTTTGGGTGTCTTTGCCAGCATCACCATTTCGTAGAAGTCACCACGGGCACCATTGGCCGTGCTCTCTAGTACGATTTCCGTATCAGGCTCTGAAGCAATGCTGTTCATTAAGCCCGCAAGAATGTCACCAGCGCTGGGCCAGAAAGCCACCTCGGAACCATGGAACAATTGAGCGGTAAAGCCTCGGCCAGTTTGCCGGTTGCCCGCGGTACCAACTTCATAGCCAGCATCACGTTTGGTGAACTGCAAGCGCTTGGCGCTGTCGTTCTTCTTGGCTGGCCGAAGCAGTGAGGGCAGCGACTCATAGAACCGCTTAACCATCGCAAACAGGTTATCGGTCGTCTTGTTCTCATGGGTCAGAATGAACGCCGTCAAGCCTCGACGGAACGCCACGAACTGAAAGAACCGCCAGCCGATATAAGTGCTTATGCCCTGCTGTCGGCCCTTGATGATCAATTGCCGAACATAGCCAAGCCGCTCTTTCTGCAGTTCCATGCGCCTATGCACGTAGAGCTGCGACTGATTGAGCAGGAACGGGGTTAGCTTGCCGCGCTTATCTTTAATGCGGCCCAGCTTCATTGCTCCCCAAACAAAGTCCTGAATAGCTTTCCGCAGGATGCGTTTGATCTTCTCCCTGACATCAGTCATCGAGTTCATCCAGCAACTCGTCCAAGGCGGCGTCAGCCTCAGTGCCACCTTCACCCATCAGGGCGAATCGGGTTTTCTCCAAGCTCTCAATGCGGCGCAACAATCGATCTACCGCGTCTTCAAAGTCGTAGCGGCGGCGCGTAGTGGTGGTTTCAATGCCGGGCAATGATTCTGCACCTTCATCACCACCAACCTTCAGAACTGTTGTGGTCTTATCCTTCACCTCTTCAAGCAGCAGATCGTTTTGTTCTGACTGCGTTCGCTGCTCAAACGACATGATGCGGTGCAGACGTATACGACACATCACCAGTTCAGCGTCGACCTTGCCCAGTTCAATGTGACTGGTCAGCTCCTGTTCTTCTGGTGTCAGGAATTTGCTGTATATCCCATGCTTCAGCGCACCGCTCGGCACACCTTTGGGTGGTGGTGGCGTTGCACCTCCGTGCATCCGGCACCGGCCATTGGGCATCGGCGGGTTTTTGCACACGCCACCCTTGCGGGTCTTTGCACCGCATATTGGGTTGCCGTCGTCATCCCGTGCTTTGACCTTTCGATTTTCTGCCATGGGATCACTCAAATGGTTTGCGGGCCTCGGCTTATCACCTCACCCGCTCGGACTGGATCACCTCCCGTCATGGTTATTGGGAACCTCACGGTTTGCCCTGGGCGCTTCTCAGCGTGCCGTTATCGACACTGCTCTACTTGCTCGAAGTAGATCAGCAACGATTCTATGTGCTCCTCTTGGAGCGTAACTGTGTTATCTGAGCTAACGCCCGGAAGGTTGTTCGGAACGTGCGGAAGGCTGCACTTCGGCGCCGTCTGGCACCCGGCCAAAACGCTCAGCCCAAGCACCAGCAGGATCATTTTTGATCTTGTCCACCGCACGTTGATGTTCACGCCGCTTTGAGTCCGCCAGATACCGATCCAGAAGATCCAATATTCGGAGGATTATCGTTGCCCAGTCGGCCATAGGTGCGCGCCTCGATCATGTGTTGTAGTCGTTCCGGCGTAATACCAAAGTGCTTCATAATGCCGGGGAAGTTTTCCGCCACGTAGTTGGCAGCATCTGCAATGAACTGGTGCCGGGTTTCAATAGTCAGTTTCTGGCCGCGCAGCAGCATTTGGGTTTCAGCCCACTTCAATGCCAGATGCAAGCCGTTGTCCATAGTGCTGGCCAGCTGGCTGTCTTGGTCAATCTTCAGCTTGTCGCGTAAGGCAATCAGTGCAGGCATGGCCAGCGCCGATACTGCTGTCATCAGCAGCAAAACAAAATATTCAGCAAAAGGGGCAAGGTTAATCATGGGTTTTTCCTCAGTAAGGGAACAGCATGGGTTCAGACCGAGCCGAAAAGTCAGCGCCACGGTCAAGGTGAATAAAATCTTTATGTACGCCTACACTCCATCCCATCAGAAGGGCCGTCTTGATAAGACGTGCGCGGTATGCAGGGTCAGTAGTGCCAACGTCAACGGCACAACAACCACCCGTAGGCCAGTAGGGTTCATCGCAAACATGCAGGCTTCTTGGGTGCCCACCTACATTGGTGTTGTGTGATTTTGAGCGGCAGGCGGAAGTAAGGTTCATTGGCTCATCTAGCTCTAAGCGCAACGCCAGCAATTCATCGGCAAATCGTGGGGCTAACCGGATGATGCCAGTGCCCTTGCATGCCAACTCTTTCTTGGTGAAGTAGATCCTGCCGTTGTGCTTGATTTCGGTGATGCTGCTCATGACTTGTCCTTACCCAGCGCCTGAATCAAATGCGTTATGTGGCGGTTCATAAGCTCCACTTTATCGCCAATGTTGTGGACTTCCTTCAGCACCGCGTTTTCTGTTTTCGTGATCGCTTTTTCCAAGTGATCATTGCGCACATAGTTTTCTGCCATGTGCATTTGCAGTTTCTGTAACCGGTCACCGTTGTTACTGCAACGGTCATGTAACGCTTGGTATTGAGATTCGATCTTCTTATCCAGAATCAACCTTGCGGCTTCTAGCTTCTGATCATTTGCCGCCTGGTTGTTCTCAATACGCGCAGCATTCGAACGACCAAGCCACGTCAGCCCACCCGTGCCCAGTCCGATCAATGCAATGACCAGCATGATGAGGCTAGCGTCTATACCCAAAACCAAACTCCCAAAACGAAAAAAGCCCCGGCATTTCTGCGCGGGGCTTACACGACCAATACTTGCTCTTAGTTTCCGAGGCACCAACAAAAACGCCCCAAACTTTCGTTCAGGGCGTAGTTGCGTATGCTGGGGAAATACTCGCTGAAACTTTTCGCGCTGTCAACTGCACTTTACCTGTACGTAAAAATTGACCATCTGTTGAATTCATCCTAAATTTGAAACATCTTACTAGCTACTTGGAAAATCATGACTATGGATGGTACAAAAAATTCGAAAGCAAAACCCCTTGCTGCTCTGCTTCTCTTAGTCTTTTTAAGCTCAGCAACAAGCTCGCAGGTTTTTCCTGAACTAAATGGCATTGCTCTTAAGGGTGTGGAAAAAGTTGACGCAAGGTTCGTTGTTTTGAATTGGCTAAATGTCCAGCTAAATATCGACGATTTCAGAACCAATGGTCAATCAGCGCTTGAGTTGGCGTTGAGAAGAGATGGAGTCGTTGTCGATCCATCCGCGCCAAACTATCTTATCTGCTATGTGTTCGCGTCCGAACCTCAGCCCGGTATTGTCAGTTACACAAACCTAATAGAATTCTATGAGTACAGCATAACTGATGTACATCGATTGCAATGGAGATCTGGCGGTGCCTCAACGGTTGGCCGAAACGGTTTTGATGCGGGTACGGTTGCAAGAACCTGCTCCGATTCATTCGTAGGCGAATGGCTAAAACAGAACCCTAAATAAAATTTAAGAGTATTATGACTGCCTCCTTAGGCAGTCTTTCTCAATTCCGTCTGATCATACACCAACTCAGCCACCGGCCCCAATGCTTGCCGATCTAGCCGATCAATGGCATTCCACACAGCCTCGTACACCCGCCGATGGTTCGCGGTCCAGTCTCCCAAGTCATAGTGTAGTTCATCCATCAACCAGCGTTTTATTGTCCTGCCGTTCTTGCGCTTAACGTCTGTGCCCTGCACTACCCGCGCGTATTCGTACATCGTGGCGGTGATCAATGGCATCCAGTCGCCGGGCGCTACCAGCTGTTGAAGATCAGCTTCACGGGCCACAATGGCAGCAGCTAGGTTCAGCTTCTTGGCTCGTTCCTCTGCAGTGAACGGCGCATACAACCAATGTCCAAGGCTTTGCAGGTGCTGTGGCAACTTGCTGATGACGTTCTGCACCATGCCCGCTTCGACTTGGTGCATGGCGTTATCATACTCACGGTTACCGCCTTGCACCGCTGCACCCAAGTTGGCCATGTCGATAGCAACGGCCATCACCGATGGTCGGCCATTGAAAAACGCATCGTGCCAACACTGTCTTGCTGATTGCCATTTCATGCTGCCACCTCCAAGCCCACGTCTGGCGTGTCGATGATGATCTGGCCGGACTCGCCCCACACCTTAGTGATTCGTACATCCCAAATGCCGCTGTCTTCTTCGTGGATAGCATCACACAAGGCTTTCAGCATGTTGTCAGCGTCTGGCCGCTGGGTGTGTGGCTTGCCGTTCATCGCCTGTTTCTTCTTCGCTGACCAACTCTTTGGCATGGGCAGCACAAAGGTAACGTGGGTACCGGATGGCGGTAATTGGGCCTTGAGCAAGCGTATGTGATCGCAGAATGCTCGGTAGCGCATGACCGCTGGGCGTTTCTGCCAACGGTCGCGCTGAGTCATACGAGGTTTAGGGACTGGAACGAGGGAAAGCGTTTGTCTGGTCATGTGCATGGGGCCAATTGCGCATTTCCGGGATCATCGCAGGGTTTGGGCGTATGTCAACTAACAACATCCTTCATCAACAACCGATAATCAACTCCCTGATATTCAAGCAACTTTTCCCAGGTACTTTGAGAATACAGCATAATTATTTTTAGCTGCTTTAGTGACACCTTATGCGGCTCATCGCTGTAATCATAGAATTTTACATGGCCGCTAGTATTAACACTTAGCCCATGAATGTTTATTCCGATAGACTCAAATAAGTAAGTGAACTCTTTTCGATACACCTTCAGGGATAGTGTTTTTTGTTCTATGTTGTCGGTTTCTGACTCCAAAATTTCTGTGCAAAAATTAAATATTTTTCTAGAAAATTCAACTAATTCGATTACTTTGTCTTCAGAACATTTAATACCACCATCCTCTCTAGACCTAGGCCAAAGAATAAAATATGAAGCCAACGCATGTTGATTTTTAAAAAAGTTAGAATCGAAAAGATCCCTATCAAATTTAGACCACTTTATCTTTTCGCTTTTAACGACCTTTTCAAAAAAATCTTCAAACTCTTCCTTATGCTTATAATAATTATTCAGTGTGTTAATTTTCCGGCTCTCTGACAATTGTTCATCTGTCTGATGTGATCTATGCAGTGCAGCCACAATACCAAGAACAGGAATGGACAGAGCAAGCACGTACATTGGCACACCCAGCATGTCTACAAAAAGCACCCGAAATCCCGCTCCAGTAAAGTCAAAGCACCTGCCATTAACTATATACTCTGCAATAAGAATGGGAATGGCCATGAATGCAGCTAATAACAGAAAACAAAAAAACCAATTCCATAAAACCTTTGATAGACTCTGCTTATAATCAAGTCGTTCTTTGACGAAATCCAAAATCTTACGAAAACCAATTCTTAACTTACTCATTTTATTAAACCTCCTTGTTACTTTATTGAAATAAAATTATTACAAGTAATTCTTGAAAACATCATATTCATATAACATGCCTCTAGGTGTTAGTTATTTATTCCTGATTTACTTAATCAGTAATAACTTTGACTCCACCCAAACTCTCCATGTTCGAACCATCGCCCTGCGCATGTACCATTCGGTATCCTGCAAAGCCATCTTGCCGCCCGCTCTACCGTCTATGTAGTCATGGCAGGCACTGCACGCGAAGCACGCGCTTATGTCATCGGCCTTGGTGCCCATACCTTTAGATTCGTCCGGCAAGTGGGCCAGCACCACCGTTTCAGGGTTGTAATTGCAAACCCCGGCGATGTTGAGTGTGCAGTCTTGCCCGCGTGCTGAGTTGCGCAACTTCTTGGATACGATCTTCACCGGCTGAACTCCAGTATAGCCCGCTCAAGGTCGGGGCGCTCGTAGTTGGTCATCACATGCTTCAGCAGCACGTCGACGGCCGCATTGAATAGCTGGCTGAATTCACTTTCGTCCATCTTGCTGAACTTGATCGACTTAGCGCGAATCCGCACGCTGCCGTCCGGGTACCCTGTCACTGTGTAGAAGCCTGACAGAACCGTCACCCAGGCACGGAACTCGTCAAAGTTCTTTTCAGGTGTGATCACCCTGCCCTGGTACTCAATGGGCTGAGGCTCCCAGTGGTCAAACCCGATATTCAACAACGCAAAGAATCGGCGGTGGTTCTCTCCGCTGCGCTCTTTGATCAATGGCATCTTGACGAACCCCATCAGTTTTAGGGTTCGCATCCACTCCCTTGCTTCAGCCGTCGCCGGTACTAGGCAGTCTTGCGTGATTTTCTGGAACAACAAATCAGCGGCCACAGTTATACCCAAGCCTGCATCAGCATTTTGTTTGCAGCGGTATGTTGGGCGCCCATGGGTACCGCCATGGTATCCAGTGCCTCCACATCAAGGCCGTCCGCATCGAGGCGGGCAATCGTTCTTGGCTGCAGGCGCTTCACTGGTACCAGTCCCTTAACTGGAACAGACTGAACCCGTTCGCTGGCCTTGATCGTTCTGGCTGGCTTCGCGTCTTCCGGCAAGCCCTTCCAAATCCGATAGATATTCCAGTAATTTTTGCCGCTGCGAATTTTCAAAATGGCCGATCGGCCAAGGTTGTACTTTTCAGCCATCACACCGGCTGATTCCGGGCTGTTCAGAATGTCCAATACCTGGTCGACGGATAAACCACGCTGTCTTGGTTTCATTGTTGCACCCCGTTGATCGTGTTCATCAAGCTCGCAATGGTTGAGCGCCCCTTAGCGCGACTCTCCGCCGTAACCTGCGTATTCATGATCGCAATGCGTTCAGCCATTGCGCCGCGGTCACTCTGCTCCAACAGCAAGTGCTGAGGCTCATGGCGTGCTGGCTTTTCGCTTGCCCCTGTGTCGCCTTCGCACATGGCACGGAACTGCGGTGCACTCGGTGGCCACTCAGCACCGCTCTGCGCCAACAGGTTCATGCCGCGCTTGATCTGCTCAGGCGTGACACCGCGCAAACAGGCTTGCCAAATTTTGTCCGGGTCAATCTCGGTGCCGTAGCTACTGGTCCAACGGTGGCCATACATCGACGACATCATTGCCCACAAAGTCTGAATTTTGTTCCGGTCTGAAACGTTGCTGTTCGGCTGCACGTTCTCGGGCAACGTTGGCGCGGACCCGGCCTGCTGCGCTGGTATCAACTGGTTGATGTGCTGCATGGAAACCTCCTGCGGACCCATAGTTCGGTTTGGTGAATTCAACGGCGTTCGTGTACCACGTAGTCCACGCCGCATCCCAGTTCGCCATGGTTTTACCGTTGGCGCGGTGGTGATTCGTGAACTTGTGAAATTCAGTTTCGGGTTTTAGATCAGGTCGCCCATGGCCCTGCCAGTACGACAGGGCGCGCGTTCGTCGTTCGACGGTCAGCGCAAAGTCTTCCGGCAGTCGGGTTTTCCGGCTGGATGGTTTTTTGGGTTTATCGGGTTTTGTTCCGGTCAGCGGCAAAATTTCCTGCTGATCGGTTTCTTCAGGCGTTGGCTCCCCCTGGGGGGATAAAGGGGGGTTTTTAATATCTGTATCTGATTCTGTATCTGTATCTGGTGGCGTTACTGTAACGTTACATGCTCGTTTCTTTCTCGCTCGATACGCCGCAACCCGCTCTGCGCTTGAGTCTGAGACAAACTGGCGCTTATTCCATGCAGTCGGCATTGCGTCATCATCAATCAGGTTTTTAGCGATCAGCGTGTCCTTGGTAGCCGACCAATCTTCGTTACTGATGCGCAACTGAAACGCTATTTCGTCATCCTGTAACGTTACACCATCGTTACTACAACGAAGGCATAACAACATAATGAAACGTCTTTGATCTGCTTCACTCAGCATCTGCACTTTGGGATCAGTCGCAAACTCCGCATAAAGACGAAGCCATGGATTTGCAGCCATCACTCTACCCCTGCGCACGCTTGGCGAGTGAAGTCTGAACCCGCTGGCGGGCACTTGTGAATCTTGCCACCCTTGGACAAGTATTCAGCAATGCCCCGTTCCAAATCGCTTTTGGCACGCTTGCCAGTCTTGCGGGACTTGATAGGGCTACGGAACAATTGGTTTTGAGCAGTCGTGGTCATAAATCACCTGTAGAAATTTGCATACATTGGGCTAGGCGAAATGTTGATTTTTACTTGAAGAGCGGGCCGGAAGTACCCAGCCCCATTTCGCTAGCACAAATGTTAATAACCCTGAACAGCATCAGGGTCTGATGCCTGTAGAGACTGCTGCTCAACCAAAGCGAGTCCGCGTTGATCAGGTTCAGGCTCTGGCGGTGGTTCATCAGCACCGAACTCAGAAGGGTCCATCAAGAGAAGCACTACGTTGAAGCCTTCTCTGTCAGCAAGTTCATGGCGACCTTGGGCATGCGGTGCAATTTTCAGAACACATTTGATTCCGTCCTTGAAAACCACTTGCTCAACAAGGGCACCAACACTTTGGTAGCTGCCAGAAAATGCAGCTAGAATTGCTTTGCTTGCTGCGTCGTTGCAGCGCTGATGAACTCGGTCAATGACGTGGCTCTGTTGGTCTTCGGTCATTTTTTGCCACACCCGTGGTGCGTGTTTTATTTCATCTAAGACAATTCGCACCAGGTCACCATAAAGCGTCTCGGCGGCAACAATTGAAGACGTGCTGTCGTCATCATCAAGCGACTCTTCATCCGGCGGCATGTCATCAAAAGCATGATTTAGGTCTTCCTGCTCGAAATCATCCGAAAAATCTGTGCTAGCTTTCATTTGGTTACCTCTCTGCCCTGCTCTCGGGACTCAACCCACACGCATAGGGACTTAATCAGTTCGTTAAAAAGGGGCACGCTGGCCCCAGTTGGTTTGCTACGCCGCCTTTTGGTTGGCGTAAATGTCACGCTCTTGGTTGATGCGTGCCGCCTGTTCCAGCAACGCGGGGTCTTTCTCGGCTTCACGCAAAAAGCCTAAGAACACACGGCGAGCCAATACGTTCACTGGCGTTCGTGTGCGGTTGGCAAGTTTGCGCATTGCGTCATAGTCCGATTTGCGGAATCGGGGCCGTAGGTCAAATTCGATGCGTTCTGCATCGGAAACGGGAGCTGGCATTGGTCGTGCCTCCTGTTGGTTGGGGTCATGCAGCCGAACGGCTGCTAGGTAGTTTTCTCCGCTTTCGATCACGGAGAAGGTCGAACACAGAAACCTCTTTGTTCAAGGCTTCTGATATTTCGAGAATCCAGTCTGCTGGGGCTTGTTGCTGGCGCTTTACCCACATTTGGACCATGACACCTGTGATTGGCTCACCGTCCACGCGGTCATTTATCAGCTTGGCGAGAGCAGCAAACCCGCCAGCGAGATCAACTGCTCGCTCAATGGCGAGCTTTTCATCAGGAATCATCGTCTAAAGCTCCACTATGTATTCTCTATAAAAATACATTATGGATTCTTAAATCAGGCAAAGCAATACAAAATGTTAGTTTCTGAGGCTATACCGTTTTGTCATACTAACCGCATGAAAACATGGCAAGATCGAATAAAAGAGATGATGCGGAAATCTGGGCATACTCAGTATGACCTAGCGGACGCGCTTGGCCTTTCGCAAGGTGGCGTGGGCCATAAGCTGAATGGGCGGCGTGACTTATCGACTGAAGAGCTGGTAAAGCTGGCACAGTTTTTTGGTGTGTCTGTTGACTACATTCTTCTGGGCACCGGCTCTTCCTCTTCAGAACAGCGATCCGCCTTTAGGGTGCCGCTATTGACGTCTCAGGAAATTGAAAGCAACAGCTTAGATGCAACTGCAATGAGTTACTTACACTCTCCTGTTCGCATCGGCCTTAGAGGTTTCGCATTCAAATTACGGGATAGCTCGATGGAAAACCCTTCTGGCTCCCCGTCATACCCAGAAGGTTGCATTGTTTTTGCTGACCCAGATCTTGCCCCTTCACCAGGGCGAAGAGTGATTGCCATCGTGAACGGCAAGGCCGCAATGAAAGAGCTGATCGAAGACATGGGCGTGTATCAACTGCGCAGCTTGAACCCGGCTTATGGACGCACCATTGATGTGACGCTGGATCAGGTGGTTGCAACGGTCGTAGGGAAGTTCGAGGGGGAGTGAGTGCGTCACAGCCTGAGAATAGAATTGTAAATTTCAGTTGAAAACTTGAATTTCTGCCATAATCGAGTAGCGGTAAAGCACTTTTGGCTAGGAGATTATCATGACCACCAACACTGTAAAAAAATCAAAAGAAGAGTACGCAGCTGAGTTGTTGAGTTTTGAGAGTGGCCAACAAGTATTGAACGTTGACTGCCTAAATAAGTCTGGCGCTTCAAAGTACATCCTCAAAGTTGCTGCGAAGGTAAATTTTCCCAAGCAGAAAGAAAAAACGGCCAATGCTTCTTAGTGTTACAGAATTTTTGTTTGTATCTTTCGCTTCCGGCTATTTCTTTATTCACTTTTACAAACCTTGGGCCCTTACGAAGCAGTATTTGAAGGGTAGCCATTTTTACTATAGGGCACTCATTGTTGGGGTGCCTTTTTATTTGGTGTCCATGCTTGTACTGGTGCTTACTTTTCACTGGATGAAAAGCTTCGCTTGGCTTTTAGAGCTGAACAGTAGAGCTGCCGCTATATATCCGGCGCAATGGTTTCAACTGAGATCGTTTGGTTTCACATTCGCCGTAAGCTCAATGATGTCGATATTGTTGGCTCTAGCCTTAACTCGCTTGGTCATAAAATACAAACCAGACTGGGAAGCTGCCATTGTATATAGCTACGGCACAGGCCTGCAAAAGATGCTTTTGGAGTGTCAGCAAACCTACCGAAGAGTCATAACATCCAAAGACACGGATAACCCTGAAACCATCTTTTTTGTAGAAGTGGTTCTCTCGTCTGGGAAAAGTTACATTGGCCTGCCACTGGGTAGCTTAATGCCTGACGAGCTGAACGCGCGCGATTACATTGAGATTTTGCCTATTTTTAGTGGGTATAGAAAGAAGGACACGCATGAATTGGTGCCATCCATTAATTACACGCAAATGTACTTCGTGCATTACGAAGGAGATTTGAGTGAAGACGTCAAAGTGACCATTGACCTAGACAAGATAGATTACGCGCGCTGGTACAGGCCGGAGTTGTCACAATATTTTGAAAGCAACTAAAAAGTCATACCATGCTCTAAGCTCCCATATCGAAACAATAAAAGCCCCCGAAGAGGTGCCCCACCCTGCCACTGCGATCAAGGCCGACCCTTACCTTCAAGGAGATGATATGAAGAAGATACTTTCCTGCACTTTGTTCATTACGCTTTCAGGTTGTGCTTCAACTATGGTTTGGCATCACCCAGACATGGCTTCACAGAATTTCTACTCGGATAGAGCCCACTGCAATTCTATTGCAGGACCTGGCAATCACCAAATTCAGACACAGAACAACCAGCCTCAAAACTTTTCATCCGGATTCACTCAAGGATGGAACAATGCAGCGGCAGCATCTGCTGTACAGCGACAATCTCAAATTTTTAATGACTGCATGCGTGGAAAGGGGTACTACTTGGCACCTGAAAACACTGCGCCGGAAAACCCTGCCCCCGTGAAAACGTCGTCATTAGATAATGCAAAAGATCGGTTTTGGGATGACATTGAAGAAGCGATTCCATATTGGCAAGACCTTCAAAGTACTGATGCAGGGCAGCGTTGGCTTCTTGGAAACGATCCGCTTTCCGGGCGCCAGCGCAATGAAATTTTATTGGATGCAGCGGATCAACTCGACTCTCAACGAGTAATTGCGATCTTCCGGCAGTTGGAGCGAGATATTGGATATCAACCACAGGCGTCATTGGGTCCAGACAATATTGTAGCTGAGCTAAATAGTTACGGCGCACCGACTCTTGGCTTTTTGCTGGTGCAAGAAGTCTCAAATGATCACGACATTGACGTTCTTCACGGTTTTGACATTCTATCAATAGAGCGAGTTGGTTCATCAGCAAACATCACCAAGGCAACAAGAATGGCATATCACCAGCCGACTAACAGTGAACCAATCGAAATTCGTACGACATTTGAGCTGGATTGTAACGACTTTTACTTCAGGGCAACTCTTAGGGAGTTTACTTACTATAAAACAGAGATAGACCCCTACAGTGAAGTGAACCTAAGGCAAGATTGGAATCCATTCACGTCACAAACGCCTAATGGCGTGCTCTTCACCATGGTATGCCAAGACGTAGCTGTAGCAAAAATAATTGATGCTCACTGGGCTGGGCATGGAATGCAGCTTCTAAAAATAGTGCCCTCTTTGGTTAGCCCACTGGAATTGGTAGTGCTTTCCGATAGAAATGACATTGACAGTGAACTGGTCCCTTCTGGACTTTCGATGTTTCTTGCAAACAACAACCCAAACTTTAGACACCTTCTAAACTAAGGAACACACAACGCTCTTAGACGCCCGCCTCAAGCGGGCTTTTTTTGCCTGATCAAAATTTAATACATTTTGTATTGACACAATACATTTTGTAGCATAGCCTTCCAATAAATACGTTTTGTATTGTTTGAGGAAGGCACCTATGACCAAGCAACTGACCATCAGCAGCGGCATCACCATCGCGGATGTGCGCGCCATTCGTTCCAGCACCAGCTACCAACAGCGTATGGCCGCAGCCGCGTCATACATTCCATCTGAAGGTGAAATCAAAGCCATCAGCATGCGCCTGTTCCGCGAATTGACGTGCGGCCGCATGATCAACAACGGCGAAGGTGTTCAAGTAAGCCTTGCTGATGTATTGGACGACGAAGACGGCTATGAAAGCCTGGTAGCGTTTTATCGCGGTACTGGTTCGAAAGAAGAAATCTCAAACCTCGTGATGAAGGCCTGTCTTCGAATGACCACCCCCGTCATTCGTGAAGAGCTGCGTCAACGCATAGAGAGTGAGGAAATCGCCAAGCACCAGCGGCTGAAATCCATTGCCAAGATTGGTGAGGTGGCCGCATGACTGCCCAGCCAATCAACCCATTCTTCGCGGTACCTGCTGCTGAAGAACCCATTCAAAAAGTCGACAAGCCTGTTTTGACTCCGGGTTTCTGGAAAGGTGTGAGCAACGAGGCTTACCACGCCGCCGCCGGTATTTCCAAAAGCGGTTTGGACCATGTAGCGCACTCCCCTTCTACGTTCGAATGGGCACGCACTGCGCCAGTCGATGAAGACAAAACCGTTGCGTTTGATATGGGTACCGCCCTGCACACCCTTTTACTCGAACCTGAATTGTTCGAAAAACAGTTCATCATCGCCCCGGATTTCAACCGCCGCACGAATCAGGGCAAGGCCGACGAAGCCGCCTTTCTGGCAGAAGTGGAAAGCCAAGGCAAAATCATCATGTCTGCCGAAGAAGGCCGCAAGCTGCCGATCATGCGCGAAAGCGTCATGGCTCACCCGGTGGCCCGCTGGATCTTCGAGCGCGACGGCATCAACGAATCCACCATCGTCTGGAAAGACAGCATCACCGGCGAACTGTGCCGCTGCCGCCCCGACCGTATTCTAACGGGCAATCACCCCGTCATTGTGGACGTGAAAAAAGTAGACGGCCTTGAGCGTTTTGAAAAACACGTTGAGGAATTCCGGTACCACGTCCAAGACGCCATGTACACGGACGGCTATGAACAACACTTCGGCGCTCGCCCCACCTTCTTGTTTCTGGCCGTCAGCAGCACGGTAAGTGCAGGCCGCTATGCGGTGGATGTGGTTGAGCTGCCCGACGACTGGAAAGCCGCCGGTTACGACCTGTACCGGCGCGACCTTCATACCTACCACGCTTGCCGTGAGGCAGACGACTGGATGCACATTCGCACCCTGCAACGCCCCCGCTGGGCAAACTGAATTCATTCCGAGGAACCACACCATGACCGTACAACAAATCAACCCGAACAATGAAATGGCCGTGCAGAGTAGCCACGAACTCGAGTACATGCTGTTCAACGACAAAGCCATGGAGCAGATGTACAAAGTGGCTGAAATCATGGCCAGCGGAAAAGCAACGGTTCCAGCGCACCTGCAGGGCAACACTGCCGACTGTTTGGCCATTGTTATGCAGGCCGCGCAGTGGCGCATGAACCCGTTCCCAGTGGCGCAGAAGACGCACGTAGTCAGTGGCACCCTAGGTTATGAAGCGCAGTTGGTGAACGCCGTCATAACCACAATGGCCCCCACGAAAGACCGGTTGCACTTTGAGTGGTTTGGCGCCTGGGAAAAAGTGGTTGGAAAGTTCGTTGAGAAGCAAGGCCAAAAAGGCACCTACAAAGCCCCTGCGTGGACAGCCAAAGATGAAGAAGGCCTTGGTGTTCGTGTATGGGCAACCCTGAAAGGAGAAGACGAACCCCGCTTTCTGGATTTACTACTGACACAAGCTCAAGTGCGCAATTCAACCTTATGGGCTGGCGACCCAAAACAGCAACTTGCTTACCTCGCCATCAAGCGTTGGTCACGCCTGTACTGCCCGGACGTGATCATGGGTGTGTACACACCGGATGAACTGCAAGAGATCCCTGAACGCGAAATCAACCCAATGCCTTCCCAGTCGGCGGCACCGAAGAAGCACCGTGTCTTTGAAGAAGCTGAAGCGGTTGAAGCCGAACAGGCAGAAACCAACAGCCAGGCTACAGAGCAGCAGCCTGAACAAAAAACCCAAGCCGAAACCAACCCTTTCATGCAGGCAGAGCCCGAGCAGGAACCAACACCGTTGCCGGTATTGCTCGAAGCACTGGGCAACTGCCGCTCACGTGAATCTCTTGACGAGTGGAAAGCATTGGCGAGTGCGTGGCCGGAAGGCACGCCGGTTCACGGAAAGCTCATGCAGGCCTATCAGGCGCACATTGCCACCCTGAAAACCAAAGCCGCTGAATAAGCGGCCTCACCTGAATTCTACTGAGGACACGACCATGACCGCACAACCCAAACTGGTAGAAACCGAAGCTGCAACAACTGAGTTGGTAGTTCAATCGAAACCCGCCTTGCTGAATGCCAACTTCGACGCAGTGACAGAGCGCCTTGAGCGCGAGCTGGAAAAATACGATGTATTGGTGACCGTCGACACCCTAGCGGATGCCAAGAAGCTGGCGACCGAACTGAACAAAACCGCAACTGAATTTAAGACCCGCCGGAAAGCGGTAGTTGATGAAGTGTCAGCACCCATCAAAGACTTTGAAGCAAAGGTGAAAGAGTTGGTCGATAAGTGCTTGGCCGGGCGTCAAAAACTACTGGACCAGATCAAGAAGTTTGAAGACAAGACCCGCGACCAAGCCGAAAACCTGCTGGCGGAGCACCTTGTTTCATTGAATGAAGAACACGGTGTCCACCCAGAAAACCAAACGGCCGAATACCATGACCTGATAAAGGTCACCGCTGTAACCGCCAAGGGCAATCTCACCAAGGCAGTTAAGGACACCCTGGCTCAACGAGTGCGCGATGACAAAGCGGTTCAAGACCGCACAGATAAACGCTTACTGATGCTGGAAAACGCCAGCTATAAAGCAGGCTTAAAAGCCCCGCTCACCCGCGCCCACGTTGAAACCTTTCTGTTTGTCGATGACGCAACCTATGAGCAACGCCTTAACACCATGATGCAGTCAGAACTTCAGCGCGAGAAAGTGGCTGAAGAAAAAATGCGCGAAAGCATCCAGAAGGAAAACGACGCCAAAGCTGCACAAGAAGCCAAGGAAAAAGCTGCCGCACAAACTGCAGTCGTTCAAACGGAACCAGTTGCGCAACCTGAGCCAGCAGCCGAATCGGGATTGAGTGAAGCCGACAAACTGCGCCAACGTGCCCGTGAAATCGACCAAGCAGCCAACTACACCGATGACGCCGCCGCGTATCGCCGCGAGAAAGCCGAAGCAGCCGAGCTGGTACGCCAAGCCAATGCGCTCGATGCGCAGCAATCAGAGCCGGTTGTGAAGTCCGAAGAGCCAGTGCAGTACAACGCCACGCCTGATCGCACAGGTGTTTGGGGAAGCCCTATGGGAGCAAAGCCAAGCATTGACCTGATCGTCGGTGTATACGACCAACCAGACACCCACCGCAAAGCAACGGCCACACTGGAACAAGGCGCTGAATTCGCCAAAGCCATGACCGCCGACCAGCCGAACACGGTATACGCCATGTGGGTGAACAGCATCGCCAATAGCCCTGCTGCCCTCTTTCTGAACGGCCAAACCTACTTGATGGAAGCCTAACGGCTTCCTAACCCAACAATCGAGGAACCGACCATGAATCTGATTCTTGCTTACGACACCGAAACCACCGGCTTGCCACTCTGGAAAGACCCTTCAGACCACCCAGACCAGCCGCATTTGGTGCAACTTGCCGCGTGCGTAGTGGATACTGACGCCCGCGAAATCGTGCAAAGCATGGATGTCATCATTCGCCCGGAAGGCTGGGAAATTCCCGACGAAGTAGCTGCCATTCACGGCATCAATACGGATTTGGCAGCAGCCGTTGGCGTCCCTGAAAAGGTAGCCGTCGATATGTTCCTCAGCCTGTGGCGTGGCCGCACCCGCATGGCCCACAACGAACAATTCGACGCGCGCATCATGCGCATTGCAAGCATGCGCCACATGGGTGAATTGGTAGCCGATCGCTGGAAAGATACCGGCGAAAGCATTTGCACTGCTCGGTTATCAACGCCGGTGTGTGCATTGCCCCCCACCGACAAAATGAAAGCCGCGAAGCGTTTCCACCACAAAACACCCAACCTCACCGAAGCCTACGAAACCCTTACAGGTAAAACCATGGTGAACGCGCATACGGCCATGGCCGATGTACTGGCTTGCATCGAAGTGTACTGGGCGATCTTGGACGCGACCAACGCACCGGAGGCAGCATGATCGAATTTCTTCACTCACCTGGTAATCTGACGGCGAAAACTATTCAGGCCGATGGCACCGTGGCAGCAGTCCATGCACAACTAGGCCAACCAGAATATGACGTGCTGTTGGCCGCCATGCAGCAAATCGACGAACTGCGCGAAGAGCGGGACCAGTTTGCTATGGCGTTGGATGTCGAGAACACCAGTACATCAGGCTTAGTGCGATGTTATCAGCAGGTTATAGCAGACCTTAATAACTACACCCGTGCCAGCGTGCACGGCGGCAAGGAAATGCCCTTCTACAACGAAGCGTGCGTGTTACTGCGCCGGATGGCGGAGATTGATCGCACTGGCCGGACAGGGAGGAAGGTAGCGTGAACCAATACCGCACCACACCTCAAATGGGCCTATACGTCGATGAATTATTGGTTGATAACTTCGCCGGCGGCGGTGGTGCCAGCACCGGCATTGAGGCCGCTTTAGGTCGCCCGGTAGATATCGCAATCAATCACGACCTTGATGCCGTCAGCATGCACACGGTAAACCACCCTCACACTCGCCACTATTGTGAGTCCGTATGGGAAGTGAACCCGCGTGAAATCACCTACGGCCTACCTGTTGGCTTGGCTTGGTTTTCGCCCGACTGCAAGCACTTCAGCAAGGCAAAAGGCGGCACACCAGTAAGCAAAGAGATTCGCGGCCTTGCATGGGTTGCCGTACGTTGGGCTGCGACCGTACGCCCACGCGTCATCATGTTAGAGAACGTTGAAGAGTTCATGACATGGGGGCCAATCGTAGACGGCAAACCGTGCAAACGACGCAAGGGGCAAACATTCAATGCCTTCATAAACGCACTCAAGCGACTAGGTTACGCCGTAGAAACTCGCGTGCTGCGTGCCAGCGACTTCGGCGCACCCACAATTCGCAAACGCCTGTTTCTGGTGGCACGTTGCGACGGCCAGCCGATTGTATGGCCAGAACCCACCCACGGTGACCCAGCGGCCAAAGGATTCAAACAGTCTGGCTTAAAGCCATGGCAAACAGCGGCGGATATTATCGACTGGTCGATTCCCTGCCCTTCAATCTTTGGCCGTAAAAAGCCATTGGCAGAAAACACGCTGCGCAGAATCGCACGCGGCATTCAGCGGTTCGTATTCGACAATCCAAAACCTTATATCGTGCGCATAGGCCAACAGGGTTTTGGTGGCGATGGCATGCAGTACAGCATTGATAGCCCACTGACCACGATTACAACCAAAGCAGAACACTGCTTAGTAGTTCCCCACATCACCAAGTTCCGCAATGGCAGCACCGGAACATCCATGGATGAACCACTACATACCATTACTGCGGGCGGAGACATGGGCCGTCCGGGAACGCCCACGACAATGGGGCTGGTAACTGCCCTTCTGGCCAAGCACTACGGCGGCGGCTACACCGGTGCTGGTTCAGAGCTTACCGACCCACTGCATACCGTCACCACGACCGATCACAACGCCCTTGTGGCAGCAAGCATGGTTAAGCTTCGTGGTACAAACATTGGCAGTGAACTGGATTCGCCCTTGCATACCGTTTCGGCGGGCGGCACCCACCATGCGTTAGTCACAAGCCATATCGTCAAAATGAAGAATAATCAGGATGCGCAGTCAGTAACGGAGCCTTTACCGACGCTGACCATGCGTGACCACGTTGGCGAAGTACGCGCGTTCCTGATCAAGTACTACGGCACCAATGTTGGCCACTCCCTCAATGAGCCTTTGCAGACAGTCACCACCAAGGATCGCTTTGGTTTGGTCGTCGTTAAAGGCGAGCTCTACCAGATCGTAGACATTGGCATGCGAATGCTGGAGCCGCACGAACTCTTTGCTGCTCAAGGCTTTCCGGCTGATTACATCATCGACCGCAACGCCGAAGGCAAGCCACGCCCGAAATACCAACAAGTTGCGCGGTGCGGAAACTCAGTATGCCCACCGGTTGCGGCGGCGCTGGTGCAGGCAAACATGGTGAGCGAACAATCCAACAAACGGAGGGCTGTTGCATGAACTGGAACCCAACGGACACAGCACCACGTGACGGCACACTGCTGCGCCTGTTGGTGCAATACGAAGAACACCCACTTGATGATGACAATACCCAGCCGCAAGAAACTATCGGCTTCAATACGCTCGATCAGAGCGGTATTGATGATTGGCATTTTGCCGGGTGGGATTGGAGTCACGACAGCTTTGCCCAGGGTATTGGAGAAGTGGTCGGCTGGTTGCCAATGGGGAGCAAAAACGAATGAACTCACTACTCTTTATAGGCAGAGACATAAACGGCAAGCCTGTTCGATTAGGGCAAACCGTTGAGCTGGTAGGCAGTTACGTGGCAGAGCGATCACTGTATACGCGGCACAAAGTGCTTGCGCGTGTTTTTCCCCCTGCCCTTCACCGCCTGTGGTTTGCAGTTCATGGCCTTACTGGTCCAGTCGTGAAGTTGAGCAATGGAACAATGATGTTCCTCTCTCAGTGCAGGGTTATAGAAGAGCCGGAAAAGGAAGAAAGTGACAGCGCTTCATGGGGCAAAGTTTTAGAAATCATCGGTTGGGCACCAAGCCATGTATTGGCCAAGTCCCTTCACAACAATAGCGCCACCATTCAGGATCGACGGAGGTAGGTATGGCCATTGAAGTGCAGTACATAAAAATCACCGACTTTATGAACACCTATTTCAAGCCGGGCCAAGCCCCTGCACGAAACACGGTGATCAACATGATCGAACGGAAGGAGATACCCGGAAAAAGATTCGGCAAGGTGTACTACATCAACCGACATGAATGGGAAAAGCGCTTAGACGCTGAGACTGAGAACGACATAGACCCGCTGGTTAAAATGGTGATGAACGGATAATGGCGCCGAGAAGACGAAGCCGGAACACGGCAAACTTGCCACCCAACCTCTATATAGTGGCTGGCAAGTATTACCAGTATCGACGACCAACAGACGGCAAGCGCTTTGGCATGGGAACGGACAAAGCACGCGCAGTTGCTGCAGCCCAGCAACTGAACTCTATGCTGGTCAGCTTGCCCGGCGCTGAAAGTGCTGTTGAGCGCGCAACACGTCCAGACACTTTGCTCATGCGTGACTTCATCAAGCACTACTACGAAAAGCTGCTTCCAAAACGGAAGCTGGCAGAGAAGTCGCAGAAGATGCACCACTGGAAGCGGAAGTACATTGCGGAAGCGCTTGGTAACTACTCGGTCGATGAAATTGACGTGCGGGACGTGGCTAAATTCTTAGGCGGCTACCCACCCACCACCAGTAACCAGTACCGGGCTCTGCTGGTCGATATTTTCCGCCATGCGGTCGCCGAAGGTTATTGCCGTGAAAATCCTGCTGAACTCACCATTCCGCAGATCGGTGAGAAGCGGCGCAAGCGGATGACGGTTGAACAGTACCAGGCCATTCATGCAGCGTCGGCACTATGGCTACAGAACGCCATGGACTTAGCATTACTGACACTGCAACGGCGCGGTGACGTGGTGGCCATGCGCTGGGAGAATGTTCGGGAAGGTGCGCTGTACGTGATTCAGGAAAAGACGAAAAAGCATGATACTGGGTATCTGCGCATCATCATTGGCCCAGAGCTGGATGCAGTCATCAAGCGTTGCCGCGATAGTGTGCCATCACCTTTTCTGGTTCACCGGCGCCCCATTACCCAACACAAAGCACAACGCGATGCACTGGAACACTGGACGCAAGTACGTGGGGATTTTCTACAAAAAGCGTTCGCAAAAGTTCGTGACAGCCTGCCGGAACTTGCCAACATGACCGCCGAAGAACGTCCCACTTTTCATGAAATTAGAGCGCTAGGCATTAAGCTTTACCGGGACGCCGGGCAGAATCCGCAGCACTTGGCGGGGCACGCGCAAGAGCGCATGACGAAGAACTACGAAGCAGGACACGACGAGATTCGGTGGGTTGAAGCGGTGGCTTCCGGGCTGACATTGCCGCTCAAAACTACTGTATAGAAGTTTCGTTTTACTAAAGTATTACTAGGGTTTTACTAAAGCAGAAATGAAAAAAGGCAAACCAACCGTAAGTGATTGATTTGCCTTTAGTATTTGGTGGAGCTAAGCGGGATCGAACCGCTGACCTCCTGCATGCCATGCAGGCGCTCTCCCAGCTGAGCTATAGCCCCGTAAACTTGGGATGGCGCGTATATTAGGGTGGAGTCCGCTGTCTGTCAACAACTTTTTCTTGTTAATTCAACAGCTTGCGCCAATCTAATCACCACCAAAAAGAGGGTTTTAGTTGTTCCCTACAGCTTCCAGCTTTGTACCGTATCTAGGCCATACTCACTGATCCAGCTGTCCAACTCACGCGGGTTACGCTTGATCTTCTCAACAGTCTCACCGGAATGCGGGTTACGGTATGAACCAACTTCCAGTTTAGGGCCCGTGGACTTTGCAGCAGGCTTCTTGCTGGCAGTGCCTTCGCGGGCGATAACGCGCGCAAAATAGCTTTTAAGGTCGTTGTATACCTCAGGACGGTTGCTGTGCTTACTGAGTGACTTAACCCACTCCAGCAGCTCGTCGCCTTTAGACAGGTACAATTCTTCACGACTAACGTGGAATTCTGCACTCACTTTCTGGATGGCCGCTTCGAACGCATCAAAGCCTTCAATCTTTTTAGCCTGCGCTTTGCGCTCTGCTTCCAGTGCTTCAATACGCGCTTTATAGTCTTCTATCTGCTTATCGATATCTTGTACGAACATAGTATTCCCCTTTCTAGGTTTAAGTATTTGAAAAAATCAAATCATAGACCAACGAATGCCCAGGTGCTTTATGAGTAGCAGGTATACTGAGGCAAGGATGCAGATAAAACAACAGACTTACAAAATAATTAATATAATTTTGCAAGTTACTACTAAAAAACCCCTAATGCATAAATGCAATAGGGGTTTTCGATAGCTAGCCGTAGACTCCCACTAAAGGTTATTGCGGTTTCATATGTGGAAACAAAATAACGTCTTTAATGGAGGGTGAATCGGTAAAGAACATCACCAGACGGTCAATACCAATACCCTCACCTGCGGTCGGTGGCAAGCCGTATTCCAGGGCACGAACGTAATCAGCATCATAAAACATCGCTTCATCGTCACCGGATTCTTTTTCTGCTACTTGGTCACGGAAACGCTCTGCTTGGTCCACTGGGTCATTAAGCTCGGAGAAGCCATTAGCCACTTCACGCCCACCCAAGAAGAATTCAAAGCGGTCTGTCACTTCGGGGTTGTGGTCATTTCGGCGCGCCAACGGCGATACCTCTGCTGGGTATTCTGTAATAAACACCGGGCCGCGCAGCTTTTCTTCTACGGTGGCTTCAAACACTTCTGTTAACACCTTACCGGCACCCCAGTTAGGCTTAACATCAATATGCAACGACTTAGCCAAGGTCGTTAACGACTCTATCGTATCGAGCTGCTCGGCTGAAATATTGTCGTTATATTTCAATACTGAATCGCGCATTGAAATGCGTTCAAATGGCTGACTGAGATCATAGGCTTCACCTTGATAGGTCAGCTCAGTTGAACCCAGCACCTCGATTGCTAGCGTGCGCAACAGGTCTTCAGTGAGATCCATCAGGTCATTGTAGTCCGCATAGGCCTGATAAAATTCCAACATGGTAAATTCAGGGTTGTGCCGCGTTGACACTCCTTCATTACGGAAGTTACGGTTTATTTCAAATACCCGTTCAAAACCACCTACCACTAAACGCTTCAAATACAACTCAGGCGCGATACGTAAGTACATATCGATATCCATGGCATTGTGGTGCGTAGTGAACGGACGCGCTGAAGCACCACCGGGAATCACCTGCAGCATTGGCGTTTCTGCTTCGATAAACCGACGTTCACCCAGGTAACGACGAATAACTTCGATCATTTTAGCGCGGATAGCAAAGGTACGACGCGTATCCTCATTGACGATCAGATCCACGTAACGCTGCCGATACTTCATTTCCTGATCGGCCAAACCTTTGTGTTTTTCCGGCAACGGCTGCATTGTTTTATTCAATAAACGCGGGGTCTGCATATCCACATACAGATCGCCTTTACCAGACTTCTGCAAAGTACCACGGGCACCTACGATGTCGCCCATATCCCACTTTTTGAGACCATCCAACACTTCTGGTGCGAGCTCTTTGCGGTTCACGTACAGCTGAATGCGGCCCGTCATGTCTTGCATGACCATAAAGGCACCACGATTCAACATAATACGACCAGCCACCGACACTTCAATATTCAGTTCAGCCAACTCCTCTTTGGTCTTGTCGCCATACTGCGCCTGCAAATCCGCGGCATATTGCTCACGACGAAAATCACTCGGATAGGCATTACCCTGTGCTTTTAGAACGTTAAGCTTTTCAAGGCGCTGCGTAACAATACGATTGTGTTCCGCGCGCAGCTCTTCGGTGGTCTGTTGGGTGTCGTTTAACTGGTCTGTCATTGCGAATTCCTACTTACAGCCCTTTTTTCAGGGATGCTTGGATAAATGGATTCAAGCCACCATCGAGTACGGCTTGTGTATTTCGAGTTTCAACGCCGGTGCGCAAATCTTTGATGCGCGCGTCGTCCAATACGTATGAACGAATCTGGCTGCCCCAACCGATATCGGATTTAGAGTCCTCCAGTTGTTGCGCCGCTTCGTTGCGCTTCTTGAGTTCCAATTCATAAAGCTTGGCTTTCAGCATCTTCATGGCGACGTCTTTGTTCTTGTGCTGCGAGCGGTCGTTCTGACACTGCGTCACCACATTAGTCGGCAAGTGAGTAATACGTACGGCCGATTCCGTACGGTTTACGTGCTGACCACCTGCGCCAGACGCGCGGTACACGTCGATACGTAGGTCGGCTGGATTGATCTCGATATCAATGTCGTCGTCAACCTCAGGTGAAACGAACACTGAGGAGAAGGACGTATGGCGGCGATTGCCGGAGTCGAACGGCGATTTACGCACCAAGCGGTGCACACCCGTTTCAGTGCGCAGCCAACCAAAGGCGTAGTCACCTTGAACATGAATCGTCGCGCTCTTGATACCGGCTACTTCGCCTGCCGATACTTCGATCAAATCCGCTTTAAAGCCGTTTGCCTCGCTCCAACGCAAATACATGCGCAGCAGCATTTCGGCCCAATCTTGTGCTTCTGTGCCGCCGCTGCCCGCTTGGATATCCAAGTAGGCGTTGTTCATGTCCATTTCGCCGCTGAACATGCGACGGAATTCGAGGTCTTCCAGTGCTTTAACCAGCTTTTCGACGTCGTTCTCGACTTCCGTCAAGGTGTCTTGGTCGTCTTCTTCCACGGCCAGTTCGAGGAGGTCTTGGACATCCGCTACGCCTTGGTCGAGTTGGTCTATGGTGCCAACGGTGTGTTCCAGAGCACTACGCTCTTGGCCGAGCTTTTGGGCGTATTCTGGTTTGTCCCAGATTTTGGCATCACCCAGTTCCAGCTCTACTTCTTGTAAGCGCTCTTTCTTTTCAGCGTAGTCAAAGATACCCCCTGAGCACGTCAGTACGTACTCGGATATCCTTGAGAGATTCTTTAATCGCGTTGACTTCCACCGGCCAAACTCCTAACTCAACAAATTATCGGACGCCCACAAGAGCGGGCGCGAATTCTAACAAATTACGCCACAGAGAGCACATTTAATAACCGAAGTTTCGGGGGGCTATCGAATCCGAATCCTCCGCGACAGCTACCTGTGATGCCTCCGCGGGGTCGGCGTAAATCCCTATCAGCCCCATCCATAGGGCTGACCCTTCGGGCTCGCTGCGCTCGTGCCAAAACGCTCCCGGCGTTTTGGTCCATGGAGCCTAGGCCGCAGCTATCCTGCTGCGGACTCCCCCGCTGAGGCATCACAGGTAGCAGCCGCTCACACTCTAAGAGACCCAAAATCAGATTAAAAAGCGGACTCGAAAACGGACGGCGTCAGCTCGGTACGCACCATCAACTGCAGAGAACGTGCGCCGCGAAATTCGTTGACCGCCAACTCATACGCCAGAATGATCTGCTGACTGGGTAGGGTATCTGCCGGTAACGGACAGAAAAACCAGATGGCGTCGACGGGGTCAGAGCCTGCTTCGAGTTGCACCTGCAATTTGAGATGCTTACCACCCAACCAACGATGATTGATAACCTGAAAGCGATTGACGAACAACGGCACCGGACACCCCTGCCCCCAAGGCCCGAGGGTGCTGAGTTCCTCTGCGCGTGCCAAAGTCATGTCGGACGCATTCAATTCACCGTCCACCACCAATTCTGGCACCAAAACGTCGGGGTCGACCAAAGCCTGCATGGCTTCTTGTAGAGCGCTGCGCAAAGCGTCTAATTGATCACTGTGCACGGTCAGGCCCGCCGCCATGGCATGCCCTCCGAAACGTACGATCATGCCAGGATAGCGCGCATCGACCCAGGCAAGCACATCCCGAATGTGCACACCGGGAATGGATCGCGCACTGCCTTTAAAAACCTCTACACCTACCTCTTCACTGCTACCGGGGCAGAGAGCCAAAACCGGCTTGTGCCACCGCTCTTTTAGGCGTCCGGCAACCAATCCCACAACGCCTTCATGCCATGCAGTGTCCCACAGTACCAGCGCACTCTGATCGTCGCTTTCTTGCCCCAAGTGCTCAGCACCTTGGAGCATCTGATCCGTCGCTTGTTCGACCATTTTGTTCTGCACGTGTTTACGCGCCTGATTATGATCTTCCAAGATGGCCGCCAGCTCGCCCGCCTCACCTGCATCCGTCGCCAGCAAGCAGGCAACGCCTACGGTCATATCGTCCATTCGCCCGGCAGCGTTCAGCCGAGGCCCGATGACGAAACCAAAATCCTGACTGGTGATCTGGCGGTGATCCCGCCCGGCGGCTTGCAATAAGGCTAAGATACCGGGCCGTGCATAGCCTGACCGAACCCGGCGTAACCCCTGCTCTACCAAAATGCGATTATTGCCGTCTAAAGGCACCACATCGGCGACGGTGGCCAAGGCGACCAAATCCAGATAGTCACCCATGCGCACTGCGGTCCAACCTTGGTCGGCGACCCAGTCTGCCGAGACACGGCGCAACACAGTCAACAAATAAAACGCAACGGTGCAGCCACAGGCGGACTTACTCGGAAAGTCACATTCTTCTTGGTTAGGATTCACCACGGCATCGGCGGGACAGGCTTGTGTTCCGGGTAGGTGATGATCGGTCACCAGTACGCGCATACCCAGAGCTTGCGCCGCCAAGATGCCGTCGGCACTGGCAATGCCGTTGTCGACGGTAATCAATAACGCAGGCAGCTCATCGGGCTGGGCGGCAATGTCGCGCACGATAGCGGTCGACAGGCCATAGCCATGGACAAACCGATTGGGGATAAAGTAGTCGACGTCAGCACCGTAGTGACGCCGCAGACAGTCCACCATCATGGCGGTGGCGGTTGCCCCATCCACATCGTAGTCGCCCACGATGAGGATACGCCGGCCAGACTTTAGCGTTTCGAACAACAGGTCGGCAGCTGCCTGTACGCCTTTGAGCGCATCGGGAGGTATCAGATTATCGAGCGTCAGAGTCGATGCAGGGCCGCTCAGCCCACGTACCGACAGCACACGCTGGGCGAGCAAGGAAAGGCCGCCATGGGCGGCACTCACCTCAAAACTGGAGCGAGCTTCACGCTGACGCAAGCGCTGAATCAACATCAGCATGAAACTCCCTAGGTTACGCAGGCTTACTGAAAGACTTCATTCACCATGAAGTCATGGACCGTCTTGCGGTCATTTGCTAACACGGTGTAGCGCTCTTCACGCTGCATCAGGTCGCTCAAGTGCAATGGCAGCTCGGGCGAGGCCAAACCAGACTTACTGACGGCTTCGGCAAACTTCACCGGATGCGCCGTACCTAAGGTCACCATTGGCACGTTCGTGTGACGACGAGTAGCACGGGCCGCCTTCACGCCAATGGCGGTATGCGGGTCCAGCAGGTAGCCGGTCTGCGCGTGTACGTCGCGAATGGTTGCGCAGGTTTCTTCGTCACTGGCGCAATCGCTGTCAAACACCGCACGGGCTTTATCGAGCTTCGACGCATCAACCGTTGCACTGCCGGTGCTCATGGCGGTCATTAGGTCCGCAATGGCTGGGCCGTTTCGATCGTACAGATCAAACAACAAACGCTCGAAGTTGGACGACACTACGATATCCATACTTGGAGACAAGGTGTGCTCTAACGGCAGGGCTTCGTACTTGTTTTGGCTCATCAAACGGTGCAGTACGTCGTTCTTGTTGGTAGCAATCACCAACTGATCGATCGGCAGACCCATTTGCATGGCCAAATAGCCGGCAAAGATATCGCCAAAGTTACCGGTGGGCACAGAGAAAGCAATTTTGCGATCCGGGCCACCCAGATTCAAAGCGGCATAAAAGTAGTAGACGATCTGCGCCATAATGCGCGCCCAGTTGATCGAATTGACTGCGACCAGACGACGCTCACCGCGCAGGAAGCTCTGATCCGCAAAGCTCTCTTTCACCATGCGCTGACAATCATCGAAGTTACCTTCGATAGCGATGTTGTGGATGTTATCGCCCAGCACGGTGGTCATTTGGCGGCGCTGTACATCTGACACACGGTTGTGCGGATGCAAAATAAAGATGTCGATGTTCTCGCAGCGGCGGCAGCCTTCAATGGCCGCAGAACCGGTATCACCCGAGGTCGCGCCCATAATCACGGCTTTCTCGCCACGTTTTTGCAACGAATGGTCAAGCAGGCGCCCCAACAACTGCAGAGCAAAATCTTTAAACGCCAGAGTCGGCCCGTGAAACAGCTCCATCACATATTCGTTGTGATCGATCTGCTGCAAGGGAACCACGGCTTTATGAGCAAATGCGGCGTAGGTATCGCTCAACATGGCACGCAGCTCATCACCGTCAATGAAGTCGGACACGAAAGGCTGAATGATCTTATAGGCCAGTTGATCGTAAGGCAGTTCGCGCCAGCTACGAATCTCATCCAATGAATAGGTGGGCAATTTTTCCGGCACGTACAAACCGCCATCGGTGGCCAGGCCGGTCAGAAGTACTTCTTCAAACCCCAATACCGGAGCCTTTCCACGGGTGCTGATGTATTTCACGATGAGCTCTCTTAGCTAAAATCTGATGGGTGCATCTTTAATTATGTGGGGCGGCATTATAAGCAATACCGCCCGAGGCATACTAGCCGTCGAGTTGTTCGACGCGAATGCGCGTGACTTGACCAATCACCGCCGTCTGCTCTTCCAACTGACCAATGGCACGGTTCATTTCTTGCTCTTTCACACGCTGTGTCAACAAGATCAAAGGCACGGTATCGTCACCGGGCTGTGGCTCTTTTTGAATGATGGCTTCGATGTTGATGCCATTGTCACTCAGAATATTGGCAATGCGCGCCATGACGCCCACTTCGTCGGTAACCTGCATGCGCAGATAGTAGCTGGTCACCACTTCCGACATCGGCACCACGTTTACGCCATCTGCCCAGCGGTGATACCCAAGGTGCGGGACGGGATGCGCCAAATCAACTTCGCGCGCCACATCAACGATGTCCGCAATGACCGAACTGGCGGTGGCTTCAGAACCGGCACCCGGGCCGTAGTACATGGTAGGCCCTACCGCATCTCCGTGGACCAGAATCGCGTTCAGTACACCGTTGACGTTAGCCAGCAAGCGCTGTTCAGGCACTAGTGTTGGGTGTACACGCATTTCAACGCCGTCTTTACCGCGCTTGGCGATGCCCAGGTGCTTAATACGGTAGCCCAGCTCTTCGGCGTATTGCACGTCTTCTTGGGTGATCTGCGTGATGCCTTCTGTGAACACACTCTCGAACTGCAAGGGTACGCCGTAGGCGATAGAAGCAAGAATGGTCAGCTTATGTGCCGCATCGATGCCTTCAACATCGAAGGTCGGGTCGGCCTCGGCGTAACCCAGCTCTTGGGCTTCAGCGAGCACATCATAAAAATTACGGCCCTTTTCGCGCATCTCGGTCAGGATGAAGTTGCCCGTACCATTGATGATACCGGCCAACCAATCGACTTCGTTGGCCACCAAGCCTTCGCGCAGCGCTTTGATGATAGGAATACCGCCCGCGACGGCGGCTTCAAAGGCCACCGTCACGCCTTTGGCCTCTGCTGCTTGAAAGATTTCATTGCCGTGCAGTGCGATCAAAGCCTTGTTGGCCGTCACCACGTGCTTGCCAGAGGCAATGGCTTCGAGCACCAAGTCTTTAGCGACCGTCGTGCCGCCAATCAACTCAACTACAATTTGCACGTCAGGGTCACGTACCACATCAAAGATATCACGCGACACCTTGTAACCAGCGGTGTGGCTGGCAGGATTGTCGCGACGCGTTCCAATATGGGTAATCTGAATATCACGGCCCGCACGGCGACTAATCGTCTCCTGATTGCGAGTTAATACATTGAATGTACCGCTGCCAACAGTACCCAGACCGCATATTCCGATATTAACGCGTTTCAAGGGAGAGAATCCTCTTACTGTGAGTGTGCTTTGATGTCAAAGCATGAGACAAAAAATCGAGCCGAAAACATACGTGTTTCGTGGCTTGCTGTCAATCTGAGTGGACATCCAAGATGGCGGCCGCCGCACGGCCAGCGAATTGGGTTGTGCCTCCGGCGCTCCACGGCAGGCCGGGGAGCGCCGAAGACCTACTCCCTAGTCCCTTGCCTTTCTGCCAAATAAAAAAAGGCGACCGAAGTCGCCTTTTTAAGTCAAACTGGATTAATGAATTAACCCAACTTTTCCTTGATGCGCGCGCTCTTACCAGAACGCTCACGCAGATAGTACAGCTTCGCTTTACGCACATCACCGCGGCGAATAACCTGGATGCTATCAACAACCGGGCTAAAAGTCTGGAATGAACGTTCAACGCCAACACCGTGAGAAATTTTACGCACAGTGAACGCTGAGTTCAGGCCGCGGTTACGCTTGCCAATCACTACGCCTTCATATGCCTGCAAACGCTCACGCGTACCTTCAACTACTTTTACCTGTACGACAACGGTATCACCCGCGCCGAACTCAGGAATTTCTTTACTCATCTGTTCAGCTTCGATCTGCTGAATGATCAAATTTTTGTTGCTCATCTTAATGGCTCCTATGGCTTGGTGACGTTCTCGGCGTGTTCACGCTGGAACTCACCCAACAAGGTTGTTTCTTCCGGAGTTAAAGGTCTGGCCTCTAACAAGTCCGGACGTTTTAACCAAGTTCTACCGAGCGCTTCTTTGAGTCGCCAGCGTCGAATCAACTCGTGATTCCCGCTCAACAACACTTCCGGCACTCGAATTCCATTGATCTCTTCAGGACGCGTATAATGAGGGCAGTCCAACAAACCCTGTGTAAAGGAATCTTCCACCGCTGACAATTCGTGTCCAAGAGCCCCGGGAACCAAACGGATCACCGAATCAATCATGGCCATGGCTGCCAGTTCACCGCCGCTTAGCACAAAATCTCCAACCGACCACTCCTCGTCTACTTCAGACTGAATGATCCGCTCGTCGATCCCCTCATACCGGCCACAGACCAATATGAGCTTCTCGCGTTGTGCTAATAACTCCACACCTGACTGAGTCAGCGGTCGCCCTTGCGGTGACAGGTAGATGGTAGTAGCACCTTCTCCTGCTGCCTGCTTAGCGGCCTGTATGGCGTCGCGCAGCGGCTGGAATTTCATCAGCATACCGGGGCCACCACCAAAAGGTCGGTCGTCTACGGTACGATGCCGGTCCGTTGTGTAATCACGCGGGTCCCAGAAATCCAGTGTAATCAGTTCTTTCTTAACCGCCCTGCTGGTCACACCGTGTTCGGTGATGGCCCGGAACATCTCGGGGAAAAGACTGATTATTCCTATCCACTTCATGAACCCAGTTAAAACTCCGGGTCCCAATCAACCGTGATCAATTCACGGTCAAGGTCTATCGACTTCACAACTTCATCCCAAATATAGGGAAGCAGTCGCTCTTGCTGGCTGTCGTCTGGCCGTTCGCTATGAACCACCATGACGTCGTTGGCTTTGCCAGCGCTCATCATATGATGCACACGACCCAGATTTACCCCATCCACTGTTTCCACAGTGAGCCCTTCCAACTGCCACCAGTAATAATCGCCGTCTTCCAGCTCTGGTAACATGCCACGTTCAATTTTGATCTCGAACCCAGCTAAGGCTTCGGCGCCCTCACGATCATCCACACCTTGAATGTGTGCAATCATGCCTTTGCCATGGGATTTACCCCGGTCTACATTCACCCAACGCTTTTCGCCATCACGCTCAATAAACCAGCGCTCGTAATCGAGAATCTGATCCATGGGATCGGTATGAGAAAAGATCTTCACCCATCCGCGCACACCGTAAACCGATGTAATTTTGCCCAGAGTAATGAGGTCTGTTGGTTTATGTTGCATCACTTACTACGCCCCGCATTCAGCAGATCATGCGGATTTTTTGAACTCTTTTATGAGTTGACTAACACGCTCAGTCGGCTGAGCGCCTTTACCTACCCAATAGTCGACGCGATCAAGGGCGATGCGCAAGCGCTCTTCCTGGCCACGGGCGATTGGGTTGAAGAAACCAATTTGCTCGATATGACGTCCATCACGTGGACGACGGCTATCTGCAACGGTCAAGTGGTAAAATGGGCGCTTTTTAGAACCGCCTCGTGCTAAACGTATAACTACCATCGCGTCCTCCTATCAGGGGTAGGCTTTGAAATCACCTACCGTTCTAGCTGCCGGGGTTAAGATACCCGAACCCTAAAACCGGATTATAAAAACACTGTGTTCTCAGCCATTAACAATGGCAAGGGCACAGCACGGGAGCGGCGATTATACGGTTTCAGCGAGGGAAATCAAGACACGTTGACGGTGGCTTCCATAAGTGCAGGTTGAGCGACGAAGGCGGCAAGTTCTCGCAGCGGCATCGGGCGTGCAAAGAGATACCCTTGAAATTCATTGCAAGCATGGTTCACCAAGAACGTTGCTTGCTGCTCTGTTTCAACGCCTTCGGCCACTACCCGCAAACCCAAAGCATGTGCCATAGCAATAATCGTACGTACAATCATACAGTCACTACTGCTGCCTGGAATGTCGCTGATAAAGGATTGATCAATTTTCAATTCTTGCACCGGCAGACTGCGCAACATGCTCAGCGACGAATAGCCGGTACCAAAGTCATCCACGGAAACCTGAAACCCGAGTTCGCGCAGTCCATTTAAGCACAGCAATGAGTTTTCCAGATTGTCCATGACCGCGGTTTCGGTGATTTCCAGCTGTACCCATTCGGGATGCACTTCATGACTAGAGAACAGCCCAGCGAGATGACTGACAGCGTAGTCACCCGCGACATCATTAGCAGACAAGTTCAAGGACATACGCGGTACCGATTGACCCAGCAAACCAGCACTCATTAATTCTTGCGAGGCACGTCGACAAACGAACTGAGTGACTTCACCAATCAGTCCCTGCTGCTCTGCCAAAGGAATAAAGACATCAGGCCTAACCGCTTGCCCGTCCTCCCTAACCCAACGAACCAGCACCTCCACACCGCTAATTCGTCGTGTTTTCGCGTCGAATTGTGGCTGATAAACCACACTCAATGCGTCGTCGGCCAAGGCCGTTTTAAAATCCAGCATCAGTTGCAGGCGCGAATGAACATCATCACCGTAATTTTGATTGTAGAGTCGAAACTGCCCTACCCCGGCGTGCTTGGCTTCATCAAGAGCAAGTGCAGCGGCCGCAATCAACGTTTTACCGTGTAAACCGTCCAACGGAAAGTGAGCAACCCCAACACTGGCACTTAGACCAACAGCGGGATGGTCAGGCAAACGAATCGCCCTGATCGCTGTGACCAGCTCGGTGATTAAGGGCACTAATTCGCTATCCCAATCAATATCGCGCAGCGAAACCGAAAATTCATCACCAGCAATACGCCCGATCACCGCCCGCGTATCAAACAAGTCACGCAAGGTATCCGCTGTGCGACGCAGGAGATCATCACCCACCGCATGGCCTGCTGAATTATTGATCTGCCGAAAGCCATCCAAATTAATATGCAGCAACGCAAGGTGCTCCCCTCCCTGCACAGCCAAACGCAATTCATTCTCCAGTTCGCGACGAAACATGTGACGATTTAACAACTGGGTTAAGACATCTCGCTCAGAGAGCGCCTTCTCACGCAGTATTGCCGAGCGCGCCAAAAAGAAGAACAAAACGCCCGTCATGACGACGAAAAACCAGCCTTTATAGGTTTGCAGGCGCGACAATGCCTCTGCGCTATCAACAACGCGCTCCAACGCTTGATCAGAGAATAGGATCCACAGAACGCCCAAGATGATATAAATCAGTGCAAGACGCAATGCGGTGATATTGACAGTAGGCATAATGAACCATGAGGCTACGAGGAGTGTCCTTATACCTACAAGGTAGCAGAGAATTCGAACAGTGGCACTTTAATGCGGGCGAAAAAAACCTCCGCGCCAATCGGCTACGGAGGCTTTAAGTTCTCACACGTTGATCAGTCCATAAATTGACCGATGGTCGCAAACTCGTCTTCCAACGCCTTCAACTCTTTCTTGCTGTAGACATCAAACAACGACAACGCATGGCGTAACCGCGCACGAACCATATCTGGGCCCAGAATCACCATGGCGTCCAGCACCGATACAGAGCGTGGAGAGCCTGTAATGGCCACGAAGAAGGGGAATAATACATCTTTCAATTTGACGCCCAGATGCTCACCAATGCCTTTTACGTCGGCCATGATGTGCTCTTTGTCCCAATGGCGCTCGGTTTCCAACTTCCACAGGCTGAGCTGCAGTATCTTACGCGTCAGCTCTGAATCGATTTTCTTGTGCTCAAAGTCGGAGGCCGAGATAGTCGGCATGCCGGCAAAGAAAAACGACGCCAAGGGCGCGACATCACTCAAGCGCTCAACGCGCTCACGCACCAGCGGCAGGAACTGCATGATGTAATCTTGGTTATAAGCCCATTGCATCAGGCGCTGCGCGAACTCTTCGTCGCTCAGGCTTTCTCGCAGATAGCGTCCGTTCAGCCAGTCTAGTTTTTCGGTATCGAATACCGGACCACCTAAGGACACACGACTGATGTCGAAGTTCTTGATCATCTCGTCGAGGGTGAATTTCTCCTCACCATCCGGCATGGTCCAACCCATCATACCCAGATAGTTCAGCAAGGCTTCTGGCAAGATACCCAGGCGACGGTAGTAGTCGATTGACGTCGGGTTCTTGCGCTTCGACAATTTGGACTTGTCGGCGTTACGCAGCAACGGCATGTGGAAAAACTGCGGCGCTTCCCAGCCGAAGTACTGGTACAACAAAATGTGTTTCGGCGTTGAAGAAATCCACTCCTCACCACGGATAACGTGGGTGATCTCCATGAGGTGGTCGTCTACCACGTTTGCCAAGTGATAGCTTGGCAGGCCGTCTGACTTCAGCAACACCTGCATGTCGACCTGTTTCCATTCGATTTCAATGGGGTCACGCAACATGTCGCGTACTTCACAGGTGCCTTCACGTGGTACGTCCATGCGAACTACAGACTTTTCGCCCGCCGCATGGCGTTCAGCTACTTGTTCTTTGGACAAACCCTTACAACGGCCATCGTAACCCGGCGGTTGACCGTTAAGACGCTGTTCGCGACGCATCGCATCAAGGCGTTCTGACGTACAGAAGCAATGGAAGGCATGGCCTTCATCAACCAACTGATCGGCGTATTTGCGGTAGATTTCCGACCGGTCACTTTGGCGATACGGACCGTGTGGGCCACCTTTGTCCGGACCTTCATCCCAGCTCAAACCCATCCAGTTCAGGGCGTTCAGTATGGCCTGTTCAGATTCTGGCGTGCTGCGTTGCTGATCGGTGTCTTCGATGCGCAAGATAAACTCACCGCCCTGGCTTTTCGCAAAAGCACGATTAAACAGCGCGATATAAGCGGTACCGACATGGGGATCACCGGTGGGTGACGGCGCGACGCGGGTGCGAACTTTAGCCATGGATCCTCTTTACTCCGATCAGGTTGAGTAAGCACGGCCACACAGGCAGTGCTTACGAGTGTAATTTAAGACCAGGCATTATAAGGAAGCTGCCGCGTTAAAGCGAGGGTAGCGTTGCTCTGTATGGGCGGGTACAAACCCCTACGCCGTATAGAGCACAACAGCCTGCTCACCTAACAAAACCTGCTCAGCAGCGGATTCAGGAACCACGCCAGATAACAAGGCACGACTGAGTGGCTGGTCAGTTCGGTTGTAAACTACCCAAGCCTGCTGATCGCCCAGCACCCGTGTCGCCAGCAAGACATCATCGTTGAGCGCCGATAGAGCAACATTTCCCCGCCGAAGTATGGGCCACTGATGACGAGCGTGGCACAGCAGAGTGACCTGTTCCCTCATACTGACATCCATGACTTCCGGCTGGTGCCACGGAAAGGCTTCGCGGCAATCCGGGTCGTTACCGCCGGTCATGCCCACTTCGGTGCCGTAGTAAATGCACGGCGCGCCCGGCATGGTCAACACAAAGGCCAACGCCTGCATCAGAGCCGTTTTATCGCCTTGGACCAACCACAAGGCGCGTGGCATGTCGTGACTATCGAGCATATTGAGTTGCACCTGGGTTACCGGCCAGCTGTACCACTCCAACACCGTCGACGCTCGCTTAGCCATGGAAGGTGCGGTTTCCGGGGTATAGTCCAAGTGATTCTGTTTATAGTCGAGACGTAACGAGTCAGCACCAAAAAACGACAATGCGGCGGTGCCCAACGGGTAATTCATAACTGCGTCGTATTGATCACCTTGCAACCAATGATCGGCCTTGTCCCAAATTTCACCCACGATATAAGCTTCTGGGTTGATAGCCTTTACCCGTTGGCGGAACTCACGCCAGAAGCTGTCGTCTTCAATCTCGTGTGGCACATCCAACCGCCAGCCATCAATGCCTTGACGAACCCAGTACTCAGCCACCTCAAACAAGTAGGCCCGTACGCCGGGATTGTCGGTATTAAACTTGGGTAACGCAGGTAGATCCCACCAACCATGATAGTTCAGCTCCTCCTCCCCGTGCCTAGGATAAGGATTAAGTGGCCAGTCCTTAATGTGGAACCAGTCTACATAAGGTGAGTCGGGACCATTTTCGAGTATGTGGTGAAACGCCCAAAACCCACGACTGGCATGATTAAATACGCCATCCAACACCACCTTGATGTCGCGTTGATGAGCCTCAGCCAGTAACTCGGTAAAGGCCTCATTACCACCCAACAAGGGATCAACCTGAAAGTAATCAAAAGTATGGTAGCGATGGTTGCTTGCAGAACTGAAGATGGGGTTGAGATACAAGGCGTTAATGCCTAGGGCTTTTAAGTAGTCGAGCTGATCAATTATGCCGTAAAGGTCGCCACCTTGATACCCTTGCTCAGCGGCGGGCGTGCCCCAGGGTTTAAATTGAATACCCGGCAGTTCGGGCGCGCGCGAACTACGTGCAAAGCGATCGGGAAAAATCTGATAAAAGATGGCGTCTTTTACCCACTCTGGGGTGATGATTTCGGGGGTTGCACTGGTCTTCGTCGACATACCTGACTCCTATCATCTATAGAGGCATTCTGCCAGTGCCTATTGGCGAAATGGAGTTGGAATGCCTCAGGGGTTGGACTTAAACAACCCCTTAGCTGGCCAGTTCAATACGCGATCGTCCATTTTCCTTGGCCGTGTAAAGCGCTTCGTCGGCACGAACCGACAATGAGGACACCGCTTCACCACTCAGCAATTCCGCCACACCCACACTGAAACTGCAATTGATATCGCCCTCTCCAACGGGATGGCGCACTTCAATAAAGGCTTGCAGCATGTCCTGCATGACCAAGGCGGCATCGGTGCCCGGGGTTTCGGGCATGATCACCACGAATTCCTCACCACCGTAACGCCCAATGATGTCAGTCTTGCGCAGTCGTTGCCGCAATAAGAGCGACAGACTTTTCAGCACCCTATCGCCTACTGGGTGACCATAGGTGTCGTTCACTGTCTTGAATTTATCCAAGTCGATCATGACAAAGGACAACGGCGATTTTTGGCGTTCGGCTTTTTGTACTTCGACCTGTAAGCGTTGCAGTATATGACTGTGGTCATACAAACCCGTTAGGCTGTCGCGTTCCATCCAGGTGCGAATGGCGCGATTGCGTTTGCAACGATGTTGCACTGTGGCAACCAGTATCTCAGGACGTACCGGCTTAGTCAGAAAGTCATCCCCGCCTTCCGCCAAGGCGGCCATTTGCTTCGCCACATCCTCTTCGGCGGACAAGAATATAATGGGCAGTCGATCATATTGTGGTTGTTGGCGTAGCACGGTCGCCAGCTCTACGCCATTGCATTGCGGCATATACATGTCCATCAAAATCATATCTGGGCGGAACTCATCGATATGTTCGAACAGCGTCATGGGGTCGAGCACCGCTTGCGTGATGATACCCACAGCATTCAATGTGTGTCCGGCATGCATCGACTGCGTTTTCGAATCGTCGACAATCAATACGCGATACGGGTCCGGTACGATGGTGTGAGCGTCGCGCTCCAAACGTTCCACCACTCGCATCAACGAGAGGTCGTTATCAATGAAGCCTTTGCCTCCGACGCGCATGGCTTGCAGGCGCTGCATGATAGACGGCACTTCCTTATGATAAAAAATAACCGGAATCTTATGCGCTTGATCGTGCTGTAACTCACGGATTAAGTTGAAACCGCCGTCTACGCCATGAAAATTCATATCAATCAGAATTGCCAACGGTCGTCGGTAAGCACGCGCCTTTTGCAAACTCTCAGGGTCTGGGGTCAATTCCGCTTGAATACCAAAGGACAGCAACTGCTGCACCACGGCTTGAGCCATTTCAGGCTGCTCAATGGCCACATAAACGTCTTGACGAATGAACGCCGCCTTACCAGGTACTTTACTATCGCTATGACGTGCCGCTAACTGTGTCAATTGGCTGATATAATCGGCCAATTCGGCAATCACATTACTTTGCGGCGCTCGACTGGCTGAACAATTGTTAACCAAACCACGCACCGCAGCGGCCAACACAGCAATATCCGGTTGGTCATAACGTTGTGCTGATTTTTCCAAGCGCAACAGTCGACTGCAAAATACAGTGAACCAATCTTCCTGCCATTGTTGCGTGCGCAGACCATACCACTGGTCCACCAAACCGCGGGCATCACTGATCACACGTCGGCCGAAGTGACGCTGCAGTTCTTTTACCATTTGTTTTTCGTTGCGCAACTCAGTCATCGTCTTGTGATTCGCTCTAAATGCTGCAAATGAAATCGTGCCAAACGCTGAAGCTCGGGATCGCCTGATTTTTTACCATAAACTAACGGCAGGTAGGCGGCGGCAAATAACGACAATGCCGCAGCCAGTTCGGGATCTTGCGCCTCAAGACGCGCAACCCATAATTTGAACCCCTGATGATCCGGCAAATTAGGTGCTCTACGCTGACAATACTTGCGGGCTCGATACTCCAGACCACGAACTCCAAACTTATACTTATTTTTATCCACTAGCAGAACAATATACCAACTTCCAAACAGTGCCAGGAAGATAAAAAGTGTAACAACCGCTACCGACGTCACACTCTGGTGAGTTAGCCAGCGCTGCCAGATACCGGCTTGATCCTGATCGGAAAAATTCAGTACCCAACGTTGCCAGTTGTATTGCACTCCATCCCAATGCCAATAAAGTTGTTGTATCCAAGGCGATCGGTCTTCACTGAACCAATTGTTGCGCAGCAATGCACCCGCTTCGGCAACGGAACTGTCCAGTTGGAATTCAATACGATCTGGTGCCACCATGGCCGTGGGATCGAAACGCTGCCAGGCGTCATCCAACCACACCTCCGCCCAAGCATGCGCTTCGCGCTGGCGAACACGTAAATAACTTCCGTCGGCGCTGCGCTGTCCTCCTAAGTACCCTACAACAACACGTGCTGGTATGCCTGCGGCGCGCAACATAAAAACAAAGGCCTCAGCGTAATGCGCACAAAACCCTGCTTGTTGGGTAAAAATAAAATCGTCAATGCTGTCATTGCCCGCCATAGCAGTCGGTTGCAAGGTATAGCGAAAGTCTTCCCCGGCAAACAACCGCATCACCTGCCATGCGAAGTCATGATCATCCGCGCTGGCACGATGCATTTCTTGAGCCAGAGCACGGACTCTGGGGTTTCCGGTATCCGGTAAGTGCAGTGCGCTTTGTCGTTGCGACGACTGGTCTGGCCACACAACGGCATCCGCTGCCTCCGCGGTCAGACGGTCAGCACGCTTTAAATCTTCTCGCCATACCAAGCGCTGGTCACCCGTGCGCACAGCATTGGCACTGTAGCCTGCCAGCAGATGCTCCAGCGTTGGTATCCAGCGTTGCCCAGTTGGCGCAAGCGTCAACTCATAAGTCCACCGTTCAGCGTCCTGGGCCGCCACCAAAGCACTTGAAGACTGCAAATTCTGGCGACCGGGCAAGTCGCCTCGCTCCGCCGACTGATACCACCGTCTACCACTGTAGTAATCAAGCGTCATGACGCGCCAATACAGTGCCGATGGTGGCGGCATATCTCCCACAAACTGCGCCCGGAAAACCAACTCATCAGACTGTACTAACTGTGATATCTCACCTGGCGACATGGTACTGGAAATGCCCGTACGTGCCACATCAGAAGACAAAGGCATGCGCCAAAGTGGCTCTAAACGCGGAAACAGCAAAAACAGCGCCACCATGAAAGGAGCTGTAATCAATAACGCTTGCGCCGTCATTCGCCACCCATCCAACAACCGCAAACCCACAGGGGCATGCATTGCCGCCAACGCCAACAAACAAACACTGGAGCCGAGCGCGGCATAAAGCGCGTAGCCCATCCCTTGATCCAATAAGAAAAAGCAAGCCAACAAGAAAATGGCCATCAGCACCACGAGCAAAGCATCACGGTAGGTCTTCATTTCCAACAGTTTCAAGGCGCCACCGATGTAGGCCACTGCAATATAGAACTCCAGAGATGTAGGCCTAAAGCCAGCAAGTACCAACAAGACCGGTAGGACCAGTATTACCAACAGCTTCGACCACACCGACCAGGTACGCAAGCGTCCGCGCAGCACTCCCCATTGCCAAAAACTACTGACTAAGGGAACCGCCACTACCCAGAATGGCAATAGCAGGAAGGCTGGCACGGCCAGCATCACCTGCACACCCTGCAACAACAGCAAAACTTTCTGCCATTGCACGGTGCTGAGTTTGACCGTCGTGACGTCAGACATCGTCTTGTTCACCCATGATCGCCAACCGGGAGAGGCAGTTATGGAGGTGCTCAACACCAGAAGATAACGGTATAATTTCATTGCCTAGCTGTAATGACCACGCCTGATCTGCCGTCAGTGCTTCCGTCATCCAAAAGCTCAGTTGTTCGAGGCCACGCTCTATCGGCAAGTGTTCAACCTGTTGTAACGAGAACGCTTGCGTTGTCACACCCTCAGGCGGCGCAGTCTTGACCATCATGACGCCACGCCGCGCATAGTGTCGCCAAAGGACACGCCGAGGCGCATCCCCTACCTGATAGGGCCTTGAATGGTCCAAATCTGCGCTACCGGGTGGCCGCTGCAGCGCTGATGTCTCGCCGTCCCCACTCTCTACACTAGGGATAGCTTGATGATCGATCGGCAGAGGCCAGACAATGGCTTGCTGGTCAGGTTGAAACCAGGTCCAAGCCGTAACCCATCCGAAGGGAAAGCGTGTTTCGACGCGCAGACGCGGCGCAGCGTGGCGGCCACGGCGCTGATAAATCACACCCGTCACAACCTCGCCAACAAAAGATGGTCCTACCCGTTCCAGAAAAGTCACTTCATCCGCATTCAATACACGCACTCCATAGTGGGTATGTTGCCCCTCTACACTCCAGTGATGCTCTATGCGCTGGCCCACAAAATCCCGTCCGCTGACACCCGCTCGCAGCAGTACACCCGACAAGTTTTGGAAGGTCATCAGAATCGACAACACAAAGATCGCCGCTAGCCAAAATGCGAAGGCCAGCATGAGGTTATTTTGATAATTCGTCCCCAGCACAAAAATCAGCAACACCAGCGCCAAGAAGCTCAGGCCATAACGATTGGGCATGATGAATATCTGCCGCTGCCCCAGTTTTACCTGACGTGCGGCGGGTGTACGGCGTTGTATGCTGGTCTCGATGTATTGCTGCAAGAAAGCGATAAACATAATGGTTAAAGCGGCGTGTCAGCAAGAATGGCCTTTGCCAAGCGTTCGCCACTGTCACCTTGCCGAGTTTGCAGCCGGTGTCGTGCCACACTGACAAACACCGCTTGGATATCATCCGGCTGCACGTAGTCACGGTCGTCCAATAGCGCCCACGCTTGCGCACACCGCACCAAGCCAAGTGCCGCACGGGGTGAAAGACCGAGGGTAATGTCGGCATGGTGGCGCGTCGCATCAATAAGACGCTGTACGTAGTCGAGCAGTGGTTCACTGAGATGGACATTACTGACTTGCTGTTGCAGCACCTGCAGACGCTCGGGGTTCAACACTGCCTGTACATCACGCCAAGAGGTATGGCTAGATTGACCAGAAAGCAAACTGCGTTCAACTTTGGGGTCAGGATAGCCGAGGCTGGTTGAGACCAGAAAGCGATCTAACTGAGATTCAGGTAAGGCCTGTGTGCCGGCCATATCTAAGGGGTTCTGTGTCGCAATCACCACAAAAGGCTGAGGCAACGGGAAGGTCTCACCTTCGAGACTCACTTGCCCCTCTTCCATCGCCTCTAACAACGCAGACTGGGCCTTTGGCGAGGCTCGATTCAATTCGTCCGCCAACAATACATTGGTGAATACCGGGCCTTTGATCACGCTGAAAGTTTGCGTATCAGGGCGAAAAACCGCGCCACCCAGAATGTCGGCAGGGACTAAATCTGAGGTAAATTGGATGCGACGAAAGTTCAAGCCTAGGGCGCCGGCGAGGGCATGACTCAGGGTGGTTTTTCCGACCCCCGGCACATCCTCGATTAATAAGTGGCCACGTGCCAAGACGGTCGCCACGGCGAGACGAATTTGCTGTGGCTTACCTTGCACGGCACGAGCGACTTCATCCAGGGTTTCCTGCAACAGAGACAATCCAAACTCCTTCAAGGGCATCAGTAACCAAGGTACGCGGCGCCGGAGTGTATTGGATGCTTTCTCTGATGTTTAGATCAAGGCATCCAGTCCGCGCGCCAAGTCCGCCTTGATATCATTGATATCTTCCAAACCAACAGACACTCGAATCAAACCGGGCACAATACCTGCCCGCGCTTTTTCTTCGTCACTCACGCGGGCGTGTGTGGTCGTTGCTGGATGCGTAATGGTGCTCTTAGCATCACCTAAATTAGCCGTAATGGACAGGAACTCGGTCGCATTGATGACGTGCCATGCGTTTTCTTTACCTTTGTCGCCACCCTTCACCACAAAGGCCAGCACGCCACCAAAGCCGCGTTGTTGTCGCTTCGCCAATTCGTGGCCAGGGTGGGAAGGTAGGCCGCAGTAGTGCACGCGCTCGACGGCCGGATGCGCATCCAGCCATTCAGCCAACTGCTGTGCGCTCTCACAGTGCGCTTTCATGCGCAGACTGAGCGTCTCTAAGCCCTTGAGAAATATCCATGCATTAAACGGACTCATTGATGGTCCCGCAGAACGCAGAAAACCGACAACTTCATCGATCAAAGCACGGGGGCCACACACTGCGCCACCCAGGGCTCGACCTTGCCCGTCGATGTACTTGGTTGTGGTATGAACCACCAAGTCTGCGCCCAAAGCCGCCGGGTTTTGCAAGGCCGGAGAGCAGAAGCAATTATCAACAGCCAACCACGCGTCGTGTCCGTGGGCCAGTTCAGCCAAGGCGGCAATATCCGCCACGTCATTGAGTGGATTGGATGGTGTTTCGGCAAAGAACAAACGAGTGTTAGGACGAATGGCCTTAGCCCAATCATCGAGGTTGGTCAGTGAGACATAAGTAATTTCTACGCCAAACTTCGCTAGGTACTTATTAAACAAGACGGTCGTCGAACCGAAGATGCTGCGGGACGCCACAATATGATCGCCTGACTGCAACAGCCCCATACAGACAGACAGGATTGCCGCCATTCCGGACGCCACACCAACGGCCGCCTCGGTACCTTCCATCGTGGCCAAGCGCTCTTCAAACATGGCAACGGTTGGGTTGGTGTAGCGACTGTAGACGTTACCTTCTGCTTCACCGGAAAAACAGTCTGCTGCATGCTCGGCGGAATCAAAAAGGAAGCTGGCAGTCATATAGAGCGCTTCCGAATGTTCACGCTCCGCTGAACGGCGCTGTCCTGCCCGCACGGCTTGTGTGGCCTGCCCTTTCTTCGACCAATCCATCTTTAAAACCTCATATTGACGTATTGCCCCGGAGCAGCGCCGTCGCGTTCCACCAACGAATGAGCAAAACGCTACTCCTCGTTATCATCATTGTGTAAATCTATCAAAGCACTGTCGTCGGTACCATCCGTCTTCGTCGTTTTAGCCGAATCATTGCGCCGCTGCTGCAACGCTTGCAGGTATTCTGGCGTAATATCACCAGTGACGTATTCGCCGTTGAATACCGAGCACTCGAAATCTACCACAGAAGATTTACGCGTACGCGTAGCCAGTATCAAATCCTCCAGGTCTTGGTAGATCAACTTGTCGGCGCCGATTTCCTGTTGTATTTCTTCCACTGTGCGGCCGTGCGCAATCAATTCAGAGGTAGCCGGCATATCGATGCCGTAGACATTGGGAAACCGAATAGCAGGCGCGGCAGAGGCGAAATAAACCTTCGCAGCACCGGCATCGCGGGCCATTTCAATGATCTGCTCACAGGTGGTACCGCGCACAATGGAGTCATCAACGAGCAATACGTTTTTGCCTTTAAACTCCAATGAAATGGGGTTGAGCTTCTGCTTCACTGACTTACGGCGCTGTTGCTGACCGGGCATGATGAAGGTGCGGCCGATGTAGCGGTTTTTAATAAAACCTTCGCGGAATTTCACGCCAAGCTGGTGCGCCAACTGCAGGGCCGACGTACGGCTCGTGTCGGGAATGGGTATTACCACGTCAATGTCATGATCAGGCCATTCCCGCTGAATTTTACCCGCCAAGGTTTCACCCATGCGCAAACGCGATTTATAAACCGAAATACCATCAATAATCGAGTCAGGACGCGCGAAATATACGTGCTCAAAAATGCAGGGCGTGAACTTCTCTACAGCATGACATTGGTGTTGATGCAGGACGCCATCCGCGTCAATGTAAACGGCTTCGCCCGGTTTTATGTCAGCGATCAACTCGAATCCCTGTGCATCCAGCGCCACACTCTCGGAAGCAATCATGTACTCAATGCGCCCATCAGCCAACACGCGCTGACCATAAACGGCCGGACGAATGCCATGCGGATCGCGGAACGCCAACATGCCATGCCCGGAGATCATAGCAACCGCCGCATAGGCACCCTCACAACGCGTCATTACACCGGCTACAGAAGCAAAGATATCATCCGGTGTGGGCGTCAATTTACCACGCTGCTGCAACTCGTGAGCGAGTGCGTTCAACAGCACTTCTGAGTCAGAGGTGGTATTGATGTGACGCAAATCACTCTTATACAAACCGGGAGTCAAATCATCGGCATTGGTCAAATTACCGTTGTGAGCGAGCACGATGCCGTAGGGAGAGTTAACGTAGAAGGGCTGGCTTTCGGAGGAGCTAGAAGAGCCAGCAGTAGGATAACGCACATGACCAATGCCCTGCGTCCCGACCAAACGCTGCATATGACGGGTACGGAACACATCACGCACCATACCATTACTTTTGCGTAAAAAGAATTTACCGCCCTGCTCCGTGACTATACCTGCGGCATCCTGTCCCCGGTGTTGCAACACCGTCAATGCATCATACAAAGACTGGTTGACGGGTGAGTACCCGTAAATACCTACTATACCGCACATAGTTCTATCTCACTTTCGATTTATCGGCTGAGCTCAATCACTTTTTCGGACGCACTTTGCACGTACTGTCCGGTCCAACTGATCAAGGGGTCTATCCAGGGAACAAATAATGAGGTGTGCCAGAGTGTATCCAGCGCAAACAGCTTAGCGACTGCCAACAAAGCAACCACGATCAAAAATCCACGCAATAACCCAAATACGATGCCTAAGGTGCGATCTAGACCGGACAAACCCGTCATGCGCACCAACTCACCTACTAGGTGGTTAATCATGGCACCGACGATCAGAGTAACAATGAACAAGATCGCGAACGCTGCCGCCAGACGCCAGCTGTCGGTGGCAATCATGCCAGTCATCAGCCCTGCCAGCCGCTCGCTGAATAAGCTGGCCACGATCAGTGCAGCCGCCCAAGACAGCAGGCTGAGCAACTCTTTTACAAATCCACGTTTAAGACTGACTAAGGCCGACACCACGACGATAACAACAATGATCCAATCGATGACCGCCATGATTACTCCTTAAGGCTGGAACCGAACCACCAAGGTCGGCAGGTTAAACTCTTCCGACAGAATATCTTTCTTAAGCCGTACACGATCATGATCCGGATCGGGCCCGACCATAACCTGAGTCAACAAGCTGCCGTCGGACAGTACGGTTTCTTTGGTATAAGCCTCATAGCCAGCGGTGCGCAGCTCGTCAAGCAAACGACGCGCGTTATCAGCTTGCCTAAAACTGCCCATCTGTACCGACCAAGCGCTGATCTCGCCTGTACTTTCCTGCGTGTAAGCCAGCTGACGCGGCGCGGAATCTGATGCCGCTGGCGTCGGTGGTGGCGCCTCTGCGCGTTGCTCCGGTGTCGGATCGGCGTTAATGAGCTGATCAACCCGTTGCGTCAACTCGGCAACGGCGACAGGGGCATCATGATCTACATCAATAGGTCGGGTGACTGAGAGCTCTGGAGGGGGAGGTATGTCGGTAATGCGGGCTTCAGGCAAGCGGCCCTGCCCCGTAAACAGCACAGGCAAGGCAAGTAACAGGAAGACACTCAACACAAGAGCGCCAACCAGTCGTTTTTTTTGCGTATTATCCATGCTGATTGTTTGGCATATGATTCAGTGCATCGGCTACGGTGTGAAAGGAACCGCAAACCAATACAGGTTGCTGACGATTCGGCTCTAGTGCGTCTAAAGCAGCGGCAACGGAATGATGACAAACCACATCCATTAAACCCGTCCGCTCGGCCAGTTCTTTCGCTTGCTGACCGCGGCTACCTGTCAAAGTCACCAAGTGCCAGTCCGGCTCCAAACGCGCGAGCGATTGTACTACACCGCTGGCGTCTTTGTCCTTTAGCATTCCTAAAATTATTGTCCACTGTGCACTAACATGCTGCAACTGACGAACAACATAGTCGGCTGCATGGGGATTATGTGCCACATCAAGCCAAATCTCGTTGCCGTGCCATGCAAGCCGCTGCAATCGGCCAGGCATACTGGTGTTCTGCAACACCGCAGTCACCTTCTCACGCTGCAAGGCAATACCCAGCAATTCCAGGGCGCGCAACGCCAACAAGGCACTGGGATAGGGTAAGAGCGGCCATGGTAAATCGTCCAGCTGCTGGTGCGACCCAACAAAACGCCAGGCTCCGGGCTCCCTAGGCAACTGTGTATCAACGAACGTCAGCTGACAGCCATTAATCAGTGCCACTTGAACAAAGGCTTCCGGGCAATCGGTACGCCCCACCAACAACGGCTTGCCCGGTCGGGCAATCCCCGCTTTCTCACGCGCGATACCTGCGATGTCATCACCCAGCCAATCGACATGATCAAGCCCGATTGAGGTCACAATAGCGCAGTCGGTATCCAGCGCATTGACGGCATCCAAACGCCCGCCGAGCCCAACTTCCAACACCATGTAATCCAACGCCGCATCGGCGAACAACCTGAAGGCTGCCAGTGTGGTGAATTCGAAATAGGTCAGGGAGGTATCACCACGGGCTTTTTCCACCGCCGCCAAGGCTTGCACCATAGCCTCTTCCGTCACCGGTGTACCCTGAACGGCTACACGCTCGGTGAAATGGAGAAAATGAGGCGAGGTATAGAGACCAACACGATAACCATGTGCTTGCAGCAAAGATGCCGTTAGCGTTGCCGTTGAGCCTTTACCGTTGGTACCGGCCACGGTAATGATCTTGCACGCGCCAAAATCAAGAGCCATGCGCTGCTGCACGGCCATTTGACGGTCGAGACCCAAATCAATTTCAGAAGGATGTAGGCTCTCCAACCAAGAGAGCCATTCCGCGAGACTGCTGTGCGGCGAGGGCATGATCAGGCTGCAGCGAGGTGCATCATCTTGCGAATCTGACGGGCAATGACCGGACGCAAGTCTTTACGAGCGACAACCATATCCAAGGCACCATGCTCCATCAGGAACTCGCTACGCTGAAAGCCCTCAGGCAGTTTTTCACGTACGGTTTGCTCGATTACACGCGGGCCGGCGAAACCGATTCGCGCACCGGGTTCTCCGATATTGAGGTCACCCAGCATCGCCAGGCTGGCCGACACACCACCGTAACAGGGGTCAACCAGTACAGAAATGTACGGTAAACCTGCTTTTTTCATTTTCTCAATGGCCGCAGAGGTTTTGGCCATCTGCATCAGAGAGAACAAGGCCTCCTGCATCCGTGCGCCGCCCGATGTAGGGAAACACACCAACGGTAACTTGTGCTCCAAGCAGACATTAACCGCGCGCACGAATTTCTCGCCGACCACCGAACCCATAGAGCCGCCCAAGAATGTGAAATCAAACGCCGCCACGACAACGGGCACACCCTCAACCTTACCCTTATAAACCACCAAAGCATCACGATTGCCGGTTGCTTTTTGAGCAGCCAACAAGCGGTCTTTGTATTTTTTGGAATCTTTGAATTTCAAACGGTCAACCGGCTCTACATCAGAGGCGATCTCTACCCTGCCGTCTTCATCCAGGAAAGTACTGATACGACGATTGCCCGAAAGAATCATATGATGATCACATTTTGGGCAAACGTTCAGATTTTTTTCCAATTCAGGACGGTATAACACAGATTGACAGCTGGGACATTTTTCCCACAACCCTTCTGGCACATTCGCTTTGTCGCGACTGTCGGAACGGATAATGGACGGTACAAGTTTGTCCAACCAGCTGCTCATTCTATACTCCTAATCTGTTAACCATGGCTGTTAAGGCACATTTTAATGCCATCATAGCGACTGTTCCCGGTAAAACCAATGTCGGCTCTATATTAACGAAATTATGCGTGATCCATCGCCTGCCTCATATCGGCAATTATGGCAGACACTTGTGATGAAATTTCAACAGCTCCAGCCGTTTGCAGATCCGCCACCACCGAGACCAAAGCAGACCCTACGATCACCCCTTCCGCTACGCGACTCACCGCTGCCGCATCCGCCGGCGTCTTGATACCAAAACCAACCGCCAACGGTAAGTCGGTGAACTGCCGCAATCGATTCAGCTGCTGCGCCACATGATCGACGTCAAGCGTGCTCGCGCCAGTCACCCCCTTAATGGAGACGTAGTACACATAGCCAGAGCTTTGCGCACAGATTGTTTTCGCCCGGCTTTCAGATGTGGTCGGGGTCAGCAGGAAAATAGTATCCAACTCTTTAGCGTGCAACTTGTCCGTCAGCTCTTGGCACTCTTCTGGTGGCATATCGACCACCAGTACACCATCGACACCCGCTGCAACCGCAGAGTCCACAAAACGATCATAACCCATGAATTCAACGGGGTTCATATAGCCCATCAACACCACCGGGGTAGCAGTATCGGTTTCACGAAAGCGACCCACCAGCGCCAAGACATCATTGAGCCCCACACCCTGGCGCAAGGCCCGCTCATAAGCCAATTGAATCGTGGGGCCGTCAGCCATAGGGTCGGAAAACGGTACCCCCAGTTCAATGATATCAGCACCTTTAGCGACCAGTTCATGCATCAGCATCAGTGTGGTATCAAGGTCTGGATCGCCCGCCGTGATGTAGGGAATCAGCGCCTTGCGCCCTGCGGTTTTCAAGTCCGCAAATACTTGTTGAATACGACTCATGTTCGACTCTCCGTTTAAACCTGCATGCCATCTAAGGCGGCGACTGTATGAACGTCTTTGTCACCGCGACCAGACAGATTCACAATGATGCGCTTGCCCTTGCCCATTTCCTTTGCCAACTTCTTGGCATACGCAATAGCGTGCGCAGACTCAAGCGCAGGCATAATACCTTCCACACGAGTGAGTTCATGAAAAGCGGCCAAGGCCTCTGTATCGGTGACCGACACATAGTTAGCACGCCCTTCATCTTTTAACCAACTGTGTTCTGGTCCCACACCCGGATAATCCAAACCGGCAGATACCGAGTGTGTTCCCATGATTTGACCGTTCTCGTCGGCCATAATGTAGGTGCGGTTGCCGTGCAGAATACCCGGGCGGCCAGCGCTCAGCGGCGCGGCATGACGACCTGTTTCTACACCGTCTCCGCCTGCCTCTACACCGTATATGGCGACACTCTCATCATTTAAAAATTCATGGAACAAGCCAATCGCGTTGGAACCACCACCTACACAGGCAACCAGGGCGTCAGGCAAACAACCCGCTTGCTCCTGCAGTTGACGCTTGGCTTCCCGGCCAATAATGGCGTGAAAGTCGCGCACCAACATGGGGTATGGATGCGGGCCCGCTACAGTGCCAATGATGTAGTAAGTGTCGTCAACATTGGTTACCCAATCACGCATGGCTTCATTCAACGCATCTTTCAACGTGCGTGTACCTGAGGTAACTGGCACCACGGTGGCACCCAGCAACCGCATGCGGTACACGTTGAGCTTCTGTCGCTCGACGTCATCAACACCCATGTAAACAACGCATTCGAGACCCAGGCGCGCCGCAACAGTGGCAGTAGCCACACCGTGCTGACCAGCGCCGGTTTCGGCGATAACCCGCTTCTTGCCTACGTGCTTAGCCAGCAAGGCTTGGCCAATGGCGTTGTTGATTTTGTGTGAACCCGTGTGATTAAGGTCTTCGCGTTTCAAATAGACGTCTGCACCACCCCACTCACGACTGAGGCGCTCAGCCAAATAGAGTGGGGACGGGCGACCTACATAGTGTGCCAAGTCACGATCAAAGTCCGCTTGAAACGCAGCGTCGTTTTTTAGCTCATTATAAATGCGCTCTAGATCATCCAACGCTGCCATTAAGGTTTCCGAGGCAAAGCGTCCGCCATGCATACCGAAGTGACCGCGGGCATCAGGCATTTGGAAGTAGTCTTTACGTTCAGTCATGGTGCTTATCCTCTTGTCTAACAGCGGCAATAAATGCCTGAATTCTTTGTGTACTCTTAACGCCTTTGCTGGCTTCCACCCCACCACTGACATCCACAGCATAGGGATGCAAAGTACGAATGGCTGTCGCGACGTTGTCGGGGGCCAACCCACCGGCCAATATAATGCGGCTACGCCAGCGCTCTGGAATCCTCGACCAGTCGAATTGCTCGCCCGTACCGCCGGGTAAATCCGGATGCCATGCATCCAGCAACAAGCCACGCGCACTGGGCCACTGCTCGAGCGTGGCCTCAATATCAAGACCTGGCGCCATGCGAATGGCTTTTATAAAGGGGCGTCCGAACTGACGACAAAAGGCATCATCTTCATCGCCATGAAACTGCAACAGGTCAATATTGCATTCGTTCAACAACTGCTCAACCAACTCGGGTTGCGGATTAACCACCAACCCGACACTGGTCACAAAGGGTGGTATCCCGGCGATCAACTCCGCGGCCTCGGCTGGAGAGACAGCGCGCGGGCTGGGTGGGTAAAACACAAAACCCAAAGCATCAGCACCCGCGTGCACGGCGGCTAAGACATGCTCGTGTTCGCGTAAACCACAAATTTTAATGCGCGTACGCATTGGAGCGCCTGACTCAAGTACTTGCTCTACCATAAATGCTCTCCTAAGAATGCCGGGCCCAACGAGGGCTCAGGCAACTCAAATGCGGTGGCGTATTCCGCGCGCACGAAATACAAACCATCCGGTCTCGCAGTGACCCCGCCCTCGCGGCGCGAACGCCCTGCCAGCACCTCCGCAGCCCATTCAACGGAGGCCTCACCGCTGCCAATGCTCAGCAAGACACCGGCAATATTGCGCACCATGTGATGCAAGAACGCATTGGCACGTACATCAATGATCACCAACCTACCCTGCCTAACCACGCGGCAGTGATAAAGTGTCTTCACTGGGCTATGTGCTTGACATGCCGCTGCCCGAAAGGCTGAAAAATCATGTTCACCAACGAAGCTGTTTGCCGCCAATTGCATCCGTGAAACGGACAAGGGGCGCTTCTCCCATGTCATCCCATTGCGCAGTACCGCCGATGGAATCGGGTGGTTGTAGATCACATACCGATAACGCCTGGCTTGCGCCATAAACCGCGCGTGAAACGTCTGCGGCATGGGTTTAATCCATTGCACACTGATGTCACTGGGCAAATTCGAATTAGCACCCAGCATCCACCCATACGGCGACCGATGAGCAGAGGTATCAAAGTGGGCCACCTGCCCGGTGGCATGTACACCTGCATCGGTACGCCCAGCACAAAATAATCGCACAGGGTGCGCCGCAACCTTCGACAACGCGGCTTCCAACGTATCCTGCACCGTGCGCGCACTGCCCGATTGCGACTGCCAACCGGAGTACTCAGAGCCCATATATTCCACCCCAAGCGCGATGCGTTGGTGATGATCTACATGATCAGGTGCAAAGACTTCCGTCAGGTGTTCCGCCATAGATACCTCTCAAAGCGATAAAGCAAAGTTAACACAATCGTTTAGTTTGATGCAACAGGGAGATTCAGCACAATGGCTAAGGAATTTCTGAAGTGTTTTAGACACACAAAAGCCGACTCAGTTTGCCTGCTGTTGCAGGATCACCGATGTCGGCTTTAATTTGAGCTACATTTTCACGCCACTAGAGCGAGCGCTGTAGTTTTTTAGTCTCCTACAGTTTGCGGACTAAGGCCTCTGCCTCCGCTTTCTGCTCAGCACTGCCTTCTTCCATAACCTCGGCTAGGATATCGCGTGCACCTTCAGCGTCGTCCATATCAATGTAGGCACGCGCCAAATCAAGTTTCGTGGACACTTCATCCGATCCTGCCAAGAAGTCAAAATCGTCGTCCCAGTCATCACTGGATTCGATGTCGGCTTTTGCTGTTTGTTCAGTAAACTCGTCATCAGCAGCACTGAACGTCATATCGTCAGCCAAATCAAAATCTTCTAATCCACCATCCGTTAATGCCGTATCACCGGTCGTGCGGTCGAAGTCACCAAGATCGGACAAATCACCCAGATCAGCAAAGTCATCGGCGTCGAGTGACGCTTCAGGTTCTTCATCCGACAACTGATCTAAAGTATCAGACAATGAACGCGTGAAATCGTCGTCCATCTTGAGCTCAGGAATCTCTGTATCCGACTCGCCTTTGTCCATGTCCAGTGAAGGCAATTCATCAGGCTCGTCATCCAAAGACGATAGGTCAAAGTCCATATCCAAGCTGAGATCTTCCGCTTCACGCTCTGCCGAAGTGCCCGCTGAAGACTCCTCTGGCACCGCCCAGTCACCCAAATCAAAATCCATACTGTTGTCGTCAGCCGCTGACTTGACTGGCGCATCTGCCAACACGTCGGCTTCGTCATTCAGTTCGGGTAAGTCGATATCAAGACTCAATTCATCTTCCAAACCGGCATCCAGCTCGGGCAGACTGTCCGAAGCGCTGGTATCTAATCGCTCGGTCTCGTCAATGAAGTCAAGGGACAAGTCCTCATCTGATTCGGCCAAGGACGGAGAAGAGGCATCCCACTCATCGCCCACATCCAAATCAAGGTCTAAATCGAGATCAGCAAAGTCATCGTCGGAATCTGCTGCATTGCTTCCCGCCGCCTTACTCACGGCAGGCGCTGCTGCTGACAGTTGGGCGCGTAAACGTGCAACAGCGTCTTGCTCGGCATTACCCACCTTGGCAGCCAATGCTTCAAATGCATCTGCCTGACCAGACTCAGCATACAACTCCAGCAACTTGAGCTGCAACGCTGCATGTCCAGGTTCATCACTCAGTGCTTGTTTAAGTACGGACTCGGCTTCATCGAAGCGCTGAAAAGCGATATAGAGTTCAGCATTTTCTATCGCTTCGGCACTGGCCCCACTGTTCTGTTGAAAGGTAGTACTGGCAGGAGGTGCATAACTCTGCTGCTCGGGATCATCATCACCCGACAACTCCAAGTCGTCATCAAAGCCGTCGAACGCACCACTGTCGCTCTCACCAGCCACCTCAGCAGAAAAGTCTTCTTCCTCCTGTTTCCGGCGTCGAGCAATGGCACCCATAGCAATAACGACAAACAGCGCTAACGCAACAATAGCCGCGTTGATGGGTTGCGATACCCACTTAATCATTCGATCGAGCCAACCCATCACTTGATCCATCAGCGTTGGCGGTGGTGCCATAGGCTCTAGCACGATAGTTGGTGGCGTAGTATCGGGTGTTGCAGACATGCTCGGCTGATCTGAGGCGGCCGGGGTCTCCGGCACCATGGTCTGGTCTTGCTCTACTTCCTCAGCCAAGGCTCGAGCGGCAGCCTGCAAGTCAGCGGCTGATGCGCTTTGCAACTCCATCATTTGAGAAAGCAACGCTACCTGCTCTTCCAACTCATTCAGGCGGGACAATTGATCTTGGTTCTGGCGTCGTAGCTCGTCGTTCAATTCTTGTTGAATTGCCAGATCATTTTGCACGCGCGCCAACTCCGCACGACTGGCTTCACCTTCCGCACCACCCACATCAGAATCTGTCGGCGTACCTACCAGTTCAAGGAAACCATCAGGATCACGTTGCGCAGGAGCACCTGTAGCGGAGGCGGCATCGCCCGTGGCTGAAATCTGGCTCTGCCCAATCGGTGGTAAACCGCGCAATGCACGGTTCTGGTTGTCTACCTCTGTCACCGCCTGCGCGCGACTGCGCACTACGATTTGCTCACCACTAGGCAGAGTCAGCAAACTTCCGGCCTTTACTCGGTTAATGTTGCCACCAATAAAGGCATCCGGGTTAAGGTCCTGAATAGCCAACATTATTTGTTGCGGCGACTGACTGGGATTCTGACGGGCCCGCAAGGCGATTTCCCACAGGGTATCATTATTCTCAACTCGGTACTGATTGTCGGCCAACTGCTCCTGACGCGGGGTTACTGGCGCAGGTGTGGGACGCGCGGGTTGCGGTGCTGGCGTAACAGTAGCCGTTGGAGGCGTTGCCGGTGCTGCAGACTGGAAAGAAGGCTCTTGAGCAGGAAAAACCTGAATCTGGCCACTCTCACCTTCGGCGAAAACAGGTGGATCTAACAGCAAGGTGTATTCGCGCAACAAACGCCCACCGGGCCAGGTCAACTCGACCAAAAAGTCGAGAAAGGGTTCTTCTACGGTATCTGTCGTGCTCAAATCTACGACAATGGCAGAGCCAACTTGACGCAGAGAAAAGTCAATCTGGGTAAGGAAGAAGGGCCTTTCTATCCCAGCCCGACTGAAGTCTGTGGCGGAGGCCAGGCGCACATTTAAGTCCTGCACCGAGAAGTCGCCGGGACTGGTGATTCGAATTTCTGCTTCCAAGGGTTCTGTTAAAGCAGACCGAAGAGTAATCTCTCCCAATCCAACCGCTGAAGCAAACCCGGCAACACAAAACAATGTGATTGCACTGACTACCGCAAACAAGCGCGTCATATACCCTGTTCCTTTAACTACTGTACGACTATGTCTTCGCGCTAATGTACCCAAAGACGCTACCTAACAGTACCGCTTTTGTTTTAAAAAGCGGTACTTTTCACATTTCCGTACAGATATTCTTCTTGTTAATGACATAACTGAATTTAATATTCCGCCAAGTATTGAATATATGGCGGCTGTACGCAAGCTACCTGCAACCAGCGTGCCATCAATTTGCGCCATTATTCTGACATAACCTCCGCGATTAACAGGCAAACATCGACTAGGGTAGAGGAAAATCGCTCAGAACAGTGCAGAGCGAAATACCACTGCCCGACACAACTTTGACACTCGGCGGTTTGATTTTGGGCCCGCATACAAAAAAGGGACGGCTTTGCAGCCATCCCTTTTTAATGTGCGGCTCAGGCCACCTCTTAGCTTTGCAATATCGTTAGCATACGACGCAATGGCTCCGCCGCACCCCACAACAATTGATCACCGACCGTAAACGCAGAAATATATTCTGGCCCCATATTCAACTTGCGAATACGGCCAATCGGTACCGTTAAAGTACCGTTCACTTTCGCGGGCGACAAATCGGCGATGCTCAGCTCACGATCATTAGGCACCACTTTCACCCAATCATTGTGTGTCGCCAAAATCTGTTCGATTTCACCCACCGACAGGTCTTTCTTGAGTTTGATGGTCAACGCTTGGCTATGACAACGCATGGCACCGATCCGCACGCAAATACCATCAATAGGTACCTGGCGATCTGAACGACCCAAAATTTTGTTGGTTTCAACCTGTGCTTTCCATTCTTCTTTGCTCTGTCCGCTTTCCATGGCCTTGTCGATCCATGGAATCAGACTACCCGCCAACGGAGCACCAAAGTTTTGTGTCGGAAACTCGTCTGAACGCATGGTTTCAGCCACTTGACGATCCACTTCCAGAATAGCCGAAGCCGGGTCATTAACCTGCTCCGCAACAGATTCGTTGATAGCACCCATCTGCTTGATCAACTCTTTCATGTTTTGCGCACCCGCGCCGGAAGCCGCCTGATACGTCATCGGGCTCACCCACTCGATCAAGTCTTTTTCAAACAAGCCACCCAGAGCAATCAGCATCAAGGATACCGTGCAATTACCGCCAACAAAGGTCTTGGTGCCATCGGCCAATGCCTGATCAATAACGCCACGGTTGACCGGATCGAGAATCAAAACTGCATCATCTTTCATGCGCAATGTCGACGCAGCGTCTATCCAGTATCCGCTCCAACCTGCATCACGCAGCGGCTGATACACCTCGGTTGTGTAGTCACCACCCTGACAGGTAATGATGACGTCCATGGCCTGCAGTGCGCTGATATCACGCGCATCTTGCAACAAAGGAATCTCTTTGCCCACATCAGGGCCAGCGATACCAACCTGTGACGTACTGAAAAACACAGGGGCGATATTCGCAAAGTCGTTTTCGGCACGCATGCGGTCCATTAATACGGAACCGACCATTCCGCGCCATCCTACAAATCCTACTTTTAACATGATATTCCTCACTCGTTGAGTGCTTTAAGGACTGCTTGTCCCATTTCTGCCGTAGTGACCTTACGTGCTCCTTCGCTCATGATGTCGGCGGTACGCAAGCCAGCATCCAACACGCGGCTCACTGCCGCTTCAATAGCGTCCGCCGCAGCGGCTGCCTGCAAGGAGTAACGTAACATCATGGCGACCGACAAAATGGTCGCCAGTGGGTTTGCAATGCCCTGTCCGGCGATATCAGGAGCACTGCCGTGTATGGGCTCGTACATGCCTTGCTGCTGATCGTTTAACGAGGCAGATGGTAGCATGCCGATGGAGCCGGTGAGCATGGCGGCGCAGTCAGACAATATGTCGCCGAACATGTTGCCGGTGACCATAACGTCAAACTGCTTCGGCGCCCGCACAAGCTGCATTGCGGCGTTGTCGACGTACATGTGGCTGAGTTCCACTTCGGGGTATTCAGCACTGATGCGGGTCATGACTTCGCGCCACAGCACGGTCACTTCCAGTACATTGGCCTTGTCTACGGAGCAAACGCGTTTGTCGCGTTTCATGGCCGCTTGGAAGGCGACGTGAGCGATGCGCTCTATCTCTGGTTCGCTGTATATGTAGGTATTATACCCTTCTCGCACGCCTTTTTCATTGGTACGAATACCGCGGGGCTCGCCAAAGTAAATGCCACCGGTCAGTTCGCGCACAATAAGGATATCCAGACCGGATACGATTTCGGGACGCAAGCTGGACGCTGCGGCCAATTGCGGATACAGAATAGCCGGACGCAAGTTGGCGAATAGGTTCAAGTTAGAACGCAAGCCCAGCAAGCCTTTTTCGGGCCGCAGCGCCATTTCCAGCTTGTCCCATTTTGGGCCACCGACAGCACCCAACAGGATAGCGTCGGAGTTTTTCGCTGCATTCAGCGTTGACTCAGGCAGTGGGCCGCCCGTTGCGTCAATGGCGGCGCCGCCGACCAGACCTTCATTCAATTCAATACCCAGCTGATACCGTTCGTTCGCCCACTCCAGCACTTTTACCGCTTCGGTGACAATTTCCGGCCCGATTCCATCACCCGGCAATACCAATACGTTTCTGCTCACTGACTTTCTCCTAATTCTGTTCTGACCCACCAATTCATAATTCCTACCAGGTTGAGTGGTGGCAATAAGGTGTTGCATGGACGCCGTAAATGCATCCATGCAGGCTCGTTGCGGACGTCCTGTCCGCAAACGCCATGAAACACCTTATTGCCACCACTCAACCGAGCGCTAAGCATCACGGTAAATATCATGTCGCGCCCATTAAACGCACAGTCTCCAGACTGGCAACCAGCTACCGTGTTCTGGGTACTGGGTATGCTGGTAGCGGGCGTCCTGCCGCCAGGACGGCGGCAGCGAGCCTGCATGGATGCATTTACGGCGTCCCGCTACCAGCATACCCAGTACCCAAGAACACCGAGGAGGTTAAAAGAGCCAAGGCGCATCAATCTTGCGTTTTTCTTCGTACGCGCGAATTGTATCCGCGCGCTCCAGTGTTAAGCCGATGTCATCGAGCCCATTGATCAAGCAATGCTTGCGGAAGCTGTCGACCTCAAAAGACCATGACTGACCCGTCGATGTGCGCACTTCTTGCGCCGGCAAATCGACGGTTAACTCAAAACCTGGCTCGGCGTACATCGCCGCAAACAACTGCGCCACAGCAGACTCTGGCAGGATGACGGGCAAAACACCGTTCTTGAAACAGTTATTGTAGAAAATATCCGCATAACTCGGTGCAATGATGACACGGAAACCAAAGTCTTCGAGTGCCCAAGGTGCGTGCTCACGGCTCGACCCACAACCGAAGTTCTCCTGCGCCAACAGAATGCTCGCACCCTGATAACGCTCCTGATTCAGCGGGAAGTCAGGGTTCAACGGACGCTGACTATTGTCCATGCCCGGCTCGCCTTCATCGAGGTACCGTAACTCGTCGAACAGGTTTGGGCCAAAGCCGCTGCGCTTAATGGATTTCAAGAACTGCTTCGGAATGATCATGTCGGTATCGACATTGGCACGGTCCATCGGTGCGACCAAGCCTTGGTGTACAGTTAATGCTTTCATGCTTGGGCACTCCATTCTCTGACGTCAACAAAGTGGCCAGCCACCGCTGCGGCTGCGGCCATCGCCGGGCTAACCAAATGCGTACGCCCACCGAAGCCCTGACGGCCTTCAAAGTTGCGGTTGGAGGTCGAGGCGCAATGCTCACCAGCGCCCAGTTTGTCGGCATTCATTGCCAAACACATAGAACATCCGGGCTCACGCCATTCAAAACCAGCCGCAGTGAATACCTGATCCAACCCTTCGGCTTCCGCTTGCTTCTTAACCAAGCCCGAGCCCGGCACGACCAAGGCTTGCTTCAAGCTGCTGGCCACGCGCTTGCCTTTAACCACGGCGGCGGCGGCGCGCAAATCTTCAATACGCGAATTGGTGCACGAGCCGATAAAGACGCGGTCCAATTTGATGTCGGTAATGGCCTGACCTTCTTGCAAGCCCATGTATTCCAAGGCACGTGCCAAGCCAGTACGACGGCTGTCGCTGTTCATATCGGCCATGGTCGGCACTTTGCTGGTTACACTCGCCACCATCTCTGGCGACGTACCCCAGGTTACCTGTGGCTCTATGTCTTTGGCGTCAATGACGACGACCTTGTCAAAATGTGCATCGTCATCGCTGACCAAATCACGCCAGCTCGCTACGGCCTGCTCCCACTGCTCGCCCTTGGGCGCAAAGGGGCGGCCCTTAAAATAGTCGATGGTGGTCTGATCCACCGCGACCATGCCGGCACGTGCGCCCGCTTCGATGGCCATGTTACAGACCGTCATGCGGCCTTCCATCGACAGGCTCTGAATCGCTGAGCCGCCAAATTCAATGGCGCAGCCGTTGCCGCCAGCGGTACCTATCACGCCAATGATGTGTAATACGACGTCTTTGGCGGTAACACCCGCACCCAGTTCGCCATCAACACGCACCAGCATGTTCTGCATTTTCTGCTGTATCAAACACTGTGTAGCCAGTACGTGTTCAACTTCGGACGTGCCAATACCATGCGCGAGTGCGCCAAAGGCGCCGTGCGTGGAGGTGTGCGAGTCGCCACAGACGATGGTCATGCCGGGCAAGGTTGCGCCCTGCTCTGGCCCCATGACGTGGACGATGCCTTGGCGTTCGTCACCCATGTCAAACTTGAGGATGCCGAGTTCGCTGCAGTTGTCGTCTAATGTTTGTACCTGAATACGTGAGATCGGGTCGACGATACCGGCGATGCCCGATTTCCGCTCTTCGACGGTGGTCGGTACGTTGTGGTCTGGTGTGGCGATGTTCGCATCCAGTCGCCACGGTTTACGCCCTGCAAGGCGCAGGCCTTCAAACGCTTGTGGCGAGGTAACTTCATGCAACAACTGTCGATCAATATAGATGAGACAGCTACCATCATCGCGGGCCTCTACGAGGTGTGCGTCCCACAACTTGTCATACAATGTTTTACCAGCCACGCTGACACTCCTACTCTCATTATTTTTTTCGGACCCGACACTGTGCAAGGTGCACCGGCTGACTCTTAGGCCTCTTTCAGGGACGCCGTAAACCCATCCATGGGGGCTCGTTGCGGACTTCCTGTCCGCAAACGCCCTTAAAGAGGCCTAAGAGCCCACCGTCACACCGCTAGCCCTTCAGCACGCCCAAACCATTGAAAAACACATGATGAGTGGCTGTAGAGGCTAGGCACTGGCGCAGGGGCAGCCTGCAAGGTGCGTGTGCCGCCATGGATGGCGGCAACGAGCCTACAGGGACGTATTTACGGCGTCTCCTGAAAGGCTGGGTCTGCACCAGTGCCGGGTTATTCTGGTATTTCTTTAATGGAAGGAATTTTAACGCTTGCATAAAAATAAAACAAATTCATAATTTTTATGCAATTGATAACCAATAGGAATGCGAATGGACATCCAAGGCTTGCAAGCGTTTCTCGCGGTCAGCACTTATGGCAGCTTTTCTGAGGCGGCACTGCGACTGCACCTCACGCAACCAGCGATCAGCAAACGCATACAGAATCTTGAACACCAACTGGGCACCGCCTTATTTGACCGCATCGGACGTAAGATCCACCTGACAGACGCCGGCAAAGCCCTGATCCCTGCCGCGCAGCGCATTATACAGGAAATGGACAATGCCACGCGCACCATGCAGAACCTAGCCAACCTCGTAGCGGGCAAGCTGTCCTTTGCCACCAGCCACCACATCGGCCTGCACCGACTGCCCGCGTTATTACAGAGATTCAATGAAAGCCACCCACAGGTCGAGCTGGACATTCATTTTCTGGAATCGGAACTCGCCTATCAAGCAGTGGAAAAACGCGAAGTTGAACTCGCGTTCGTAACCATGACGGGCCAGCAGAGCCGCGTCCTACAGCAAGAGAAACTGTGGCACGATGAACTCACCTTCGTCGCATCGCCGCGCCATTTTCTAGCGCGCAAGATGGATCTGCAACTGAACGAGTTGTGCTACACCCCCGCTATTTTGCCTTATGAAACCTCGGCGACCTACCAGGTGATTCGCCAACAATTCGAGAAGCGCAAACTACCGATTAAAACATCGCTGCCAGTGAACTATCTGGAAACCATCAAGATGATGGTATCAGTGGGACTCGGCTGGAGTGTGTTGCCTACCATCATGATGGATGAGCAGTTGACCGAGCTGTCTGTAGCGAGCGAGCCACTGAGCCGGTCGCTGGGCATTATCTGGCTTAAAGAGCGCACCTTGTCGAATGCTGCCCAAGCTTTCTTAGCGCAAACGCGGGCGGTACAAGCCCAGATGCGACGCTAGCAGAACGAATGCCGCCACCATTGCGCCCAATACCGCGCCGTACAAATGCGCAACGGTGAGCACCTCACCCGTTAAGTCCCCTAAATACGATGGCATAGACTGACCAGCCTGCAGCCACTTTTCGCCACTCAACTTAATGCCAATGAGCGCGGCCAAGGCTGTTTGCCACGGGCGTGATAAGTGAGGGCTTAGCACGATGGCTAGGAGTACCCAGCCATGCAGGGTACCTGAAAAACCGCGATAAATAGCCACATCGGGCTGTCCGAAATGAATGGCGCCACTGAGCAGAATACTCAGCAACGCCAGCACCAGCAATCCAGTCCAGCGATTCATCCAATGTGGCGCCAGCAGGGTTGCCAATAGCAATCCTGCGGCATTGACCAACGTATGCGGCAGATTGCCGTGCGCGAAGTGCCCGCTTAGCATCACCCACCAATGACCAGACTCGAGCGCCGACCGTGAGTACTGCCAGGCATCAACCCAGAGCAGCCCCAGAAAACAGCCCAGTACCGCTACCCATGGCGTTATGTAGTTCAGATTCATGCTGCATAGAATATCAAAGTCGTTGGCGAACATCTGAAATAATCTGCATATCTGGCCGTTGTCGTTTGCCCTTTGCACCGAAATTCGCTACAAAGCCTGTTCGATTTTCGGCAGGATATTTCTACTGTGTGGTTTAAAAACGCTTTTGTTTATCAAGTACGTGACACCGAATTTTTACAGCGCCTTCGCCAAGGTGCGAATTTGGAACAGCATGCCTTTCATCATTGCTTGCCGACGCAGCCGGTCAGTTTAGGCCTGATACCACCGCATGGAGAAATGACCGAATTGCAGTTGGCTACACAGGACTTCTTAGTCTGGCAGCTGCGCCGCGAAGAACGCTTGCTTCCCAGTGCGGTGGTGAACGAAGCGTTGGCCGATAAAATCAGTGAGTTGCAGCGCAAAGAAGATCGTCGCGTCGGCCGCAATGAGAAGATGGACCTGAAAGACGAGGTCACTTTGGAGCTGTTGCCCCGTGCGTTTACGCGCAGTCAGCGGCACATGGTGATTGCCGACCTTAAATCCGGCTGGCTGTATGTCCAATGTGGCAGCGAAGCACGCGCCGACGACATCACTGCGTTCTTGCGCGACGCCTTTGACGAGCTGCCAGTACTGCCGCTGGGCTCGCTGTGTCAGCCGGAGCCCGTCATTGCTGAGTGGCTGATCAGCGGTGAGCTGCCGGAAGGCATTACGGTGATGGACGAGCTGGCTTTGCGCCATGGCACCGAAGACGGCACCATCAAGGTACGTCAACTGCCATGGGACAGTGAAGAAGTACAAAACTTGTTGAGCGTTGGCTATCGACCCAGTGAGGTACTACTGAATTGGAACGAACAAATCACCGTTCTGTTGAACGACAAATGCGTCTTCAAACGTCTGAAGTACGCCGATGACATGCTGGAACAAGCAGCGCAAGAAGGTGGTGATTCGGCGCTGGCAGAATGGGAAGCGGGCCTCCACATCATGACAGCGGCGCTGCGCAGTCTAGCTGATCAAACGCTGCTGTGGTTTCGTCAGGATCCGGCCTGACGCCTGGCTGAACCGGTAGTAGTAAACACGTAAGACTCCAACACACGAGCAGACGCCAATAACTCAACTTTGTGCGCTTGCTCGTGCTGTTCCCGCTCGTCGTCTTGGCGTTTGCGCTCGACCGGACTCAGGGCTTTGCGCGCATCGTGCGTCGCCATATCCTTCACTGCCTCATACAGACGATCAAACACAGCAAATTGGTCACGCTCCTGCTGCTCGAGCTCTAATCCATCCATCAGATGTTTAATGCGAATAGCGCCCTCTGACGGATTCAAATCCTCGTGTACCAAGTTGGCGGCAATGATCTGAATACTCTCTTGTAGAAAGGCTTCATGCGCTTGTTTTTTCCGCTCAAACTCAGCATCGTGCTGCGCTTGCTTTTGCCGATGCTGATACAACTTATAGTGCAACCAGCCAGCGTAACCGGCCAAGGCCAATAGAATGGCCAACGCCAAGATAACCCATACCATCATTTCATCACCTTACCTTGTTCTTTCATCATTTGCGCAAAATCGCGCGTACGAAACAGGCGGCAGCTCTGCGCAACGCCATCAAACACCAAGATCCAGTCACCGTGCACCAATCCCGCTTTGACGTTTTCCATTTGCGCATTGACGTCAAAGTTTTCTACGGTATGGTCAGCCAATTCGCTGATCAGGTGCGCCTGTATGACACCTTCAAGTGCGTCGTCCGACAACTCTTGCCACGGAATCTGAACAATGTCCTCAACACTCACATCGTCACTGTTTGAATAATCCAAGTTCATGCTCCCATTCACAATGTACTCGCATGTCCTTGCTGCCCGGTGCGTGAAAGTCACCCTGACTCTCCCAAGAAAAAACGTGCTTACCACTCAGTTCTGTTTCAAGATAGACAGTCGCAGAGCGCCAATACATGGCCAGTAGCAAGCGCTCAAACTTGCTCATCCAGCGCTCCCACTCATATTCTACCGCACGGTACGAACCGGCAAACTGAATCAAGGGCGTGATATAGGTGCCCTGCTCTTCATGGATACCTGGCAAGTGAAACATATCTGCCGTGAGAAAGGGAAACACGTCGGACTGGCCTAAGGCCAGCACGGCATTGCGATTGGTTTGCCGATAATGCAAACTTTGAAAGCGATCATGTGAGGATACGGAACGAATGACGCCATAGACCAGCGTTTCCTGATCCATCAGTTTGCTCCAAGCAACGCTTGCCGCCGCGCCAGCCAACCGGCCTCATCTAATACCGGGATACCCAACGATTCGGCCTTGGTCAACTTGCTCCCCGCTCCCGGGCCAGCGATCAAACAGGTTGTTTGCGCACTCACACTGCCCACTACCTTGGCTCCCAAGGCTTGTAAATCAGCTTTTACTTCGTCGCGCGTCGCTGTTTCCAGTTTACCGGTGACCACCCAAGTCTCTCCTACTAAGGGTTGAGCGTCGACAGATGGCACTTCAATAGCAGGCCATTGTATGCCCTGCCCAATCAGACTGCGGATCTCATCCACATTGTGTTCTTGCTCAAAAAACTGACGAATATGCTTCGCCATGATTGGCCCAACATCGGTGACAGCGATCAATGCCTCTTCGCTGGCACGCATCAAGGCGTCGAGGTGACCAAAATGCAACGCCAGATTACGTGCGGTGGTTTCACCAACCTCACGGATACCCAACGCAAACAGGAAGCGTGGCAAGGTAGTCTGCTTGCTCTTGGCTAGCGCGTCGATGGTATTTTGCGCGGACTTCTCGCCCATGCGATCCAACGCCATCAGCTGATCAAAGGTTAACCGATACAGGTCGGAGAACTGCATTACCCATTGTTTTTCAATCAACGTTTCCAGCAATTTCTCGCCTACGCCATCAATGTCCATGGCCTTGCGCGATACAAAGTGTTTCAACGCCTCTAAGCGCTGTGCCCCACAGGTTACTCCGCCAGTACAGCGGGCAATGACTTCACCCTCCAAGCGCTCAATCGGAGCATCGCAAACAGGGCAATGATCTGGCAGAGGTACCTTGCGCGCATTGCTGGGACGACGCTCAGGCACAGCACGCAGCACCTTGGGAATCACATCGCCAGCCCGATGAATGATGACCGTGTCGCCCTCATGCAGATCCAACCGGGCGATTTCATCCATATTATGCAGGGTTGCATTGCTGACCATCACCCCACCAACCAGCACCGGCTGCAAACGCGCTACCGGTGTCACCGCACCGGTACGACCGATCTGAAAGTCGATGCGCTCCAACACCGTCAACTCTTCTTGCGCCGGGAATTTATACGCCGTGGCCCACCGCGGCGCCCGCGATACCATACCCAAGCGCTCTTGCAATGATACCGCATCGACTTTAAACACCACGCCGTCTATGTCGTAAGGCAAAGCATCGCGCTTGGCGGCGATATCATCGTAGTAAGCTTGCAGCGCCTCCGTACCCGTTATGCGCTGCATTTCCGGATTAATACGAAAGCCCCACTGGTGAAAAAGACGCAAGCGGTCGAAATGGCTGTCTGGTAACAGGGCACCGTCTATCTCGCCATAACCATAACAGCAGAATTCCAAGGGCCGCTTAGCCGTCACAGCAGGGTCGATCTGACGCAAGCTGCCCGAAGCGGCATTACGCGGGTTCATATAGGTCTTTTCACCAGCGGCCAATGCCTGTTCATTCAGTCGCTGAAAACCCCCACGCGGCATGTAGATTTCGCCTCGGACTTCCAACACTGGCGGGAAACCTGAACCCTGTAAACGCAGTGGCACTGAGGGTATGGTGCGCACATTTGCGGTGATGTTTTCACCCGCCGTGCCGTCGCCACGTGTGGCTGCCTGTACCAAGGCTCCTTGCTCATAGCGCAATGTCACGGCAATACCGTCCAGCTTCGGCTCACAACAAAATGCCTGAGCTTCCCGAACGCCCTCTTTATCCAATCGCTCAGCAACGCGCCGACAAAACGCGACAAGGTCATCAGCGGAGAAAGCGTTGTCGAGTGACAACATGGGCACCGCATGTTCAACCGGGGTGAAACCACCGATGAGAGGGGCACCTACACGCTGCGTTGGGGAGTCAGGAGTGACCAGTTCGGGGTGTTGTTCTTCCAGTTGTTTCAGCTCATGAAACAGGCGGTCATATTCCGCATCGGGAACCGTGGGTTCATCCAGTACATAATAGGCGTAGTTATGCTTCTGCAGCTGCTCGCGCAGAGCGGCTATTTGCTGTTCAATCGCTTTCATAGTCGCTCTGATTAAACCCTTTTGACCAACTGGGTGCGCTGGAAGTCGCGGATACGCTCTCGGTAGTGCTCTAAGGTTTGCGCGGTCATCACACTGCGGCTGTCGTCGTACAGATCACCGCGCAAGTGTTCGCCCAGGGTGCGTGCCGTGTGATACATGGCATCAAAGGCATCCAAAGGCTTCGCCTGGCAAGGCAGTTGCAAGAAGAAGGTTACACCACGCGTGGCGAAATGCTCGACGTTGTCGATATCAAAAGTGCCGGGATTAAAGGCATTAGCCGCACTGTACTGCAAGAGACCCTGCTCGTCCGTGGCGTGAAAGATGTTCATATTGCCAAAGCGCATGCCACAGGCTAATAAAATCTCCAATAAGGCTGCACCGGTAAATTCATAATCTTCACGTGCCAGAACGGTGATCACAATGACCGCTTCCGGCTCGGCCAACATTTGCTCGCCAGGTTCATCGGCGATCATGTCAGCCTCGCCCCAGGGCAATTCTGATTCATCGGCTACCGTTGGCTTAGCATCTCTCGCCGCCGCAGAGTCCATCAACCCATCCACCCAAGCATCGTTGAGCTGCTCAGTAAATTGTCTGGGCTCAGTGTGTTGTTCGTCATCAGACTGAGGATCAAAGAACGAACTGTCTTCACCTTGGGCATTGGTGTCTTCGACGTAGTCAACGGGTGCACTCACATCGGCTTGAGGCGCAAAATCATGTCGACGCTCGTCGGCGTCAGTCGTTGATGTTTCCGCAAGGGGTTGCAGGTCAAAGGCGTATTGGCCTTCTCGCAGCTCATCGTCATCGGCTTCAAGCTCTGGCTCAGACTCAACCGAGTCGACCAGCATAGGAACCTTTTCTGTGAGCTGCAATTTACGAGTGCGCTCTTCAATAGCGACGGATCGTTCATCACGCGCCGCTACTCGCTTCACTTCAATGTCGGCTTCCGGTTCGCGCCGATGCAAATTCGGCGTGCGGTAATTACCTCGGTACTTCTGCTGCCGCTTAACGCGACGCCAGGCATCCGCTGCCAATACGACCATCAGAATGATGGCTAATACGATGATCCACTCTCGCACGTCCATTGAATCGATACTCTGCTATATAGTTGGTTGCTGCATTTCATGCAGGCCAGATTCTAACCTGACAATTCGTCGGACAGTGATCCGACCTACCAAGGTTACGATGCCACCATTTCGACGGCTTCATCGAGGTTAACCGACACCAAGCGCGATACGCCGGGCTCGTTCATGGTAACACCCATCAGCTGATGTGCAATTTCCATGGCGACCTTGTTGTGGGTAATGTAGATGAATTCTACCTGTTCGGACATGGCTTCGACCAGTCGCGAGAAGCGCGCCACGTTGGCGTCGTCCAATGGTGCATCGACTTCGTCCAGCATACAGAATGGTGCCGGATTCAAACGGAAGATGGAAAACACCAAAGCAATGGCCGTGAGCGCCTTCTCACCACCCGACAACAGGTGAATGGTGGCGTTCTTCTTGCCCGGCGGGCGGGCCATGATGGCTACGCCGGTGTCGAGCAGGTCCTCCCCCGTCATCTCTAGATACGCATGCCCGCCCCCGAACACTTTGGGGAAAAGTTCTTGTAAACCCTGATTCACTTGGTCAAATGTCGTCTTAAAGCGCGTGCGCGTCTCCTTGTCGATCTTTCTGATCGCGCCCTCAAGGGTCTCCAACGCGCGCTCCAAATCATCGTTTTGCTGGTCGAGATACTGCTTGCGTTCATTCTGTACCGCGTATTCATCAATAGCCGCCAAGTTGATTGGCCCTAAGCGCTGAATACGCTGATTCAACTGTTCAATCAGTTGTTCACACTGCGCAATGGTCAAGTCTTCTGGCAAGTTCTGCAACAAGGTATTTAAATGATACTGTTGTTCTTGCAGCTGCTCTTCTACCGTGGCTTTGCGGGTTTCGAAGCGTTCCAAGTCCATTTGCTGTTGTTGTATGCGTTGTTGCTGCAGCGCAATGGCCTGCTCGAGACGCAAACGATGCTGTTCGAAACCGCGCATTTGCTCATGGTAGCGTTCCGTTTCGGCCCGCGCCTGCTCAAGCTGCTCAGCCAGGTCCAGTTGCCGAGCAACCTTCTCTTCCAGCTCTTCGCGCAAGGTATCGTCTGGGTCAATCAGCCCCTGGATATCCATGTGCAGCTCTTCTGCCCGCTCATCCATTTGCTTTTGTTGCAAGTCTGCTCGCCCTAAGCCGCTGCGCAACGACTCAGACTGGCTTTGCAAACCATGGACTTTCAATTCCAGACTGTGACGCTGTTGCTCTGCTTCGCGTTGGCGCGCTCGCAAGTCTTCCAACACCTGACGGGCATCGTCACGACGCTCGCGTAGGTGCTCTTTGTCTTCTGCGGTGTCGTCGTTCTGCTGCGCCACAGCAAGTTGCTCACGCGCGTCTTGCAGCGCTTGAAACTCACGTTCGTATTCTTGTTCAGTGTCTTTCAGCTCACTGCGATAACGATGCAGAGACTGCTGCATCGCCTGATTCGAAGCACTGAGCGCAGACACGCGCGTTTCAACTTCGTGAACGCGACGACGTGCTTCATCCAACTGAGCCCGATGCTGCTGCCACTGTTGCTCACTGGCATCAATGGTGAGTTGAGAGGCTTCTAAATTCAGTTCGGCATCTTCTACTTCGAATTCCAACTCGTCGACAGCGGCCTCTAGTTCTTCCAACTTCTGTTGCTGCGCCAACAGCCCTTCACGATCAGCGGTACTGCGAAACACTCGCACCCAGCCGGGGCCCATCCACACGCCGTCGCGGGTTATCACACTACCATTGGCATCCAGTTGCGCCACGCGCGCCCGCGCGTCAACCACTGAATCAGCAACCAGGACGCTGTTTAACTGGGTAATAAGCGCTGCCGGTCCCTGCACACCTTCGGCGAGCGACCCAGCCTTAACCGGTGGCATCGGCTGCCCATCGTCCAACCAGTTTAAGCGCGCCTCCGGCAAGTGTTCCCAAGCCAGTTCCGGCAAACCATTCGCAGGCAACACATGGCTCTGTAACCAATGCCCTAACACCCACTCCACGGCCTGTGCCCATGGCCCAGAAACCTCCAGGCGCTCCATGACTTGTGGGCTGCGTTGTAACTGCCAACGGTTTAGCCAGTCTTTGACTTGTACTGTATCTCCGGCTTGTGCCTGTAACACCGCCTTGAGCCGAGTAATTTCCTGCTGTTGCTGGCTGAGCTTCTGACGCAAAGTCTGTACATGATCACGCCGTTGCTGCTGTTGCTCACGCTGTGTCTGCAAGGCATCTTCACTGGACAGCGCTTGCTCTTCAGCGTCAGACAGGCGCTGTTGTACCGTTTCACGTTCCAGCTCCAGTTGCATCAACTGTTCGGTTGCCGGGTCGTCTTCGAGCTTAGCCAGCTCCATCTGCAAACGTTCACGGCGCTGCGTTAACTGGTGAATTTGCCTCTCGGCTTGCTCAATGCGTGAACGCAGTCGCTCTGACTGCCGTGCGGCTTCTGCCGAACCAAGGCTGTATTCCAACCACTGCTCTTCGTACTGCCGGAACAACAGCTCTTGCTCCTGCGTCTGCTCGATCGCAATTGCTGCCTCTTCCTGCCAGTGTTCCAGCTCCGGACGCAGCATGGTCAGCTGCTCCTCCATCTCCTCAAGCTGAGCTTTATCCGCTTCGTGATGCTGACGCAGCTCGTGCCGGTCACGTTCTATGCGACGGATTTGTTCTTGCAGTTGCTGAACTTTTTCGCGCTGATGCGCTGACTGCTGTTCCAAGCGGGCAATCTCATTACCCATTTCATAATAGGCTTTCTGTACGGTCTGAAAACGGTCATTGGCGTCTTCATTGGCCAGCCGTATCTCTTCCGTTTCGGCTTCACGCTCACGCAATTCAGCGGTTTGGGCTTCGCGGTCGCGTTCTGCTTCGGCCAATTGCTGACGAATAACTTGCGCATCCTGATCCAGTTCTCGCCATCGCAACGCACTCAACTGCGCCCGCTGCTGTTTCTCGTCAGCTTTGTATTGGCGGTACTTCTCTGCCGCCTGCGCTTGACGCTCCAAGTGCGCCAACTGGCGCTGCAGCTCGTCACGAATGTCGGTCAGGCGTTCAAGGTTCTCAGCCGTTCGCCGCATGCGGTTTTCGGTTTCCCGGCGACGGTCCTTATACTTTGAGATACCCGCCGCCTCTTCCAAAAACACCCGCAGTTCTTCGGGCTTGGATTCAATCAGACGAGAAATCATGCCCTGCTCGATGATGGCGTAACTACGCGGACCTAACCCAGTACCGGCAAACAGGTCGGTGATGTCTCTGCGACGACACTTGCTGCCGTTTAGATAATAGGTTGATTGGCCGTCACGCGTGACTTTTCGCTTGATGGAAATTTCATTGTATTGGGCGTATGGGCCTGAAAGCGTGTGGTCACTGTTATCGAAAATCAACTCCACCGTACATTGCGCCACTGGTTTACGGCGGGTAGAACCATTGAAGATAACGTCTGTCATGGCTTCGCCACGCAGATTTTTGGCCGAGGACTCGCCCATTACCCAGCGCACCGCGTCAATGGTGTTGGATTTACCACAGCCGTTAGGCCCAACGATCGCTGTCAGGTTATTGGGGAACGGGATGTGGGTAGGGTCTACAAAGGACTTGAACCCTGCCAGCTTGATACTCTTCAGTCGCATAGAGAGTGCATGCCTTGCGCCAACTTATTGTTATCCATTCAAGGGATTGTAGAGGGTTTTTGTCATGAACAAAATACACCAAAGGCGGCCCTGCACAGATGCAGACCCGCCTTTGTTTACGACTTCATTGTCGATCAACGACCTATAGCAGTAAAACTCAGTAGTACGGACGTATCATCACCCAAGGTAGCGACTCGAATCATCGGCGCTTCATGCGTAGCCTGCCCCAAGTCTGCATTGCCGCCTGGGGAAACAAAGGCCGTTACCTCAACCTCTTCGTAGTCGGACAGACGCGCATCATCAGACATCCGATCATTATCCGTCAGGGTGAGCCGGCTGGGCATCTGGTCTACCCGGAAACGTTGCACGGCGATCGGTACACCACCACCAACGGGGCGCGCCAATACGAACACAACAGACTGCAAGTTCACGTCTATAGGCAGGGGCGTGAATACCACATCGACACGATGCGGGGTACGCTCAGCTACTTCGAAATCGGGCTCTTGACCTAACCGCTCCTGAGCGGCGCGAATTCCACCAATCACCGTTTCGCGCCCGCTACCTTCAGGCACCAGATCGGCAAACATCTGCCATACGTCAATGGCCTGTTGATATTCGCCGCTGGCAAAATAGGCGACACCTAGCGTACCCAGTGCCTGAATATTTTCAGGGTTAAGGCGTATAGCCTCGCGGAAATCACGCTCAACACTTTCGTTCCACATTTGACCAGCAAGAAAGAAATGCAGCTGCCCGCGACTGGTAAGAATGATCGACAAGTCATCAGGATCAAACTCGCCACGCGCTCGATAACGTTCTTCGACTCGGTCGTAAGCGTCTATCGCCTCAGGAAAGCGACCCGCTTGCGTGTAGGTATCGGCCAACATGAACCAATCCTCAGCGGTCGCCGAAGACTTACCCAAGACGTATGATTCATAGGCCCCCATAAAGGCCATAAAATCCGCTTCACTGCGATCACGCACCTGAGCTTTTTCGTATAGGGCAATTTCTTGCTGCGCTCCCAAAGGCACATATAAAGCCGCCGCACTGACTGCAACCAATATGGTTGCCGCCAATGACCATTTCCAGTTCAAGCGACCACGCGCCTTCATGGTTTCCGTTGCCACTTCTGTCTCGGACAACAGCTGCTTATCTAGCTCTAAGGAAAGGCTCTGAAATTGCTCGTCGTCAATAACACCAGCATTCAGCTCTGCTTCTAACTCAGAACGCCGCAACTCATAAGCCTGCACACGATCTGCATTACGCGCCAAAGTTATTTCACGCGACGATCCGTACAGTGCCGGATAAGCCAACACGACAGCCAACAGTGCCGTCAGCACCAATAACATTGCAAACATGATCATAAATCTTTGCCTACCTGACGCCGCAGTTCAGCCAGTCTGGCTTGCTCTTCGGCGGTCAATTCAGAGTGATGAGTGGGTGTTGTTTGTTCGTCTGCCACGGCATGGGCACGGCGCAGGCCCCAAAAAGCACCAAACAGCCCTAAAACAGTGACCATGATCAGCGCAATTATCCAGATCATGTGGGTGCCAAAACGCGGTCGATAAGTGACGAAATCTCCCCAGCGATCAATCATGAAATCCACAATCTCTTGGTCGCTATAACCCGCCTCCAGCAACTGCGCCGTGCGCTCACGCATATCCAAAGCGATAGGGGCATCGGAGTCAGCAATGCTTTGATTTTGGCAGCGCGGACACCGAAGCTCATGAGTTAGGGTATGGAAGCGACCTTCATAGCTAGGATCGGAAAAGTCACGAATAGATGGTGCGGTGGCACGCTCAGTGGCAGCCTCGGCTAGCAGTGGGGCCGTCACCAGGGTCGCAACAACAAACATCAACAAACGAAGTACTGTGGCGAAACGCGGAGACATCATCATAAGTTGCGATACACCTCTGCCAACGAAGACTCCCAAACACGATGGTCAATAACACCTACATGACGATGTCTGACAATACCTTCCGCATCAACGAAAAAGGTTTCCGGGGCGCCAGTAATACCCAAGTCAAACCCCAACATGCCCAACGGGTCGAACACATTCATAACATAGGGGTTTTTCAGGCGCTCTAGCCAATCCAGCCCACCATCACGGGAATCACGGTAGTTCAGACCCACAATGCGCACACCGTCTGCGGCCAAGTCGTTCAATACCGGATGTTCAATGCGGCAACTGGGGCACCAAGAGCCCCACACATTAAAGAGAAACGGCTCACCAATGATATCAGCGTTGGTCAACGTCTCATTTTCATCATACAGCGACTGCAACTCAAAAGCCGGTAAAGAGCGTCCAATCAAGGTAGACGGCAAGGTTTCGAAGTCTTGATTGGTGGACAAGATATAGCCAAAGATCGTGCCAGCGATCAAGACGATGAAAAAGGGAATAAACAGTGCCCAACGCATTAGCTCGCTCCTAATTTAATTCGTCTATAACGCTTGTCCGCGACCGCCAAGCCTGCACCCACTGACATGATGATCGCACCCAACCAGATCCAGCGCACATAAGGCTTTACCTGCAGCCGCACGGCCCAGTCGCCACTGCTACCTAATTCTTCTGCCATCGACACATAAAGATCACGTGGCAAACGCCCAAGAATACCCGCTTCGGTCATCATCTGGCCGGCCGCTGTGTAAAAGCGCTTCTCTGCCACCAGGCTTCCGATTCGCCCGTTATCGTTGTAGAGGTCAAAGTGCCCCATCTGGGTGATGTAGTTTGGCCCCTCGGCAATTTCGAAGCGTGTAAACTCAAAGGTCCAGTCGCCCAACGTATGGCGATCACCTGGGCCCATGCGCACGTCTGTCTGCATTTCAAACTGCGTCACCATGGTCACACCGACCACCAATACCGCCAACCCGAGATGGCCAAGCACCATGCCGTAATAACTGCGCGAGAGTTTGCGCAGGCCAGACCACAAAGATGAGGCGTTACGGGTACTGTCGTATAGGGCTTTACCCAAACCAAGCACCAACCACCAAGCCAAGGCGAGGCCAAGCACCACACGCCAATGCAAACTGCCGGCATAAAGCCAGTTACAGAAAGCGCCCAAGGCAATAGCAAGTGCGATGTTGTACCCTGCCCAAGTTACCACTGGCTTAACATCATGTTTCTTCCAGCGCACCCATGTACCAATACCCATTAACAGTATTAACAAGGGGGCCAGTAAGACGGTGAGATCATTGAACCACGGCGGCCCGATGGAGATTTTGCGCAAGCCCATCAAATCGTTGGCCACTGGAGCAAAGGTCAAAATAATGATCAACGCAGTAAACAAGGTCAGCATCAGGTTATTGCCGAGCAAAAACATCTCACGCGACATCCATCCGAAGCGCGTAGTGCTTTTCAGGGTGGGCAGTCGAATGGCATACAACAGCAAGGCACCTGCTGTGAACACCACAAAAATACCCAGAATAAACATACCGCGCTGTGGGTCATTGGCAAAGGAGTGTACTGAGGTCAACACCCCAGAACGCACCAGGAAAGTACCCAGCAAGGTCATACAGAATGTGGTGATCGCCAATAGGACCGTCCAGCTCTTATACACCCCACGCTTGTCGGTAGCCGCCAGCGAATGCATCAGTGCTGTACCCGTAAGCCAGGGTATCAAGGACGCGTTCTCGACAGGATCCCAGAACCACCAACCGCCCCAGCCCAATTCGTAGTAAGCCCACCAAGAGCCGAGCGCAATACCCAGGGTCATAAACGCCCATGAAACCGTTGTCCAAGGCCGCGACCAACGGGCCCACGCACTGTCAAGGCGTCCTATCAACAACGCAGCAACGGCAAATGAGAAGGCTACGGAGAATCCGACATAACCCATATAAAGCAAGGGTGGATGGAAGATCAGCCCAATATCCTGCAATAAGGGATTGAGGTCAGCGCCGTCTAACGGAGGGAAAGGCAGTACGCGAGCAAACGGGTTCGAAGTGAAAATCAGGAAGGCATTGAAGGCCGTCAGCACCAACCCCATGACCGCGAGCACCACGGCAACCATATCCAATGGCAGACGGCGGCTAAAGGCCGCAACCACCACCGCCCAAAAGCTGAGAATCATCACCCACAGCAACATGGACCCTTCATGCCCGCCCCATACAGCACTGATTTTATAGTACACAGGCAGTGCGCTATTGGAGTGATTTGCCACGTAACTGACGGTGAAGTCATCCTGTAAAAAATTACGCGTGAGGATAATAAAAGCGATGAACAAAAAAGCCGCACAGCCAAGCGCCATCGGTCGTGCCAAGCGCAACAGCCCAGCGTGTTGACGATAATACCCGACCAACGGAAGAACACCCTGTCCAAGGCTCAAAAAGAACGCAAATATTAGGGCCAGTAGGCCAAATTCAGCAGTCATCCAATACTCCTAGTAGTCTGCAGGACGTGTAGGGAGCTGGTGACCAGCAGCCTTAAGTGCGGCCGCCACTTCCGGCGGCATGTAGTTTTCATCATGGCGCGCCAACACCTCGGTAGCGCGGAAGATACCATCGGCATCCACACTGCCCATGGCAACAACGCCCTGACCTTCCCGAAACAAATCAGGCAATATGCCAACATAAGACATCGTAATTTCGGACAAGAAATCGGTCACTTGAAAGCTCACTGCGAGCGTATCGGAATCACGGCGTACACTGTCTACCACCACCATGCCACCTGCGCGAATGGGCTGATCGACCGGCGCCAACCCCTCAGCAATTTCCGTAGGAGAAAAGAATAGGTTCACGTGATGCCGGTTTGCGAACAACAACAAAATAACCGCAACACTGAATAAGCCGACCGCAATCAGGATCAGCGTCAGCTTCTGGCGACGCGCTGGATTCATAATACTCCCCGTTTTTTCATTTTCCGGAATTCTTTAAGGACACGTCGCTTCTGCATAGCCAAGCTCACCAAGTGGCTGGCAATGACAATGATTGCGATGCCGTAGACGGACCAGACGTACACACCGTGTCGGCCCATGCGGATGAAATCGGTAAACGTTTCAAAGTAGCCCATATTATGCCTTCTCCCACCCGTTCAACTCATCCTGTACCCAGCGTGTTTTGCGCTCCCTATACAAAATTTCCAACCGCGTGCGGTAGATCACCAAGGTCGCAACGCATAGGTAAGTAGCCGCCATACTCAGCAACAGAGGAATCAACATTTCCATCGACATGGTCGTCTCACGCGTAATTCGAATGGTGGCGGGCTGGTGCAGGGTATTCCACCATTCCACGGAGTACTTGATAATCGGTAAATTGACAACACCAACCAGCACCACGATAGCGGCAGCCTTGTCCGCGAGTTTCTTGTCATCTATCGCGTTATGAATAGCCCACAGGCCGACAAACAAAAAGAACTGTATCAGCATTGAGGTTAATCGCGCGTCCCACACCCAATACGTTCCCCAGGTTGGCTTACCCCAAATAGCCCCGGACACAAGCGCCAATGCCGTTAAGGACATACCAATGGTAATGCACTGACGCGCCACCATATCAGCCAGCTTAATACGCCAAACCAAGCTGACCACTGCCATAATAGCCATGCTCAAATACACTGCCATGGACGCACTGGCCGACGGCACATGAACAAAAATAATGCGGTAGCTATTACCCTGCAGGTAATCCTCCGGTGCGAAAGCCAACCCCCACACCCAAGCAACCAACAAACCACAAACCCCCAAAACACCCAGTATTCGCGCCCAAATCAAACTGACGCGATAGAACTTTTGCGGTGAACTCCACTGGTGGATCCATTGCCAACTCAGCCAACCAAACATTCTGGCCTCTCTAATCGTTAAGTGATAAACGGAGTGCGCCCGCCGCAACCCAAGGGGATAGCGCCAAAGCAAAAAAAGTAATTGCCCCGGTCATTGCCAAGGGCGCTAAATAATCCAAACCGGCCGTTGCTGCACCAATAGCTCCTGTGCCAAAAATCAGTACAGGAATATACAAAGGCAGTATCAATAATGACAGCAACAAACCACCGCGACGCAGACCCACCACCAAGGCGGCTCCGATAGATCCAATGCAACTGAAAGCCAGTGTACCCAAGGTCAAGGTCAGCATGGTGACTGGCATCACCGCCATCGGTAACCCAAGCATCATTCCGAGCAACGGCGACATCAGGGTTAAAGGCAACCCAGTGAAGCACCAGTAACACATAATTTTCGCCATAACAGCAGCGGACAACGAGGTATCGCGGGTCGCCAACTGCTCCAATCCACCGTCTAAATAGTCATAACGGAACAAAGTATCCAGCGACAACAAGGTGGCTAACAGGGCCCCAACCCATAAAATGCCAGGTGCCAGCAACGTAAGCCGGGCCATGTCTGGCGTCACAGCTAAGGGGAACAACGCGACCACCATGACATTAAATACCAAGGGATTAATCAGCTCGGCGCGGCGACGCATCGCCAGCAGCAACTCTCGGCGCAACAGATAGATCAACGCCGCTCCCCCACCAGATGGATTTCAGTAAAGTGTAAATGCTGTGGTTCGTGGTGCGTGGTAAACAACAAGCTACCACCGCGTTCGCAATGCCGTTGCATGTGTTGCTCAAGTTCAGCCACACCCGTTTTGTCCAGTGCAGCGAAGGGTTCATCAAGCACCCAACATGCCGGCATATCCGGCACGTAGAGCTGTGCTAGCGCAACCCGGCGTTGTTGACCGGCAGATAACTCACTGCCCAAACTATCGTCGTAGCCTAATAACGACACCGCCTGCAATGCCGCGTCGATTTGCGTTTCAATCAACGTAACGCCCGATAGTCGAGCCAAGAAAAACAGATTCTCGGCCACGGTCAAATAAGGTGACACGCCCGTTTTATGGCCGATATAAATAAACGGTTGATGCCCATCGGTTCGTTTTACCCAAGAAACCTGCCCATCCAAATAATGGTTCAAACCGACAACACCACGCAGCAACGTGGTTTTCCCCGCCCCGTTGGGTCCCACCACACGCAATGCCTGTCCAGCCTGCAGCGCCAGCGACAAGTCGGTAAACAGCACACGATCATCACGCTCACAAGACAGATGCTCAATACGCAAAACAGGTGTCGCAGTGGGCTCGGGCAGCAAGCTATACCTCAGAAGTCGTGAGAAAATGGGCTATCTAGGCTTCAAGACGGCGTCCTGAAAGGCGCAGTAATATAGCACTTTAGGCTGGGAATTTGCACCCTTCCTATCAGCGCTGCTGCATCTCTTGCACATCCAATTCACGGGTCAGTAAGGTCTCCAACTCGCGCAGCTGGGCATTGTTCGGATATTTTTTTCGCAAGGATTCAATGAGCATTAGCGCCCGGGCATACTGTTGCTGGCGATAAAGCGTACGAATCTCCAAAATTGCGCGCTGTAACAGTAGGCGGTCAGCCTCGTTACGCTGCTGACGGGCGCCACCAAGGCGCAAGAACCGATACAGTGTAAAGACTGATAAAATAACCAGAGCCAAACCCACAACACTATAAAGCAACCGCAGAATCAGCCCGGCGGGACCAAAGTCACCAATACAAAGGCTGTTCGACATCTGGCACAACAGCCATTCACGTCCACTCAAACCATCAATCATCATGGTAATGCCGACAGCCATCAGGGTGGCGTATATGACCCCCGGTATGACGTGCAGCAATCGTTGTGTCAGTGTACTCAATAGCCCAACTCCAGATCGACAAGGTTTCTAAGAGATGCTCCGTCCAAATAACGGCGCAAGTTATCGAGCACAATGGGCAGTACCCATTGTGGCTGGCTTTGTGCAGCAACATGCGGCGTCACTACCACCTGCTTATGCTGCCAATAGGGGTGTTCTTGCGGCAAAGGCTCGACGCGAAATACATCCAACACCGCACGCCGTTCAGGCTCGGCATCCAGTGCCGACAACAAAGCCTCGTCTTGCACAGTTGCACCACGCCCCACATTGATAAAGATGGCATCAGCAGCCAACGCATCGAAAAAAGAAGCTGCCAGCACTCCGTCGGTTTCCGGTGTATGTGGCAAGGTGTTAACAACGATACGGTACTGGTCCAATATTGGATGGATGCTGTGCCATTGATGGACTGACCCGAAACCCTCTACCGCCCGGCCGGAACGACTCACTCCGTCAACCCGCTCCACCCAAGGCGCCAGACGCTGCGCCACTGTTTGACCAATCGCCCCAGTGCCCAGCACCAAAGCCCGATCTTCTTCAACGGTTCGATAATCCATCCATTGCCACTGACACTGCTGCTGCAACCGCTGGTAATGTCCAATTTGCCTGGACAGGTTCAATAATTGCCCTAATACGTATTCCGCAATATGTGGCCCGGCGATATCCCTTGAATTGGTTACGAGTAAGTCTTTCGGCAGCTGCGCGCGTAAGGGCAACAAGGCATCGACACCCGAGAAGAACGTATGATACCACTGAATATTTGGCAATCTTGGCAACCAGCGCGCCCCTTCGGGGGTGTCTCCCCACAACACGGAACAGTGCCGCGCTCGTTCGGCGAAGTTTTCCTCATCATCAAAAATAAGCTGGATAGGCAGGTCTTTATGCTGCGCCAACAGCATGCGCCATTGCGCCGTGCGCTGACTGACCAAAGCGACCTTTAGACGTTGCTTCACAGAGACCTCTTTTTTATGAACGTCAGGCCATTCTAAGCGGTGCCACGCCGGGCTACCAGACAAGACCGAAAGGATTCGCGGAATAATCGCTTGAAGTCTTGTTTTTCCTAGAAAAACTGCCCAACATAGCAACGTCCCATAAACTCTAATAACAACAGAGAGAAAAGCATGAATAAAAATATACTAATCGCTGCCGCTGTCGTGGTGGTCGCTGCTATTGGTGTAGGCGTTTGGATGCAGTCCGGCGCTGATGAAGGCGATGTAAAAATCGGTTTCTTGGGCGGTTTTACAGGTCCTATTGAAAGCTTGTCACCCGCCATCTTTGATGGCGCTCAATTAGCTGTCGCCCAAGTGAACGAGCAAGGCGGCATTCTGAACGGTCGCACCGTGGTGATGCCTTCTGCAGATACCACCTGTGTTGACGCGTCAGCCGCTTCTAATGCTGCAGACCGCCTGGTTAACTCTGAAAACGTAACAGCCATTGTAGGCGCACTGTGTACCGGTGCTACGATTGCTGCAGCGAACAACGCAGGTATCCCAGGCAATGTTGTCATGGTATCACCCGCGTCAACTGCACCTGCAGTAACCACGCTGAATGACAACGATCTGGTATTCCGTACAGTTCCTTCAGACGCTTTCCAGGGTGCTGCTTTGGCTCGCCTGCTGCTGTCTAAAGGCATCGACACCGTAGCGGTAACCTATGTGAACAACGACTACGGTCGCGGTCTGGCTGACGCCTTTACCGGTGAATTCCAAAACGGTGGCACTGTCGCAGCTAACCTGGCGCATGAAGACGGTCGTGCAGACTACCGTTCTGAGCTGGGCAACCTGGCTTCGACCGGCGCACAAACTTTAGTCGTTTTGGCTTATGCTGACGGCTCTGGTCAAACCATCCTGCGTCAAGCGCATGAGAGTGGTAACTTCACTCAGTACGTTGGTGCAGACGGCATGGTTGGTGATGCACTGATTAATGCTGTAGGCGCTAGCGTTCTTGAAGGCATGATCGCTACTCGTCCTGGCACTCCGGACATCCCAGGCGCAGAGATCTTTGCTGGCATGGCGACTGCTTCTGGCTTAGATCCTAACGCGGTATTCGCAGCTCAGTCTTACGACGCGGCATTCTTGCTGGCATTGGCCATTGAGAAAAACGGCTCTGCTGACCGTGCTGGCTTGTCTGCTGCACTGCGTGAAGTAAGCTCTGCTCCGGGCGAAATCATTCTGCCTGGCGAGTGGGAAAAAGCTAAGCGCTTGATCGCTGCTGGCACCGCCATCAATTACGAAGGCGCCTCAGGCAGCCACGAGTTTGATGAGAATGGCGACGTTCCTGGTGTAGTAGTAGAAATGGTTGTACGCGGTGGCACCTTTGTAACCTTGGGCTTCATCGAGTAAGTAGTTGCAAATGTAGGGCGGAAGAGCGCAGCGTCATCCGCCTGAGACAATCCCAATGAGTATAACGTTGGGCAAAAAAAAACCGAATCAGTTGCCTGATTCGGTTTTTTTATGGGCTTTGCCCTAACTCCATCTAAATAGGTAAGTCATCGGCGGGTGTACTCATACAAAAAAGCACCCGCATACATACTAATATCTATCATCGGCGGGTGTAAACACCCGCCCTGCGGATACCCGCATATAAATACCCGCCGGTTGATAGCGGATTAATTATGGTGCGGTACCTTCTCCGGCAACAAACCCTTCGGGGCGTAACGCAATACCAATGCAATCAACAAACCAATGGAGAACACCCGTGCCTGCAGAGCCCGACTGGAGAGATTAGACGGCGCATCCCAGTCAAACACTGATGAACCAATGGAAGTAAACACCTGCAACAGCCAAAGCGCCAATGGCTCCGACATGATCCAGATGATGTAAACCACCAATGTACCAATGATAGTACCGAGGTTGTTGCCGGGACCACCCAGAATCACCATCACCAATACCAAGAAGGTGTGATTCAATGGGATATAGCCCTGCGGATCAAAGATACCGTTGAAGCTGCCCAATGCAGCACCGCCCAAGCCCATCAAGAAACACCCTAAAACAAATATCTCAAGGTTGCGCTTGTTGACGTTCTTACCCATGGCAGCCGCCGACACTTCATTGTCTCTTATGGCACGGATCATCCGGCCCCAGGGCGCATGATAGGCGCGATGCAGCAAGAAGAAGATCGCCACAATCATCACCGCCGTTACCGATAGATACAGGGCTCGCGCCATCACAAAACCGACATCGATGGGTTGTGGCACAGGCCATGGCAGTGGCGACACTGTGGCGGTACCACGGGTCAGCCAGTCCTCGTTCTTCAGCACGGCTTTGATGATCTCAGCAACGCCCAAGGTCGCAATGGCCAAGTAATCGCTACGCAGACCTAGACAGATGTGGCCAATGAAGTAGCCAACAAAGCCTGCCAGCACGGCACCCGCTAGCCAGCCCGTCCATACTGGTAAGCTCAAGCCACCTATATAACCAGCCTGCTCTTCAATAGCCGCCGCGACCGGCATGAAGTTCACCTTAATGGTGAAATAGACAATGATGGCGACTACAATCGTCAGCGCCGTGCGTAACTTTTTTGACAAACCTAAACGGTAGGACTGTGAAGCCGCCACTACGAGCGCGATGCCGAAGAGGACTTTTAAGAAGACACCGCCCAGCTGCGCGGGCAGCTCAGAGTCCCAAAACGCCGGATTCGTCGGCATGCTGAACAGCATGGCGCAAAAGCCACCGAGGGCCACAAAGCCCATTACACCGGCATTGAACTGCCCGCCGTAACCCCACTGGATAGTCAGTCCAAGCGCAATAATGGCATAACAAGCAGCCTCCACCAGCATACGAGTACCGTAGGCCGAACCAAAGGACATAAAGATAAAGAGTACCGCCACCGTCACGATGGCGATCAGCGTGGTCTCACGCACTGGGAGATTTAAAGGCATATTAGACATTAGATGATCTTCCCTTTAAACAAGCCGGTAGGACGCCACACCAAGATGGCAATCAGGATAAAGAACGGCACCACGATCTTGTACTCAGTACCCACAAAAGACAGATTCGCAGGCAGCTCAAACAGATCCGGGAAGGCACGGTGCAAAGGACGCAGAATCACCGCCCAGTTAAACACTGCCAGTGTTTCAGCAAAGCCGACCACAAAGCCTCCGGCAATCGCCCCGTACGGATGACCTACACCACCGACTATGGCGGCAGCAAAGATTGGCAAGAGCAGGAAGAAACTCAAGTCTGGCTTCAGTGTTACATCCAGCGACAACAAGGTGCCAGCCGCTGCTGCCAATGAGCCCGCAATTATCCAAGTAACCATAATAACCGTATTGGTATTGATACCCGAAACACGTGCCAAATCAGGGTTATCCGACATGGCGCGCATGGCCTTACCCAGACGCGAACGGTTCAAGAAGAGGTGCAAGGACACCACCGCCACTACCGTCACAACAAACAGCAACAATTGCGGTTCAGTTACCACGACCCGACTGTCCGAAAAAGGGAAGTCAATACGGAAAATGCGCTTGGTCTCTTCGATATACAGGCTACGTGAACTGGTGCCTGCAAACAGACGGATAAGCCCTTGCAGCATCAATGTAACACCCAGTGAGCCGATGACGATCACAATGGGTTTCACATTGTGCTCGCGCAGTGGCTTATAAAAGGTTTTATCGATGCCGACCGCTGCTACCGCCGTTACAGCCATTGCTAACGGCAACATAACGAAGGCTGTTGGCAAACCGACCACCGCTCCCACACCGGGAAACATCGCGGTTAGAATAAACACCACGAAGGCACCCAGCGTCATCATATCGGCATGAGCGAAGTGTGCAAAACGCATGATGCTGAAAACCAGCGTGACACCGATGGCGCCCATCGCATAGATCGAACCGGCCACCGCACCGGAAATCAGCACATTGTTGATAAAGAATACTAATTCGTTCAAAACGGCTTCTCCTTAATGATTAACCGCCCAAAAAGGCCTTAGCGACCTCTGGATCATTGATCAGGTTTTCACCCGTGTCAGTAAAGCGGTTTTGACCCGCCGCCAATACAAAGCCTTTGTGGGCAATACGCAAGGCTTGCTTCGCGTGCTGCTCCACCATCAGGATGCCGACACCGGCTTTATTGATCGTAATGATCCGATCGAAAATTTCGTTCATGTACAAAGGCGACAAACCTGCTGTCGGCTCATCCAGCAACAATAGGCTAGGCTCTACCATCAGCGCCCGCCCCATGGCGACCATTTGGCGCTGACCGCCAGACAGTTCGCCAGCCGGCTGGTTGCGCTTTTCTTTCAACGGCGGAAAAAATTCATACACCTGATCCAGCATATGGGCGTAACTGTCCTTACGAATGTAGGCACCCATTTCCAGATTTTCTTGCACCGTCAAACTTTGAAAAATATTTTTCTCTTGCGGCACGAAGGCCATGCCCTTGCTGACCAGCAAGGTCGGATCGGCGTTGGTGATGTCGTCATCACGCAACGACACACTGCCCTCATTAACGTGTAACAAGCCGAAGATAGCCTTCAACATGGTCGATTTACCGGCGCCATTTGGCCCCACAATGACCCCAATATCGCCCTGCTCTATCGATATGTTGACCCCATTCAGGATGTTCATACCGCCATAGCCACCGTGCACATTGGTCGCTTCAAGTAATGCCATTCAATGCTGCTCCTGTACTCAGTGGACTTCAGGGCCGAAATAGGCTTCGACCACTTCAGCGTTATTCTGAATTTCTTCAATAGTACCTTCGATCATCACCGCCCCTTGGGCCAAAACGATGACCGGATTACACAACCGGGCGATCATGTCCATGTCGTGCTCAATCACTAAGAAGGTATACCCTAACTCTTTATTCAGGCGCTGAATGTTAGCGATCAGGTCCTGCAGCAGTGTCCGGTTTACGCCGGCAGCGATTTCGTCAAGCAACACCACGCGTGGATTGGCCATCATGGTACGGCCTAACTCCAGCAGTTTTTTCTGACCACCAGACAAGTTACCCGCTAATTCATTCTTAACATGGCCTAACGATAGGAAGTCGATAACGTCCAAAGCGCGCTGCCGCACTTGCAACTCCTCCGACCTTACCAAACCAGGTTTGAACCAAGTATTGATAATGCTTTCACCCGATTGATTACCTGGCACCATCATGAGATTTTCCAGCGACGTCATGGAAGAAAACTCATGGGCTATTTGAAAGGTACGCAACAACCCCTTATGAAATAACTGATCGGCAGGCGTATTGGTGATGTCTTCTCCGGCAAAATGAATGCTGCCTTCGTCGGCTGGCAGGTTACCAGCAATGATGTTGAACAGCGTGGACTTACCGGCGCCGTTAGGGCCAATCAAGCCCGTAATAGAACCTTCTTTCACCTGGATTGAACAGTCGTTAATGACTTTTAGATGCCCGAAGGACTTGGATACATTTCTGACGTCAATAATGGAACTCATTGACCCTCCCATAATGTGTAGGACTCTGGTTGCCAGTGGCACACTGACTGCTGCACCGAGCCGATTATTATAATTCGAGTACTGAGCCGCCCACCGAGGAGCAGTGACGGGCCGGTAAAATCGATATATCCGCGCGATTCTACCGACACACCCAGTAAAATCAAAAGCTATATAGGTATTCTGCTGTAAACCGTGAAGACTGAGTGTAAAGTCTTCGCCACGACAAACGCACCACTGGCGCCGGAGCCCAATACACAAGAGAGACTCCGGACATAAAAAAACCCGAAACAACCAAGCCATAACCAGGTTATTTCGGGTTTTCTGTGTCAACTGGCGCATAACGCCAGTAAACTTATTTGCTTATCAGGCAGCCAAAGCTTTCTTAGCGCGCTCTGCCAAAGCAGTGAACGCCGCCGCTTCATATACAGCGATATCAGCCAGTACCTTACGATCGATTTCCACGTTTGCACGCTTCAGACCGTTGATGAAACGGCTGTAAGACAGGCCGTTCTGACGAGATGCTGCATTGATACGAGCAATCCACAAAGCACGGAACTGACGCTTACGCTGACGACGGTCGCGGTATGCGTACTGGCCGGCTTTGATAACCGCTTGTTTCGCTACACGGAAAACACGACTACGTGCACCATAGTAACCTTTGGCTTGCTTAAGAACTTTTTTGTGACGCTGGCGTGCGGTGACGCCACGTTTTACGCGAGGCATAGTATAAACCCTTTTCGTTAACTAAATTCGTGAAGACTTAGATGTAAGGCAGCATCCGACGGATCAGCGCTTTGTCAGAAGGAGCAATCTGCTGCATGTTACGCAGTTGACGCTTACGCTTCTGAGGCTTCTTGGTCAGGATGTGACTACGAAAAGATTGCTTATGCTTAAAGCCATTCGCAGTTCTTTTAAAGCGCTTGGCGGCGCCTGATACAGATTTCATTTTAGGCATTTTAGTACTCCAAAATACAAGGTTTCACCCACCGCTTCACACTTTTATCTAAACCACGACTGTGGTCCATTAGGCTGGCGGTTGCCTGGGTGTATTAATGAGCAGCACAAAGCTGCTCGGTCTTACTTCTTCTTGATTGGCGCCATCACCATGATCATTTGACGACCTTCCAGCTTCGGACGCTGTTCAACCACCGCCTGCTCTTTCAGATCCTCTTCGATACGTTGCATCAGCTTCATACCGAGATCTTGGTGCGCCATTTCTCTACCGCGAAAACGCAGGGAGATTTTGGCCTTGTCGCCATCTTCAAGAAATCGCACTACATTACGTAGTTTGATTTTGTAGTCGCCGTCATCGGTGTTCGGGCGAAACTTCATTTCTTTAATCTGGGTTTGTTTCTGCTTCTTCTTCGCAGCGGCTTTGGCTTTCTTCTCTTCGAAAACCTTTTTACCGTAATCCATGATCTTGCAGACGATAGGGTCTGCATCGGCGATCTGGACCAGATCAAGACTGACCGATTGAGCACGAGCCAATGCATCGGCCAGTGGCACAATACCTACCTGCTCACCATTTTCGTCGATCAGGCGACATTCTGTGGCTTCGATCTCATCATTGATCGGACTACGGTTACCTTTGCGCGGCTTAGCGTTCTTAATAATTATATCTCCCCAGTTAATTCATTGGTCGCACAGTGTCGCCTTCACAACGGGGACACCGTGACTTTTAAGACCAGTCTATTGCTGCTTTCGACCCAGCAGCGCAGATTCAGCCGACAACTTCGCGACGAAATCACTCAAAGGCATAGCCCCGAGGTCTTCACCTTGACGTGTGCGCACTGCAACCTGCTCAGATGCCATCTCTTTATCGCCGATCACGACGATGTATGGCACCTTCTGTAAAGTGTGCTCGCGGATTTTAAAGCCGATCTTCTCGTTTCTCAAGTCCGCTTGTGCTCGGAAGCCCAGAGCTTTTAACTCTTTCTCGACTTTTTTGCAATAGTCGGCCTGATTATCGGTAATATTACAGACCACTACCTGCTCGGGCGATAGCCATACTGGCAAGGCTCCGGCGTATTCTTCAATCAGAATACCAATAAAGCGCTCCAGCGAGCCTAGGATCGCACGGTGAATCATCACCGGCTCTTTGCGCGCGCCGTCTTCATCGACAAACTGTGCCCCTAAACGACCAGGCATGGAGAAGTCGAGCTGTATAGTACCGCACTGCCAAGCGCGACCCAAGGAGTCATACAGCGTAAATTCGATTTTCGGCCCATAAAATGCGCCTTCGCCGGGCTGATAGTCAAATTTCAAACCGTTGGCGGTCAGTGCTTCGGCCAAAGCCTGCTCTGACTTGTCCCAAACCTCATCGCTGCCAATGCGCTTTTCAGGGCGTGTCGATAATTTCACATCAATGCTGTCGGCAAAACCGAAGTCGGCGTACACGTCATACACCATTTTGATGCACGCGCTGACTTCCTGCAGAATCTGGCTTTCGGTACAGAATACGTGCGCGTCATCCTGCGTAAAGGAACGCACACGCATCAGACCGTGCAAGGAACCCGAGGGCTCGTTGCGGTGCACGATACCGAATTCAGCCAAGCGATACGGCAGGTCACGGTAGCTTTTCAGGCCCTGATTAAAGATCTGAATGTGGCCGGGGCAGTTCATCGGCTTAACGGCATACGTGCGCTTTTCCGACTCGGTAGCAAAAATGTTGTCGTGGTACTTGTCCCAGTGACCCGACTTCTCCCACATGGAGACGTCCATCACCATGGGTGCACGCACTTCTTCGTATTCGTATTCTTCCAGCTTGTCGCGCACGTACTGCTCAACCACCTGATAAATGGTCCAGCCTTTTTTGTGCCAGAACACCATGCCGGGCGCTTCTTCCTGCCAATGGAAGAGGTCTAACTGCTTGCCCAAGCGGCGGTGGTCACGCTTTTCCGCTTCTTCCAGGCGCAACAAATAAGCAGCCAACTGCTTTTTGTCGGCCCACGCCGTACCGTATACACGCTGCAGCATTTTGTTTTCTGAGTTGCCACGCCAGTAAGCGCCCGACACCTTCATCAATTTAAAGTGATGACAGAAACGCATATTGGGCACGTGCGGGCCACGGCACATGTCGATGTATTCTTCATGATGATACAGGCCCGGCTGATCATCTTTGGCAATGTCTTCTTCTAGGATCGTTTGCTTGTACATCTCACCGCGCTGGGCAAATGTATCGTACGCTTCCTGCCAACTGACCTTCTTCTTAACGACGTCGTAGTTGGTCTTGGCCAGTTCGAGCATGCGCTTTTCGAGGGCTACGATGTCCTCATCGGTGAGCTTGTGCTCCATATCGATGTCGTAGTAAAAGCCGTTGTCGATAACGGGGCCAATGGCCATTTTTACGTCAGGGTACAGTTGCTTGATGGCGTGTCCGAGCAAGTGCGCCGTCGAGTGGCGAATGACGTCCAATCCGGCGTCGTCTTTGGCAGTGATAATGCTCAGATCGGCGTCGTCAGTGATCAGATCACTGGCGTCTTTCTCTACGCCATTCACTTTACCGGCAATGGTCGCCTTGGCTAAACCGGGGCCAATATCTTCGGCAACTTGCAGGATAGTAACGGGATGAGCAAACTCGCGCTTGCTGCCATCAGGAAGAGTAATTACAGGCATAACAGATCTCCAGTGGTGACCCATACCAAGGGCCACTTGTATTGTGCTCAGGACACACTGCTGTGCGTCAAGAACCGTGATATTTTGACCATTCTGTACGACCAGAGCACAAACAAAAAAGGCACAGTCTGGTTAACTGCGCCTTCTTCGTGAATTCTGGTAGGCACGATTGGATTCGAACCAACGACCCCCACCATGTCAAGGTGGTGCTCTAACCAACTGAGCTACGTGCCTAGAATGTGCTGCGCATTTTATCCGGTCTCGGTAAGATGTCAACTGAAAGTAGCTAACAAATTGATTTTCAAAGGGAATCGAGACCGTGAAGGGTCACTACTTACAGGGCCATAGCGATGTCCGCACCCAGTCGCGCGTTGTTCAACACCAACTGAATATTGGCGTCCAATGAACTACCGCCAGTTAACTCCGCTACCCGAGCCAACAAGAATGGTGTTGACGCCTTGCCGCTGACGCCCTGCTCCTCCAGTTCCTGCAACGCCTGCGCTATGGCGCCATCAATCACCGACTTAGGCATGGCGTACTCGGCCGGAATGGGGTTGGCCACCACCACACCACCGTCCAGCCCCATACCCCACTTACTGCGCAAGGCCTCTGCAATGTCTTCTGGCGTGTCCAAGCGGTAATCGACCGCGTGGCCAGACTCACGGGTATAAAACGCCGGTAAGTCATCCGTACCAAAGCCCACCACGGGTACGCCTTGCGTTTCCAAGTACTCGCGAGTCAGGCCAATATCCAATATCGACTTCGCTCCCGCACAGACCACCGCTACCGATGTGCGCGCCAACTCTTGCAAGTCCGCAGAGATATCAAAGCTCGTTTCCGCACCGCGATGCACTCCACCGATGCCGCCAGTAGCAAACACGCGAATGCCAGCGAGTGCGGCCATGATCATGGTGCCCGCAACTGTGGTTGCGCCCATCTTTCCAGCCGCCAACACAAAAGGCATATCACGGCGACTGCATTTGATCACGTCTTGCCCGGCCTTCCCCAACCGGGTAATTTCCGCTTCGGTCAAACCCACCTTTAGCTTGCCATCCATGATTGCCATGGTAGCGGGAATAGCCCCGCGCTGACGAATTTCGGCTTCGACTTTGAGCGCTGTTTCGACATTCTGCGGAAAGGGCATGCCGTGCGAAATGATGGTGGATTCCAGCGCGACGACGGGTTTTCCCGCTGCGATGGCCGCCGCAATTTCAGGGTGAATATCAAGGTATTTTTGCATCTGAAGCCTCCAACAACTGCAATAGGGCAGTTTCTGATAAATGGGGATGTATGGTATGGGCACTGGTGGTTGCCAGTGCAGCAGCGGCCATGGCGAAACGGGCGCTGTGCTCAGCATCCCAGTCTTGCAAGGTAGCGTGTGTGATGGCCGCGAGAGCTGCATCACCGGCGCCGGTCACGTTAACCACCTGCACCGGCAAGGCATCGAGCCAGAGCGAGCTGCCACTCACACTGTACAGTGCACCCTGCCCGCCCAGTGTTAAAAATACCCGCTCCACTCCCTTATCGTGCAGCACGGCGACAGCCTGTTTAGCACTGGCTGCATCCTGCACCACAACCCCGGTGAGCACTTCAGCTTCTAAGGCATTGGGCTTCAGGGTATGAATGCGGTCAAGATATGGGATTAGGCGCCCTACTTTGGCGGCGGAGACGGTATCGACGATCACTCGTTGGTGGGCACGCCGCTGAAACAGCCAATATAGCGATTCTTCCGACAAGTTGGCGTCCAATACCCACAACGGGGCACGATCCAGAAAGCCCGCACGTTTTTCCAGAGCAGTAGCATCCAAGTATTTCAAAGCCGCCATATCGTTCAACGCGAGTTTCATTTCACCATCGGCGTCCAATACCGACAGGTAAACCGACGTGCTGACATCGGCAGGCCGCAATACGTGGTCTACACCGACGCCCGCACTTCGGCACGCCGCCAACAATTGGTCGCCCCAAGCGTCCTGCCCGACCACGCTAAAAAACTGCACAACCGAGCCCAAGCGCGCCAAGTTTTCGGCAATATTGCGCCCAACACCGCCAGGACTCACGGACAAAGAGCCGGGATTCGAATCACCCATGCGCAGTGCGGCAGCGCTACGGCCAGACAAGTCGATATTGGCACCGCCCACCACGGCGACGTAGCTCTGCTCAGCCAGAATGTAGCCCTTGCCCGCCACATAGCCTTTTTGCATCAAGTGCATGATGTGCACAGCAACAGCACTGCGACTGATGTTCAGTCGGTCAGCCAAGGCTTGCTGTGAGATCATGGGATCAGCTCGCAGGCATTCGAGAATGTGCTGCTCGCGCTCGGTAATAGTCATATGTTTATTCGCCAAACACTTGTTTATCTGGTGATGATAGCAATGAGCGGATCATAGAACAAGGGATGCTAAGGACGGGCATGAGTGCGACGAACTTTGGCTGAGGCAGGGGCGCAGGGCGTATGCCGCAAAGCGCGCATTCCCGGCCCGCCGTTGAGCGCTGGCGGCATACCCCGAAAGCCCGTGCCGAAAGTTCATAACACAAACGGCGGATGGCTACTGCGCTTTATAGTTTAAGCTGTTCTTTGAGGGACATCAGTTCGTCGCGCAAGGCAGCGGCTTTTTCGAATTCCAAGGCTTTGGCGGCCTTGTGCATTTCATCTTCCACTTGACGAATGCGTTTGGTGAGCTCGCCCGGCGTACGATACGCCGCCTTGGGCTCCGCCACCTGCCGAACTTTTTCGCGCAACCCAGTCTGCTTCTTGGCCTTACCGGGGATAACTGTACCTTCCATGATGTCCTGTACGTTTTTCTTCAGCGCTTGCGGCGTAATACCACGATCCAGATTGTACTGTACCTGCTTAGCCCGCCGCCGATCGGTCTCGGCAATGGCGCGCTCCATAGAGGGCGTGATTTTCTCCGCGTAGAGGATGGCCTTGCCTTCCAAGTTTCGCGCCGCCCGCCCCATGGTCTGAATCAAAGCACGCTCGGAGCGCAGGAAGCCTTCCTTGTCGGCGTCCAATATCGCCACCAAAGCGACCTCTGGAATGTCCAAACCTTCACGCAATAAGTTAATACCCACTAACACATCGAACTCACCAAGCCGCAGATCACGGACAATTTCAATACGCTCAACGGTATCGATATCGCTGTGCAAATACTTAACGCGCACGCCATGATCAGCCAAAAAGTCGGTCAGGTCTTCCGCCATCCTTTTCGTTAAAGTGGTGACCAGAATGCGCTGCCCTTTGGGTACGCGCAGATGGATTTCCTGCAAGAGATCGTCGACCTGCGTGCTTTGCGGGCGAATCTCCACTTCAGGGTCAATCAACCCGGTCGGCCGGACAACCTGCTCGACCACTTGGCCGGAATGCGCCGCCTCATAAGGGCCCGGTGTCGCCGAAACGAACACCAACTGGGGCGCTAAACGCTCCCACTCTTCGAATTGCAACGGTCGGTTATCCAGCGCAGAAGGCAGGCGAAAACCGTATTCCACCAAGGTTTCCTTGCGCGAACGGTCACCGCGGTACATACCACCCAATTGAGGGATGGTCACGTGGCTTTCATCCACAAACACCACGGCATCTTTCGGAATGTAGTCAAACAGCGTCGGTGGCGGCTGTCCGGCACCACGACCTGACAGGTAGCGACTGTAGTTCTCGATGCCATTGCAGTAGCCCAGCTCCTGCATCATCTCCAAATCATACATGGTGCGCTGTTCCAGGCGCTGCGCTTCGACCAGACGATTCTCTTTGCGCAAAATCTCCAGCCGTTCTTTTAACTCGACCTTGATATGATCAAGCGCACCCAAAATAGTCTCGCGCGGCGTGGCGTAGTGTGTTTTGGGGTAGACGGTGTAGCGTTGAAGTTGCTGAATGACTTCACCGGTTAAGGGATCAAACAGCACCAGCTTTTCTATTTCGTCATCGAACAACTCAATGCGAATGGCTTCCGTTTCAGATTCCGCAGGAAAGATGTCGATGACATCGCCGCGCACCCGATAATTACCACGGAAGAAATCGATGTCGTTGCGCGTGTATTGCAACTCAGCGAGCCGGCGTAGCACACTGCGCTGATCAATCTGATCCCCCTTCACGAGGTGCAGGATCATCCGCATATAGGATTCAGGTTCACCCAGACCATAAATGGCCGAAACCGTTGCCACGATCAATACATCGCGTCGTTCCAGCAGCGATTTGGTGGCCGACAAGCGCATTTGCTCAATCTGTTCGTTGACCGTGGCGTCCTTGTCGATAAAGGTGTCCGAGGCCGGAACATAGGCTTCAGGCTGATAATAGTCGTAATAAGAAACAAAGTACTCAACCGAGTTCTCCGGGAAGAACTCCTTAAACTCACCGTACAGCTGCGCCGCCAAGGTTTTGTTGTGCGCCATGATGATGGCCGGGCGTTGCACGGTCTCAACCACCTTTGCCATGGCGTAGGTCTTACCACTGCCGGTCACGCCCAGCAGGGTCTGCGCACGCAAACCGGCTTCCAGGCCCTTTGCTAAACCCTCAATGGCCTGCGGTTGATCACCGGCAGGCGCATAAGGCGAATGAACCTTGAAGGGTTTGCTCATGAATGCTCCTTTAGGTGAAAGCTCCGTCAAAGAACTGCGGCGATGGCCTTACACAGGTAAGTCATACGGTCAGTGTTCATACCGGCCACGTTGATACGGCCAGACCCCACCATGTAAATAGCGTACTCGTCGCGCAACCGCTCGACCTGCGTTTTGCTCAAGCCAGAGAAGCTGAACATACCCTTCTGCTCGGCGATGAAACTGAAGTCTTGCTGCACGCCTTGCGCCTTCAAACCGGCCACAAATTCATGACGCAGTGTCAGAATGCGCGAACGCATGGCGGCTACTTCTTCGTGCCAGCGCGCTGTCAGTTCTGGATCAGTAAGAATGGTCGCTACCACCGCTGCGCCGTGGCACGGAGGGTTTGAATAAACCGCTCGAATGATGGACTTTAACTGGCTCAATACGGCGGTAGCAGCGTCGGGAGTTTTCGCTACCGCCGTCAGTGCACCAACACGCTCATTGTACAGACCAAAGTTTTTAGAAAAGGAGCTGGCGATGAATACTTCAGGCATCTGCTCCACCAATAGGCGGAGACCAGCGGCGTCTTCATCCACCCCGGCGGCAAAGCCTTGGTAAGCAAAATCCATGAAAGGCAACAGGTCTTGAGCTTGCAGTACCTTAACGATCTGACCCCACTGCGCAATGGTAGGATCAACACCGGTTGGGTTATGACAGCAGCCATGCAGCAAAACAGCTTCGCCTGCCTGTGCAGACGACAAGTCAGCCAGCATACCGTCGATATCCAAACCGCGCGTGTCAGCGTCGAAATAGCGATAGGTTTTCACCGTCAGGCCTGCAGCGGCAAAGATACCGTTGTGGTTGGCCCACGTCGGGTCGCTTACCCAGATGGTTTTAATGCCCAACTGACGCACCAGGAATTCCGCACCAATGCGCAATGCGCCGGTACCGCCTGGCGCCTGTACGGTGGTGACACGACCGGAGTCAAGCAGCGGCGCTTGGGCACCAAAAAGTAATTTCTGCACGGCACCGGCATAAGCGGCAGTACCCTCAATGCTCAAATAACCCTTGGTGGTTTCGCTGTTGACTAAGCGACGTTCGGCTTCTTTGACCGTGTCCAGAATTGGGGTATTACCCCCGGCGTCTTTGAACACGCCAACCCCCAGATTGATCTTTTCCGCCCGCGTTTCCGCTTTAAATGCTTCGTTCAGGCCAAGAATGGGGTCAGCAGGTGCCACAGACACTCGTTCAAACATGATGAACAATTCCTTGATTGGAGGATTGAGGTAGAGCAGCCAGTATAGACGGGCTGCTCAGGCCATTCAATCAAGCAATCAATTTACCAAGGCTGATAGCCGCCCGCTACACCCTTGCTGTTGATCGCGGTTGCATCGTGCGCGTGCAGGCTTTCGAAGTGGTCGACACGCAACCAGAAATCGCGCGCCCAACTCTGCTGGTTGAGGATCGCCGTGACACGACGTGCCGCGTCTTCACAGAACATGAGGTTTCGTGCGTTCAGGCGAGCGAACTCTTGTTCGTCTTCGCGCTTCACCGCCGTCTGTACCGGCGTATTCAACGACGCTTCGATCGCATCAATCAACGACAAAAACGGGAATGCCGTCAAATTCGGGTCAACTTTGATTTTGACTCGCGCATTAGAACGCTGACTGTGCGGAGTTGCCCCAATGCCTTCTTCGGTGGCCAGATAAGCCAAAACGTCTTCCACATTTACTTGACCGTCAGCGCCAAAGCGCGCAGCAAAGTCTTGTTGGATGATCTGGCGAGACAGGGCCGCAGAACAGGGGCACGTGGAGGAATACGGTACATTCACTTCCATTTCCAGCTCTGCCTGCCCATCTTTATAGCTCGCACGAATTGCAGCAGGGTAGGCTTTGTGCCCTGCATTTCCGCTTTTGAGCGATGAACGCAGCGTCACCAAGTCGAATTCGGCCGCTATGCTGGCGCGCTCACTCAGCCCTTGATGGGTCTCAATAAAGGTATCCAATTGACGAGCAAACTCAGCAGGCGTCACTGCATCGCTTCTCGACATTTGCTCAACCGACAGATACAGCCGCGACATATGAATGCCTTTGGCGTTCGGATCATCCAAGCTAACATAGGTATTAAGCTTGGCCTGCACTTGCAGAGGTCGCTCCGACTGCGCATCGCGCAACGGAAATGGCAAACTGATGCCACTCATTCCAACCCAATCCAGAGTACCCTTTTGCACTGGTTTGCCGGCCTCGGCAACGTCTGGCATCAGTTGGCTCACTTGAGTGTCTTTCACATTCATTCAGTAATATCCTACTGCTTTAGTCAGGTATAAAGCAGGCTAGTTTAGCCGAAACGGGTTGTTTTTTCATCTGTTTTGATGATGCTTTTTCCCTATGGCCTAGATTGATTTATACTCGCGCTTCGTTTTTGCTAATGAAACATTATGACGCCCGAACGCTTCCAGAAAATCCGCACCGTATTAGGCCAACGCCAGCCCGACTTAAGGGTAATGACCGACGGCGTACATAAAGCCCAGAACCTCTCAGCGATACTGCGCACCTGTGATGCCAGTGGTGTACTTAATCTGCATATTGCAGCCGCCAGCGGACAGCGCACCGGTATTTGGAAGCGCAGTGCCGGTGGCAGTGCACGCTGGGTGAAACGTCATGTCCACAGCAGTGGCAAAGAAGCAGCCGCTCATTTAAAACAGGCTGGTTTCAAACTCTATGCTGCACATCTGTCTGCACAGGCGGTAGACTATCGCGACGTCGACTACACCCTGCCATGCGCCATTGTGATGGGTGCCGAGAAAGAGGGAGTGAGTGCAGAAGTCATCGCGGAGATAGACGCTGAAATCACCATTCCTATGTTTGGTATGGTCGAATCGTACAATGTGTCGGTGGCCGCAGCCTTGATTCTTTCCGAGGCGCAACAACAGCGTCAACGCGCCGGCTTATATCAGGGCCCTTCGCGCTTACCAGCGGATGAATATACCGCTACACTGTTTGAGTGGTGCCATCCTAAGATGGCACGGTACTGCCAGCAACACAGCCTTCCTTACCCGCCATTGGATGATGACGGCGATATCGCCAACCCGTCGCAATGGTACGCTGACGTGCGAGCCAACCGAATCCGCGAATCCATTGGAGCAACCGATTAATGACCACCATTAACCGCCGTGATGAACGCGGTTCCGCCATGCAGAAAGTCACCTGGATCAGTACCGCAGTTGATTTACTTCTGTCCGTACTCAAGTTGGTGGTCGGTTTTCTCGTCCGCTCGCCCGCACTGATCGCGGATGGTATTCACAGCCTGTCTGACCTGCTGACCGACTTCTTGGTCTTAATCATCAACAAGGTTGCGCATTCCGAGCCGGACGAAGACCACCCTTACGGGCACGCCCGTTTCGAGACTCTAGGCACCGTTATTCTAGGCATCGTCTTGACAGCTGTCGGTATTGGGCTGGCATGGGACAACATCATCAGGCTCCTTGCTGGTGACGCACCCAGCAACCCGAGCATCTGGGCCATCGGCGTTGCAGCGGTGTCGTTGGTCGCCAAGGAGCTCTTGTTTCGCTACGGCATGCGGTGGGCGAAAAAGCTGAATTCCGCGCTATTGGAAGCCAATGCATGGCACAGCCGCAGTGACGCCTGGTCCAGCCTCGTGGTGCTGATCGGCGTGGTGGCCACGTGGTTCGGTTATGGCTGGATAGAGTCTTGGGCGGCACTGATCGTCGCGGTACTGATTGGTAAAATGGGTATTGAGCTGGGCTGGAATGCATTACAAGACCTCGCCGACCGTGCCATTCCGCAAGACATCCAGAACCGGATTCGTCAGGAAATTAAGGCGGTACCTGGCGTTGATAACGTGCACCACCTACGCACTCGCCTGATGGGCAACGAAATTTTCATCGATGTGCATATTCAGGTAGGCAATTTTATTTCGGTATCCGAAGGTCACCAGATTGGTGACTATGTGATTGCCCGTCTGAGACGCAACTTCCCAGACCTGACAGACATAACCTTGCACGTTGACCCAGAGGATGACGCCGCCATTGAGCGACCAGGCATGGCCCCGCTTCGCCCGGATATCATGTCCGCTATGGACAAGTACCCGGCCTTAAGTGACCACCAACGCATGCAAATACATTACCGCCGTCAGCGGGCGCGGCTTGAGCTTTATTTTGTGGATGCACCGGCTACCGATTGCATACGAGAGCGTGAACAAGCTCTGCAAGAATTGGATTGGCTGGAAGATATTGAGTTGTATCAGAGTGCTCGCCGCTGACGGTCAGTGGCGGGCTATAAGCAGCCTTTAATAGCCTAAGAGACAAAATCCGACCATTATTCACTGCGCTGAATTGAGAATAAGGGGGCTTAACGCCCCCTAGACATTACTCAGCATTGATGTAGTGCGACTCAACAATAAAGCCTTCGCCATCAATAATATCCACGCGCCACTCACCCGATTGTGATGCCGGGATGGTCTTCGACGACCAAGTGCGCCAGCGTGGGCCACCCACATTGAATCCTACTTCGGACTCAACGCGTTCGTTGTACATCCAGCGATGCAACACACGCTGTCCAGTAAAATCACGCAGGTCAGTAAACAGGTACACACTGCCCAAACCTGCGGGAATGACATCCAATTGATCAACCGGCTCACGATCATCAATGCCCGTAGTGAAAATAGCCCGGGCCACTTCACCGACGAGCTCCACAGGTTCCCCATGATTACCGGCGTGTGCCACACTGAATGACAGCCAGACGGTCGCTAAACACAACATAAGACGTTTCATCTGAAATCTCCTTCTTGCTTCAAACTGAGCCTGTATAGTAGTGCGCTCAGCCGCAGATAACCAGTTCTAGGAGATCCGTGTTCAGGCAATCGGTGGCAGCGGCGGCACCACACCACTGTTCTGGCCGCGATGACGCAGAAAATGGTCCATCAGCACCAAGGCCATCATGGCTTCAGCGATCGGAGTCGCACGAATACCGACGCAAGGATCGTGGCGACCCTTGGTTTCTACCGAGATAGCGTTACCTTTTCGATCAATACTCCGGCCGGGTAACCGCAAGCTCGAGGTCGGTTTGAGGGCAAGGTGCGCAATGATATCCTGGCCGGTACTGATACCTCCCAGAATGCCCCCAGCGTGATTACTGAGAAAACCTTCCGGGGTCATCTCATCGCGGTGTTCAGTGCCCTTCTGCGCGACCGAGGCGAAGCCATCACCAATTTCTACACCTTTAACTGCGTTGATGCTCATCAACGCGTGGGCTAACTCGGCGTCTAAACGGTCGAATATCGGCTCTCCTAAACCCACGGGTAACCCAGAAGCCACGACACTGACCTTGGCACCCACCGAATTACCCTCTTTGATCAGCGCCTGCATGTACTCTTCCAGTTGCGGAATTTTATCCGGGTCTGGGCAGAAAAAAGCATTGTCATTGACGATGGATAAATCAATGGGGGCCAGCTCTATGGGGCCTAACTGGGACAAATAACCGCGTATTTCCACACCCAGTTGCTCACGCAGATACTTCTTCGCAATGGCTCCGGCAGCTACACGCATAGCGGTTTCGCGCGCCGACGAGCGACCACCACCACGGTAGTCACGAAACCCGTATTTTTGATCGTACGTGTAGTCGGCATGCGCTGGGCGATAGGTGTCTTGAATATTTGAATAGTCTTTAGAGCGCTGATCGGTATTTTCAATCATCAAGCCAATTGAAGTGCCTGTGGTCTTACCTTCGAACACGCCCGACAGAATGCGCACCTGATCAGCCTCACGGCGCTGCGTGGTGTAGCGCGATTGACCGGGTTTACGTCGGTCCAAATCTATCTGCAAGTCAGCTTCGGAGATTTCCAAGCCCGGCGGACAGCCATCTACAATGGCACCTAAAGCAGGGCCATGACTTTCGCCAAAGGACGTAAGGGTAAACAGTTTACCAAAGGTGTTACCTGACATGCGTTATTGCTCTCTGTGGATACGGTCTAATTGCGGCTAAGCAGTGCGCCGTTTATAAAATAAAAATCAGTCAAAATAGTATATCAGAGGGCCCTGCAAGGGACAGTTAGAAATCGCCGATCAAGTCTTCCCGACTGATCACACAAATGCCATGACCGCCCTGCTCGAACTCCAACCACGTCAGTGGTAGGTTGGGAAACGCCGCATCCATGGCGGCAGCACTGTTGCCGACTTCAACGAACAGCAGTCCTCCGGGTGTCAGGAAATCAGCGGCCTCGGCCAACATCCGCCGCGTCAGATCCAAGCCATCCTTACCGGAACCCAGCGCCAGCGCCGGTTCGTGCTGGTATTCGGCGGGCATGTCAGCGAGGTCTTCAGCATCAACATAGGGAGGATTAGCGAGTATCAGATCATACTGACGCCCGGCCAGCGCGACGAACAAGTCAGACTCAACGGCCCGCACACGGTCGTCAACCTGATGGCGCCGGATATTACGTTCCGCTACATCCAGTGCTGTCCGACTGATGTCTGCCAGATCGACCAAGGCATCTGGAAACTCAAAGGCCGCCGCAATACCAATACAACCCGAACCAGTGCACATATCCAGAATACTGGCGGGTTCGTTTTGCAACCAAGGACTGGCATGATTCGCCAAAATTTCGCCAAATGGCGAACGCGGTATCAACACATCCGGTGATACATAGAACGGCAATCCGGCGAACCAGGCTTCGCCAGTGATGTATGGCAGCGGTAGGCGCTGTTCGATGCGCTGGCCGAGCCACTGCGCCACCCTGTGGCGCTCGCTCGGCAACAAGGTGAGCGTCAATAGTTCCGGACCAGCCGTGAGTGGTTGAGCGATCGCCGACAACACAAGGAAGCTGGCTTCATCCCAAGCATTGTCTGAGCCGTGCCCAAAATACACGCCGTGACGCGTCATCTCACTGCTGCACCAGCGGACGAAATCGCCTACGGTGCTCAGGGTCAGATATTCTTCGGGGTGTTGCCAATGTGGCAACAAGTCTTGGTGCTCCAACCCTGATCTCCTAACACTACTACCGATACTGCGGCGGCAGAATGACTTTAACGCGCGCTTGCGGGTTGGCATCATTCGGGGCGAGGTAGCCTACCGAGTCAACATTGACTCGATCACCGGCCACGCCAGCCGACGTCCAACGGTCCCGCACTTGATCTGCTGCCGCCTGGCCAGCTGCCCGTGCTTGCCCTAACGATGAACTGTAATCGTGTCCGACCAACATCAACGACCACTCCGGATGGCGGTCGAGGATATCAAGCCATACATCGGGCTCGTAATCGGTTGCCCTGATGGCGGCACCGGCGCGCAAACGATCAGGTATGACATCACTGCTCAGTTGCTGTGAAGCCTCCAGCCAATAGACATAGTTGGTCTGGGTACCGCGCCGCACGACATACAGCACGCGTATATTGCCATCCACTTTGCCGGTAGAATAGAACTGATTGCGGTTCAGGCCATACAGCATCGGGATGCCAAATACATGAACCGCCCAATGCTGGCTGGAGCCACAGCTAACAGCACGACAGCTGAAGGTTTCTTCATAGCCCTCTGCCTTCCACGTCTCCATGATGCGCTCGTAAATGGCAGCTTCGCTGTGATTGCTGGAGATTTCGTACAACTCCCAACGCAAACGCTGAACTTCGAGACGCTCCTCGTTATCGGCCACATAATCGCTACCAATGCGTTTTACCGCACTCTTGAGCCACCAAAACTGCTGCGGCTCTGTCTCCACACTCTGGTCCATCAACCGAGACGGCTGGAAACCACGTAACACGTCCGCCACGGACGAAGCCCATGCGTTCGAGGGTAAAGCAAGTGACAAGGCCACAGCGACCCCAGTCAGCCAAATTTTATTCATAGTGTTATCCTCTGCTCTAGGGTTAGCCACAATTCGTCGGGCTGTGACTCCATATGAAAATGATGACCTCCAGGCCACCAAGTCACAGTCGTTATTGGCAACTCAAGTCGTAAGCGTTCCACAATGTTGGGAGAGAAAAACCCAGACTCGCCTAGTATAGCGTGCCAAGGGCAAGTAAGTCTGGCTGTCAGCGCTTTGGCTTGGTCATCTAACATACGCCAAACCGACCCAATTCGGACTCTTGGGTCCAGTCGAAAATGCCATTCGGCTGCCTCACCCTCACCAACACAACACACTCCACGCGAGGTCAGCTGCGCATTTGCTGGCGCGCTGACTGGGCTGCCAATGCGTGCACGACGCGCAATCGCCGCGGCTAAACTGGCCGCCGGAGCCAAGCGTTTTATAGGTTGTAATTGTTCTGTAAGGGACGCCAAGTAGCGCTCTAACTGACGGTCAACAGGATCAGTGGCGAGGCCAACGATATCAAGGGTCACAATGCCACGCACTAAATCGGGCCGAAGAGCAGCAATCAGAGTGCCGAGCATCCCCCCTAGCGAATGGCCCAAAAGCCAAACCGGTGCTGCGGCCAGTTCCAGTCTGGCGACCAAAACGGGAATATAGTCCCACAGATTATAAAACTGCGACGCAGGAAAGTGGCTTGAATGACCGTGCCCCGGCAAATCAATAGCGATCAATTGGTAGTCGGACGATTTGCGCTCTAACGCTTCACCTAACGCCGCAAAACTGGCGGCATTGTCTTGCCAACCGTGCAGCGCAAATACAGGAAAGTTTCCACTGCCCCACTGGCATTCTGCCAGTGTTAGCCCTAACAGCTCGTGCTTCTTCTCACGCATCTGCCACGGCCTCTTTACGCGCGAGCAAGGTCAACAGAAATTCTGCCGACGCCTCAGGCAACTCAAGGGGAAACAAATGCCCGCCAGGCACCTGGTGAACCGGAATACCTAAGCGTTCGCGCATCAACCGCACATGATGTGCTTTAACGAGCCGAGTGTCTTCACCGACCACGACCTGCAAGCCGTCATGGCGTTTATGATAGTGGCGTACCCAATTGGTTGGGTACGTACGAAAAATACTGGCTTCGATCTCGGGTCGAAAGCGCAAAGACCAAAGCCCGTGCTCATTGAGCTCGGTAACCGCATGAACGTAGTCCCACAGTACATCGTCAGGAAAACGCCGAAACAGCGGGCGCGTTCGCCAATAGGCAAAGGCATCTTCCTGCGTCTGCCATTCTGCGCGGCGACGAGAAGCTCGACCGGCAGGCGTAACCTTGTCCAGCCAAGGAGTTCGTTTCATCAGGGCAAACATGGACGATTCCCAGAACGTCATCAAGGGCACGTCCAACACCAATACAGACTTGAACAAGTCAGGCCGTAATAACGATGACATAAACATCAAACCACCGCCCAACGAATGCCCTACACCGACCACCGGCTCTCCATGTTGTTCTATATCATGAATCAAATGATCACAGAGCTTGAACCAATTATTGGTTACAGGGTATTGCGGATGATGCCCGATAAAATCCGTCATCGCCAAATCGTATGTCGACTGAAAAGGCGTCAAAAACCGCCGATAAGTTGCCACTGGAAAACCATTGGCGTGCGCGAAATGCAATATAGGCTTGGTCATAGATTAGAGATCACAACCATGCAAACGACAAGTTTGCTGGCAGTACGTCATCGCCCTGCAAGTGCGCCAGCGAACCCGTACCAAAGCTCGTCTGATTGACCGACTGCCCACTGAGGCGTGCCGCCAGATAACTGACCAGTGGATTATGGGTAACCAACAATACCGAACCGCTGTACTGAGACAGTTGTTCTAGCGCCATATCGACCGGTGCTTCAGGCGTTAGCCAATCGGCTACCTGCACAGTCGAGGCGCTGCGTTGCTTGAGCACCTGCAGTGCACTTTCATGCGTGCGCAAATAAGGGCTATGCAGCAGAACATCCAGCTGGGCTGGCAGGTGCTCGGCTGCGGCCAACACCTCTGCTTGCCCGTGCGGCGTCAAACGGCGCTGAGAGTCGTGTGTCGCTCTCGGCTCAGCTTCCCCATGCCGCAACAAATACAACTCAATCATTGCCAGGTTCCGCACCCTCACGCACCGACACCTCTGGCCAGTCATTAAACGGAAAGGGTTTGTATTCGGAGTTGAAGGTCAGGTAGGTGGCGCACTGCTCCACAAAGGTAACCGTGCTGGCAGATATCTCTAGCAATGTGGGCTGCTTCTCACCACGCACCATCACAAATACTAATTGCACTAAGGCAAAGATGCCGAGAAATACCCACGCGATGCGGCTGACCAGCCAGAATAAAATCATGTACAGCACACGAAATAACAAATATTCCCACTTACTTCTCTCGTTACTAGACATGTTGCTTCCTCATTCCTGATCGAACATGAAGTCGACGTCTTGCGCACGCTCACCTAACATCAGATGTTCGGCAATCAGGTCGACGTTCTGATTATTGTGAACGACTTCATAGAGCCCTTTGACAAGCGGCATATAGACACCGAGCTCGTCAGCCTTCTCCTTCACCATGCGCAGTGTATTAACACCTTCAGCGGTCTCGCCTAATTGCTTGACAGCTTGTTTCAACGAATAGCCTTGGCCAATAGCATAGCCGACCCGGTAGTTGCGACTCAATGGCGAGGTACAGGTAACGATTAAGTCTCCCATCCCAGCCAAGCCGATAAAAGTGAGAGGATTGGCTCCCATCTTAACGGCAAAGCGGCTCATTTCTGCGAGGCTACGCGTCATCAGCATCGCACGCGTGTTCTCACCCATGCCCAATGCACCCGCCATACCACTGACAATAGCGTAGATATTCTTCAAGGCACCGGCCAGCTCTACACCGTAGATATCAGGATTCGCATACACTCTGAACGTCCGGCTTCCCAGCAGGTCATGCACGGTATTACGCAGAGATGATGAAGCAGAAGCAACCACCGTAGCCGTCAGTTGGCCTTGCGCGATTTCTTTAGCCAGATTAGGACCACTGATGACGCCGATAGCGTGTTCGGGGGCCAGTTCGCGTAGAATATCACTCATTAAATGGAAGGTTTGTGGCTCGATACCTTTTGTTAAGCTCACCAAGCCAGCACCTTTCGGCAAATACGCTAAAGCATCCGACACCACAACACGAAAAGCTTTACTGGGTACCGCCACGAACAATACATCACAATCCCCTACTGCTGCCGCCATATCATTGGTTGGGGTCAGGTTCTCATGCAGCTCGTACTTTGGCAGGTAACGGGTATTCATACCGCTTTCCCGGATGTCTTCCAGCTGTTTCTCACTGCGCATCCATAACCAAGCATCACAACCGTTTTGGGCGGCAATGTTGGCGATTACGGTTCCAAAGCTGCCGCCACCAAGGACTGCAACCTTCGCTGATTTCTTACTCATAACATTCCTTGACTGCTTGCCATCCGGTCAATCAGCACTGGCCTTGTTCCAAAGCACAGACTAAATCACGAAAGGTATTCTGATTCGTTTCGTTTAACGACATAAGCACACGGTGTGCTTCGAGCACGCGGTCTCGTATTTCCTCTTCGTCGCTGTCGATGGCCTCTACCACCTCGGCCTGGGTGCCTGCCAAGTCCATGGTATCCACCATATGATAGACGGTATCGGCAAAACCCATGCTTAACAGCACCCGCTGTATGTCCGGCGAGCGCCACACCAATACTGGCACGAAATGCAGCAGCTGCTGTACTTGTATGCTCAGCTTAGCCAATAACCCCAGCGTGGTGCTGTCTAAGCCGTCGGCCTCTGTGAGGTCAACCATAACATGTTGATAGCGCCCCGTTGTCAGCATTTTTTGAATACAGCTTTCAAGGGTTGTCGATAGAGTGAGGCGTACATCCCCTACTAATTTCAAGATGTACGCATCATCGGTCTCAGCGACCAGGATTTGACCTTGTCTCATACGTTGTCTTTCCGGAGTCTGTTCCAATGCGTGACCGACAGAATGGTCATGTCGTCTGGCGACTCCTCAATGTCCTGCAGTCTAAGTTGAGCGCAAATGGCGGGTACACTGAAATCACAGGCACTGACCAATTCCATCCACGCTTGTTCTCGATCAGCCAGTGGCTGGTCGGTATTAATCTCCAGTAAACCGTCTGAACACATAGCGACTGCAAATTCGCTATCGTAATTTAAGGTAAACTCTTCATAGCGCGCATTTGGGAACAACCCCAAGGCTGAACTAGGTAGCTCGAGCGCTTTAACCGCACCGTCGACCTTTAGTATAGGGTAAGGAAAATGCGCTGCGTTGGCGTAACAGTAAGTTTGGTTTAAAGAATCCAGGATACCGATGAACAAGGTGGCGTGCTTGCCTATCTTACTGCGCAACAATTCTTGGTTAAGATGAGCCAGCACCTCGGCTGGGTGAGCAATGTGTTGCGAGACCTTGTAACGCCATTCGTTCTTTAAACGAATCACTTCGTTGCGGATCAGGATAGTCACCATCGCCGACGACACGCCATGACCTGCGACATCGACAATATAATGAAGCAAAACACCGGGCTGTAGTTCAAAGTAGTCAACAAAGTCACCACTCAAAAACAACGAGGGGTGCAGCTCGTAGTCCGCATTAAGACCATGTGCCTGAAAAGGCTTGGGTGGCAGCATGCTTTGCTGTACGTGACGTCCTGCGCGCAGATCGGCCTCTAAGGTCTCAATGGTGTCCTGGAGACGCTGATTGGTATCTTCGAGTGTTTCACGATAAGTATTGTTTTCATGCAATAGACGGACGCGTTCAAGCGCCTTGTCGATGGCGTGTTCCACCACCGCCAAGTCGGTTACTGGCTTTACGATGTAGTCCGAAGCGCCGAACCGCAACGCTGATACGACGTCAGACATAACACCGGCGCCCGACACAACAATAAAGGGTACATCTGGGCGTCGATCAACAACTTCTTGCAATACGGCCAATCCGTCCTTGCGCGGCATGCGCAGGTCGCACAACACCAAATCAGGTTGATCAGCATAAAAGACTTCAAGGCCGGCTACTCCGTCGGCGGCCTGCAGTACATCATACCCCGAGTCTTCGAGATATCCGGCCAACGATTCACGTACCGATGCGTCATCGTCAATAACCAACAAGGTGGCTTTGCCCACAGCCATGAACTGCCCTTACATTTCATTTTCGAGCGAGCGTACTCCTTCACTCCATGCCCTGCAAGAGGGCGTCTGGAAAATCTGGCCTTACTACCTTATTTCATCTTTGCATCAACAACCGCATTTTGCCTTTGACACCAGCGCTAATAATTTTTATAACAGATGGTGTGGGTAATTTTCACACGCCTGTTCGCCAAACTGGTGAAAGCCAACAACGAGAAGGGCTATTCTGATGATTGATCGCGATTACATGGAAAAACGTTCCTTCATGCGCATGAATATGGATGCTCCTGCGGTAATTCAGATGGAAGACGGGACACAGAAGCATTGCATCTGCAAAGACTTAAGCGCCGTAGGCATGCTGATCGAAGTCGATCAATCGGTGGCTGTAGGTACCCAATTTCAAGTGCACTTACCGGCACTTACTGGTCAATTTGCACCATTAGATGCAGCGGTGAAAGTTCACCGAGTAGATGAAATGGGCGGTGGTAAATACCAGCTGGGTCTAGAAATAGAACAAATTAAATAACCCACGCGTTATTGTCGCGCGTTCATGCTTGGCTGGTTGAGCAACAATATCAATTCTGCTTCAGACCTAGTGAGGCCAGTACTGCGAATCACTTGGTCAATTTGCGCGCCTGAGCGCAGCATTGTCTGCGCCGTGTCGAACTGGACTAAGGTGTCTTCTTCGCTATCATCATCGGCCACGACAACATCTACTTTCGCCTTTTTAGCCTCTTCTTTAGGGACCAACTGAGGAGTCGATGATTTCGGTGACGCATTGCCGACAGGGGAGCTGGCAGGTTGGGACTGAGTGTCTTTAATGGCTTTAAACTGTTGCTGCACATGATGCGATTGACGGGCCACCGCCAACAGCTTCTTTCCTAGGCCAATATTTCCTGCCTGAATCATGGACAACTCCCGACGCATCGCCTCGACCTCATGAGTCAACCGACGATTCCGTCGACCAGCGGAGACCCACAAAGAAAACAAGACAAGCACCAACAAAACGACAAAAGGCACTAAAAGTGCCAGTAATTGTGCGTCATCTAAGACTGTCATGAGCACACCTGAGTGTGCTCGTCAGTGTTCGAGTTCCTTTTACTCTCTAACTGCATTAGATCTCGCCAAGTTCCTGCCATTCGTCCATGCTGAACAAACGATCCAACTCAACCAAAATGAGTAGCTCGTCATTCTTATGACAAACGCCTTGAATGAACTTAGACGTCTCATCGTTACCCACGTTCGGAGCGGTTTCTATCTCGGACTGGCGCAAATAAACCACCTCGGCCACCGAATCCACCAAGATACCAACTACCTGCATATCAGTTTCAATAATGACAATACGAGAGTTGTCGGTCACTTCAGACGGGGACATTCCGAAACGCTCTCGCGTATCAATAACCGTTACCACGTTACCACGCAAGTTAATGATACCCAGAACATAAGAGGGAGCACCGGGCACAGGAGCGATTTCCGTGTAACGCAACACCTCTTGAACCTGCATCACGTTGATGCCGTAGGATTCATTCTCTAAACGAAAAGTTACCCACTGAAGAATTGGATCATCGGAGGTTTTGGCAGCTTGTGTACTCATAGTTTATTCACCTTAAATCAGCCTACTGCACCCAAGCAGCACGTTTACGACTCAGCAGACGCAGACAATACTGCTCTCGACATAATCAATATAGCCTAATTTACCCTTGTTCGGCAGCGGACCCAACAACAAATTAATTAAACCCAAGTTCTCGCTCATAGTTTCGCACCGCCAACGCCGCCAAAACCCTTTTAACGCACGCGTTTTTTCTTTGCCGCTTGGCTTAGCAACTGCGATTCAAAAGCATCTAAATCAATCAGAGCACACATGTGATCGACCACCGTACCGGCCAACCATGGGCGTCGAGTACGCTCCGTTCGCCATTTCACGTCGTCCGGTGTCAACGTTATAGAACCAATAACCTCGTGACACCCCATGGCCCAATCGCAGTCGTGAATGCCTATAGCATAGCTCAATGATTCTACTGCTTCCGGCCTATAACGCTCGGGCATCACCAACTGGGCGGTATCCACGACGCGAATATTGCGCCCGTCGTGCACCCGCAGCAAACCAAGAAACCACTCTGGCTGATCAAACAGCGACGTAAGTTCGCTGTCCATCTGATAAATGGTACCGAGTAATAACATGGGCACGGCCAGAGCTAACCCATCGACCTTGAAAAGCAAGCAATCGAAGCGGTTCTGCGCCCAGCCTGGCCGACCATTTTCTTTCCAAGCCAATACTGGCTGACTGTCGGCAAGATGCACCGTTTCGTCGAAAGTGGGCTGAGTCTCCGGCGGAGAAACGGCCACCTCAGGCTCAGGGGTGCGCGGTGTTGGTGCCGGAGCTTTCGTTACTGGCTCTGGCTCCGGTTCTGGCTCCGGTTCTGGCTCCGGTTCTGGCTCTGGCTCTGGCTCTGGCTCTGGCTCTGGCTCTGGCTCTGGCTCAACGAATTCTGGCTCGGCCACATCGGGTTCAACAACAGGCTCTTCAGCAAGATCATCCTCCCACGAAGTGGCCTCTTCCAGCATAATGGCGAGATAGCTATTCAACGCCAGCTTAGCAGGCGCTAGCTCAGCAACGGCTTTTTTCTTGGTAGAATCAGAGCTACTCACCCTAACAGACTCCCGAATACACGTGGAAATTGTCCGTGACATGATACACCAGTGTCACGATGCAATCTCCTGTTGCAACGTGCGTAGCAAACTCCCGTAGGATTCACAACCGCGAGAATTAGGGTCTAGCTGACAGATCGACAAACCCTCTCTCGATGCATCACGCAGTCGCGTATCGATCGGTATCGCTGACTTCCACAATTTATCGTCATAGGTCTGGCGCAGCGTCCGCAAACTGCGCTGCCCTGCCTGTGTACGACGGTCAAACATGGTAGGGACAATCAGATACTTCAGTTGTTTTTTGCGCGAAGCGGTTACCATTTGCAGCGTATGAATCATACGCTCCAAGCCTTTCAAGGCCATAAACTCGGTCTGTACTGGCAGAATGAGCACCTGCGCAGCGGCAATCGCATTGATCAACAGCACACCCAACAGCGGTGGCGTATCAATCAACACATAGTCAAAATCATCCCACAACTGAGTCAATGCGCGCGACAACACCAAACCCATACCGCCCTGCTGGGAAATATTACGCTCCAGTGTAGCTAATGCGGTATTGGCGGGTAATAAGCACACGTTGGGCATATTTGTATCGACGACCAACTGCGCGGTCATGTGATCAGGCACGCGGCCTTGATGCATGAACAAATCATACACACTGTGTTCGATAGTATCTGGATTGAGGCGGAAATAACTGGTCAGGCTGCCTTGTGGATCCATATCCACCATCAACACGCGCTTACCCTGCTCTCCGAGTAAAGCGCTTAAACTGACGACCGATGTTGTCTTACCAACACCGCCTTTCTGATTTGCAACGGCCCAAACGTGCACGTTTGTCACTCCCGTAATTTTTTATTGTATCTGCCAACTGCGTTCCAACTTTAGATATTTCACTTAACGAGTTCAATCTGACCGGGTCTCAACTCGGTTCCACCCACTCGTTTAATCACTCCAAGGCCTACTGATTAAAATTTCGATGCGTCGATTGGCAGCTCGGTGCTCTGCTGTATCATTCGGTCGCAACGGCTGAAAACCGCCATAGCCTTGCGCCACAATGCGCTGCGGCGCAATTCCATCTCGCTGCATAAAACGCGCAACAGAGGCCGCTCGTCGACTGGATAGCTGCCAGCTGGCTTCTGCTGAGGCTATTTGGTCATCCGTATGCGCGCCAACATTGATCACCACAACCTCATCGCGCAAAGCCCTTGCAATAACGTATAGCACATCTTCCCCTTGAGCACGTAGGTTGATGTCCCCTGGCTGAAACAAACTGTCGCTGGCCAATAGCACCATTACCCACTCAGGCGAACTAATGACTGAGGGCGTATCAGCGCCTCGGTGGTTTGCGAAGGCATGTACCATAGTGTCTGCAATGCCTTGCAGTAGAGTATCTGACTCAGTGTCCACCAAGGCCTCAGAAGCAACGTTCAGTTCAATGTCAGGGCTCGACGGTGCGCGCAATCCAGACACTACCGACTCTGGTTCATGGAGGGACTGGTCTGGTGGCTCGATGGTACCCAGTACCGCTTGGACAGTGTCCGACAATGCGCCGATGCGCGCTGAGTCCAACTCTGCATTAACCATCAAAAAAGCAAATAGCGCCACCAGTATCGTTGTGAAATTAGCGTATGATGACAGCCATCGGGAAGAATGTGGTGCTGACTGTGGCGAAAAACTTCGAGCAGAGCGTCGCATCAAATCACCTGAAGTGCCGGAGTCGTTGAGCCATGTGTCGGGGATTTTCGCCTTGTTGAATCGCCATTAGACCCGTCAGCGTCATTTCCCTATGTCGATACAAGCGCTGTGCCTGCCAGCGCAAACGTGAGGCTACCGGCAGAAATAACAGATTGGCCAACGCCAGTCCGTACAGTATCGCTACGAAGGCGGTTGCAATACCGACTCCCAAATTGGTGGTATCAGACACCTCCACCATTACTTGGATCAAACCAAGCACGGCTCCTAGAATTCCCATAGTAGGCGCATAACTGGCCAATTGCTCAAAGAACTCAGCCCCCTCTAAGTACTGTTCCTCTTCTGCAACCATCGCCACGGTTAAGTGTTGCTGCACGCCTTCACCCTTGACGCCATCAACCAGCAACAACATACCTTCTTGCAAAAAAGCGTCCGGTTGCAAGCTGGCCTCTTTTTCCAACGCCAACACGCCGTCTTTACGCGCAAGTTGGCCCCAGCGCGTCAAAGCATCAATCGTTTCACTAAAAGAAGGCTTACTCGGCGATAGCAATCGTTGCAGCACAAAGCGCAGATTTATCAAGCGGGCCCGATCACTTTGGGCGACACCGACCCCCAGAGTCGCACCAAACACAATCATCAAAGCCGGGAGATTAAAGAGTGCCAATGGACTTCCGCCTTCCAGCACAAAACCGAAGAGAATAAGTCCACAGGCAATTAGAGTTCCGAGCGCTAACATCCGCGTCGCTCGCTTACATTACACTGACGAGCGTTTTTGCAATATCGTCTAGCGGAATATCGGCATCCGACAGCCCAGCACTGCGAATCGAACCGGGCATGCCATCAATGACGCAGCTGGCAGCGTCCTGAGTCCATACATGAGAACCTGCTTGTTTAAGTAAACGAGCACCATCACGACCGTCAGCCCCCATGCCAGTCAAGACAATGGCCAACGCACGGTCACGATAATATTTCACCGCACTGCCGAAGGTTAAGTCCACCGAGGGTTTGTAGTTCAGACGTTCGTCACCATCCATAATTCGCACTGAGTTGCGTGAGCCCAACATCATTTGTTTGCCGCCTGGCGCAAGCAACGCGAGTCCGGGTTCCAAGACACTACCGTCTTTGGCTTCAGCCACTCGAATCTGACACTGTCGATCGAGACGCTCCGCAAAAGGTCCAGTAAAAGCCTCTGGCATGTGTTGAATCAGTAATATCGGCACACGGATTGTGGCCGGAATTTGTGTCAGCACCTTCTGCAAGGCAACGGGGCCACCAGTACTGGTGCCAATCAGAATAATTTCCGGTTTGCGTGGTAGTGAAATTTTACCGGGCCGCCGCTCACTGGCGGCTGCAACGCGTGGCTTCTGCCGTTTTTTGGCAACGGCCAGAATTTTATCAATGAGCTGCTGCTTCAGCAGTTCATTCTGCGTCATGTTCTCGCGGAATTTTGGCAAATAGTCCAGTGCGCCGGCATCCAACGCATCCAGCGTCACCCGTGCACCCGAGGTAGTCAATGAGGAAAACATCAGTATAGCGGTCGGTGCCTTCGCCATAATCTCGCGCACCGCCGAAATGCCATCCATTACGGGCATTTCATAGTCCATCGTTATGACATCAGGCTTAAGCTGAATCGCTTTTTCTACTGCTTCGCGCCCATGGCTTGCAGTCCCTACTACCGTCAGCTCCGAGCTGTTCCGCAAAATAGAAATAATCTGCTGGCGAAAAAACGAGGAGTCGTCGACCACCAGAACACTGATTGTCATTACTGTCTCTCTTTAGCTGACCTGACCCTAATGGGTTCAAGCATAATGATTTAGCATACTGGGCACATCAAGAATCAGAGCAATACGGCCGTCACCCGTTATGGTTGCACCCGCCATACCAGCAGTACCGTTCAAGGTTTTGCCCAGCGGCTTGATCACCACCTCTTCTTGACCGACCAGCTGGTCTACCACAAAGCCGACCTGCTGCGTGCCCACGGATACGACCACCACATGACCACTTTCTTTACCGTGTTGCACTGACCCTTTAATCAACCAGCGCTTGAGATAGAACAAAGGCAATGGACGCCCGCGTACCACCACCACTTCTTTGCCATCGACCACGTTGGTCTTAGTCAGATCCAAATGGAATATTTCGTCGACATTAACCAAAGGCAACGCAAAGGCCTGCTCGCCCAACATGACCATCAAGGTGGGCATGATGGCCAAGGTCAACGGCACCTTGATGCGAATACTGGTGCCCTTACCCATGTGAGATTCAATATCAATGCTGCCGTTCAGCTGGGCGATTTTGGTTTTCACCACATCCATGCCCACACCGCGACCCGACACATCAGAAATTTCTTTCTTGGTAGAGAATCCTGGCGCAAAGATTAAGTTAAACGCTTCTTTATCAGACAGTCGATCCGCTGCATCTTGATCCATCACACCGCGCTCGACGGCAATGCCGCGCAAGCGGTTCGGGTCCATACCGCCGCCATCGTCGTGAATAGACAACAGAATATGGTCGCCCTCTTGCTCGGCTGACAAGGTGATTTTGCCTACTTTGGTTTTGCCTGCCGCCACTCGAACATCGGGCGCTTCGATACCATGGTCAACTGAATTGCGCACCAAGTGCACCAAGGGGTCAGCCAAGGCTTCGACCAAGTTTTTATCCAAGTCGGTATCTTCGCCAATCAACTCTAAGTTAATTTCTTTCTTCAGGCTGCGAGCCAAGTCTCTCACCACGCGTGGGAAACGACCAAAGACCTTCTTGATCGGCTGCATGCGCGTTTTCATTACAGAGTTCTGCAAGTCCGTTGTTACCACATCGAGGTTAGCAACAGCTTTTTGCATTTCCTCGTCGCCTTGAGCTTCACCTAAACGCACCAGTCGGTTGCGCACCAGTACGAGCTCGCCCACCATGTTCATGATGTCGTCAAGACGCTTGGTATCGACCCGGACGGTAGCCTCTTGCGCCAACGCAGCGCCCTTGGCATCCCCACCCAGAGTCGGCTGAGCGGGCGGTGCTGCAGCCGCGGCTGGTTTAATGTCCGCTTTAGGCGCCGGTGCTGTGGCTGGTGTGGCTTTCGGTGCCACCGGGGCAGCCCCTTTTGCACTGGAAGTATCATCCGCAGATGGCACATCGGCCACTTGCTTCACTTTGTCCTGATCAAACTTTTCCGCTACGGTGCCGTCAAACTGGCCCTTACCGTGCAGGTTATCCAACAACTGCTCAAATTCATCATCGGTAATTTCATCACCGTCCCCAGCAGACGGTGTTGCTGCGGGTTTACTTTTTGCCGCGGGCACGTCCGCCGCCTCGACCTTGAACTGACCTTCACCGTGCAACTCATCGAGCAGCTTCTCGAATTCATCATCAGTGATTTCGTCGTCAGCACCCGCCGTCGGCTTGGACTTCTCAGCAGGCTGCGACTTTTCAATTTCGACGGCGGGCGCAGATCCCGAACCACCCTGCTGTAGAGCATCCAGCAGATGCTCAAACTCATCGTCGGTGATATCACCACCTGCCACAACAGCATCAGAGTCGCTGCCCGCACTGGACACTGGCTCTGGCTCAGACGGCGCCGCTGGCGTTTCCGCCAAGACCTCTCCTTCACTCGTCTCGGGTAAGGTCATACGCTCCAAGTCAGCCAGCAATTGCGGCGACGCTGGATCGGGCATAGAGCCTGCGCGCACTTGATCAAACATCACATTAACCGTGTCCAAGGCCTGCAACACAATATCCATCAAGGCAGAGGTTACCGGACGTTCACGCTTGCGCAATACGTCAAACACGTTCTCAGCGATATGACAGCAATCAACTAACGGAGTTAACTGCAGGAAGCCAGCGCCCCCCTTCACAGTATGGAAGCCACGGAAAATGGAATTCAGCAAATCAGGGTCTTCTGGACGCCGCTCCAGCTCAACCAATTGCTCCGACAGGGATTCCAGTATTTCACCCGCCTCAACGAGGAAGTCCTGCAATATTTCTTCGTCAGCATCAAAGCTCATACAACAGCTCCCTAAAAGCCCAGACTGGACAGTAGATCGTCGACGTCATCTTGGCTGGAGACAGTATCTTCGGTTTTCTTAACCGTGGGGCCATGTCCTGCCAAGCTATCTTTTTCTTTTTCTGGCGCTTTTTCGCGCGTAAAACCAGCAACGTTTTCTACTTTACTGGCCAGCAACATCAGGTCGACGAGGCTTTTTTCAACATCGCGAACCAAACCGGTTACCCGCTGAATGACCTGCCCAGTCAAGTCCTGAAAGTCCTGTGCCAGCAGGATGTCTGATAAATGACCGTACAGCGCTTTGGAGTCTCCGCCTAAACGATCGAGAAACTGATCCATTTTCCAATACAGTTCACGAAATTCATCTGCCGACATTTCACGCCGTGATAAACGTTGCCACTCAGTGCGCAATTCATCTGCCACTATGCCGAGATCATTTGCAATCGGCATACACTCATCGACTTTATCCATGGTTTTGTTGGCAGCATCTTCGGTCATTTTTACCACGTAACCGAGACGGTCTGTCGCATCAGCCATCTCCGACAGCTGCGTGAAGTCTTCGCCGATATTGGCATCAATGTGGAAGTTGGTTATGGCGTCGTGCAGACCACGTGTGAGGCGGCCGACTTCTTTATACAATGTCTGCTCACGCGCATCTTGCAGTTGCTGGATAATATTCATAGCGGCATTGAGATCGCCACGCTCAATGTGCCCCTGCAACTCATGGGATTTAAGCTTAATCAGCTCTTCGAATTCTTGTCTGGCGTTGTCTGCACCTGTCTGACTCATAAGTACTCCGTCAGTCGGTTACTTGCTCGCATCCACGCGCTCAAAAATCTTTTCGATTTTTTCTTTCAGCGCTGCAGCAGTGAAGGGCTTGACCACATATCCGTTTACGCCAGCTTGTGCCGCCGCCACGATCTGGTCGCGTTTTGCTTCCGCAGTGACCATGAGAACCGGCAACGTTTTTAGACGATCGTCCGCGCGCACCTTCTGCAGTAGCTCGATGCCCGTCATGCCTGGCATATTCCAGTCAGTGACCAGAAAATCAAAGTCGCCACTTTGTAACATTGGCCAGGCGGTACTTCCGTCATCGGCCTCATGCGTATTTGTAAACCCTAAATCCCGCAGCAGGTTTTTAACAATGCGACGCATCGTTGAAAAATCATCCACCACCAGAATTTTCATGTTCTTATCCAAGGCTACCTCCAAAACACGCAAACCCGGTTAAGGTTATCGGCGCAAATTAACTTTTTTTAATAAACACGCTTAATAATATACAGGTATACGTCACTCTTCACCTTCGCGCCAGTCTCTTAATCTGGCTCTGAGTCGATGAGTGGCCTGCGAATGAATCTGACTGACCCTTGATTCGCTGACTCCGAGTACCGCACCGATCTCTTTTAAGTTGAGCTCTTCGTCATAGTATAAGGATAGTATGAGTTGCTCCCGTTCGGGTAGTGTTTTTATAGCATCCACCATTGAGGCGTGCATGCTCGATGATTCGTGACGGGATGAGGGGCCCTGCTCAACCGCCGAATGCCAACTCTGATCCGACTCTGCGGATGACGAACTTTCCATCAATTCTTCAAAACTGAATAAACGCGCGTTCTGGGTGTCTTTCAACAAGGAATAGAACTCATCGAGTGAAATGCCCATTTCAGCCGCAACTTCTTGATCCTGTGCATCACGCGACTCGCGCATTTCTACAGTACGGATCGCATCCGATACACGTCGACTGTTGCGATGCACACTGCGCGGCACCCAATCACCTTTCCGCACCTCGTCTAACATTGAACCACGAATCCGAATACCCGCATAGGTTTCAAAGGTAGCGCCCTTGGTACGGTCATAATTCTTGGCCGCTTCGATCAGACCGATCATGCCAGCCTGAATGAGATCCTCTGCCAATACGGTGTCTGGTAGTCTAGCCATTAGATGATGCGCAATTCGCTTTACCAGCGTCGCATGCGCTGTTACCAGCTCATCCATCTGACTTTTTTTGTTTTGCGACTCATACATGTATGGAGGCACCTGTAACATTCACTATCTCACACTGCCGGTAATCAAACGCTCTACAAAGAACTCCAAGTGTCCTTTGGGCGAGGTTGGCAATGGCCACCGTATCATTTGCTGTGCTAGTTGCTCGTAGGCGATTGAGGCCTTGGTATTTGGGTAGGCATCGACCACTGACTTTTGCTTTTGCACCGCACGCCTTACATTATCATCAAAAGGTATCTCACCTGCGTACTGCAAAGCAACGTCTACAAAACGCTCTGTCACACTGGTGAGCTTCTGGTACAACCGCATGCCCTCGTTTTTGGTTCTGACCATATTGGCCAAAATACGGAACCTATTCATATTGTAGTCGTGATTGATGACTTTAATCAGTGCATAGGCATCGGTAATGGAGGTTGGTTCGTCACATACCACCACCAAGACTTCTTGACAGGCCCTCACGAAGCTAACAACGGTCCGGGAAATGCCTGCAGCGGTATCGACAATCAGCACATCCATTTCATCTGCCAACGATGAGAAGGCGTGTATGATTCCGGCATGCTCTTGCTCGGCTAAATTGGCCATATAGGGCGTGCCAGATGATGCAGGAATGACTTTAATGCCGCACGGGCCTTCAACCATGACGTCTTTGAGACCACAGCGGCCGTCGAGGACGTCCACCAGGTTTCGGGTAGCCCGCAAACCGAGCAATACGTCGATATTTGCCAACCCTAGGTCAGCATCCAATACCACCACGCGCTTGCCCAGTTTTGCCATAGCAACCGCTGCGTTGATGGACACATTACTTTTCCCAACGCCGCCTTTGCCTCCTGTAACGGCAATTACCTGAACGGGTTCCTGTTTCGCCATAGTGCGCCTGTTCCTGACTGCTAGGGTTCAAACTGCTAGAGCTCCAGCAGCGTCTTTACGTAGACTAACCGGTGAGGGCTACTTTGGCCCCCGAGAAATCTCGCTTTAAGCTGGCATAACTCTCCTCGATCAGGCGTTTAACCTGACCAAAATGGAGATCCTGCGGCACTAAGGTGCCGTCACTCCAATACAACAGTGGTACTTTTTTGCGCAAACTGAGACTCAAGACAGGACCAATCTCTGCACTTTCATCCGATTTGGTCAGAATAATGCCGCGTGGTTTCAATACACTGAAACGCGTGTAGGCGTTCTGCAGACTATGCACAGACAAGTTAGACGGCAATACCAAAATGGGTTTGATATGGCGTTCGAGTGCACTCTGACCCAACTGCGCCTGGTAAGCGCCCAAGCCGCGCTCAGAACCATTGGTATCAATTAGAATTAACTTTTTACTGCTGAGTTTAGCCAAGGACTCTTCAAGATTATCCGCCTGATCTTGCAAGATAATTTCGCAGCCAAGTATCCGTGCCAGAATTTTGACTGGCTCATGCGCGCCGATGCGGTATTGATCCAAGGAGATAATACCCAGCGCATCCGCACCGTGCTGCATCGCGAAACGGGTTGCTATCTTCGATAGTGTCGTTGTTTTGCCAGCACCTGTTGGGCCGATTAAGGCGGCAATACCACCGCGCTTTACTAAACATTCAGCATTGTTTTCAGCCAAGCTGGCGATCTTTTCCAGCGCCAAGGTCCAGCTGTCATCCGCCAATTGGTCACCGTATTTTTCCACCATCGGCGTAATGCAGCGACTGTCAAAGCCACACAACATCAGCCGTTGCGCAAGAGGGCCGCCCGCCTCTCCAATATTCTGCCGCTCATGCACTTCCAGCCACTGACGCAATGCCGTCAATTCCTCGCGCATTGCAGACAACTCTTTCTGCTCAGCACTGGCGACCGGACGCACCGGTACCTGCGGAGCAGGCTTACGCGTCTGCTGGGCCGCAGGCTTTTCGACCGGTTTGGCAGCCCGAACCGGCTTCGCCACTGGCTTAACGGGCTCGTCTTTGACCGGCTCGTCATCAAAATCGTATTTGTTTTGTTCGGTGATCTGGTCACGCAGCTTTTGCCGCTTTTCTTCCAGCGGGTCTTTGTGCTTAGTCAACAACTGCATCAAAGCATCGCGGGTTAAACCCCCACCGCCTTCTTGCTCAGACATACGAATAATGCTGTCTTGCATGGTTTCACGTGGTTTAGGCGCAGCGCCTGGCGCGCGCGGTGCTATCAGTTCACGCAGAGAGTCACGCGTCAAGGCGTTAGGTTGAGAGGGTGCGGGTACTGGGGCGGAAGGAACCTTAGGAGCAGCCTCAATCTGCGGCGCCACGATAGGATCGTCGCCTTCGTCTTCAGCCTTAACGGCAGCAAGTATCTCGATGCCTTCTGCCACCTTACGGTTAGACAGAATCATCGCCTCATCACCCAGTTCAGCGGCCACGAGCTTTAAACCCTCTGACATGTTCCGTGCAATGAATTTACGTACTTTCATGCTCTTGCTCCTAAGACTGTCCGACCGAGGCCACTACAGTAATTCTTTTATTTTCCGGTACTTCGTCGTACGCCAGCACATTCAGATTATCCACGGCAAACCGGAAGAAACGGGCCAGCATCATGCGCAAAGGCCCAGGCACCAGTAGTATCGCCGGCTTCCCTTCTGCCTCTAGTCGGCGCACCAACTCTCCGACCGATCCTTGCAGCTTCTCAGCCAAAGCTGGCTCAATCATTACGGCATCACCGCCGCCATTTTGTTGACCCTGCTGAAGGATCCTCTGCAACAACTGTTCCAAATCGCGATCCAACGTCATAACCGGCATTTCGGTTTCATTGCCGATGATGTTCTGCACTATCAACCGAGCCAAGGCGGTGCGAGCCGCTGCGGTCAATTGTGACGTATCCTGCGACCCAGCATTGGTCAATGCTTCGGCTATGGTGCGCATATCACGTATTGGCACCTGCTCCAGCAACAGATTCTGCAGAACCTTCAACAAGGCACTGACACTGAGTGTATTCGGCACCAGTTCTTCTGCCAGTTTCGGCGAATTCTTCGTCAACTGATCCAACAGCTTCTGAACTTCCTCATGGCCCAGCAGTTCGTGAGCGTGCTTAAACAATATTTGGTTCAAATGAGTGGCTACAACAGTACTGGCATCAACCACAGTATAGCCTAGTGCCTGAGCTTGATCCTTCTGTGATGACTCTATCCACACTGCGTCCAACCCAAACGCCGGGTCTTTGGCCGCAATGCCCGCAATATCGCCGAACACCTGTCCTGGATTGATCGCCATATCACGTTCCGGATGGATCTCCGCCTCGGCGATGGTGACCCCCATCAGTGTGAGTCGATAATGGTTCGGCAACAAATCCAAGTTGTCACGAATATGAATGGACGGCATCAAGAAACCGACATCCTGTGATAGTTTTTTGCGCACACCTTTAATGCGGCCCAGCAGTTGCCCACCTTGCGACTTATCGACCAGAGGAATCAGGCGATAGCCTACTTCCAAGCCCACCATGTCGACCGGTTGCACATCGTCCCAGCTGAGTTCTTTGGTGTCCTGCTCAAGGGTACCTTCTTTTGCGCTACCGCCACCGGGACGCGGTGCCACACCGTCTGGTGAGCTACCCGGCAAACCACCGCCTTTGCCGCCGCCCTTGCTGCCGCCACCGCCACCAGGGCGCCCTGCCTCGTCAGCGAGGTCCTCAGCGTCTTCCTTGTTGCGCAAATAGGTCCACAAGGCAGCGACCGTCAGTACCAGTGCCAGCCCCAAAAATACCATGTGTGGCATACCAGGCACGAGACCCAGCACCCACAACAAGCCTGCGGCAACGGCCAGAATGCGCGGGGAGCCGAGCATTTGGTCGGTGATCTGACCACCCATTTCCTGACTGCTGGAGTTACGCGTTACCATGATCGCAGCTGCTGTGGACAGCAATAGCGATGGAATCTGAGCGACCAAACCATCACCGATGGTCAGCAAGGCGTAGTTTTCAACCGCTGTACCAAAGTTCAAACCATGCTGCGCCATACCGATGGCAATACCACCGACGATATTGATGATCAAAATCAGGATACCGGCGACGGCGTCACCGCGTACAAACTTCGATGCACCGTCCATAGAACCGTAGAAGTCAGCTTCCTGTGCAATCTCTGCCCGACGAGACTTAGCAGCATCCGCATCGATCAAGCCTGCGTTCAGATCAGCATCGATCGCCATCTGTTTACCGGGCATGGCATCCAAGGTAAAACGTGCACTTACTTCCGATACGCGGCCCGCACCCTTGGTCACCACCACGAAGTTAATGATCATCAGGATCGCAAACACGACGAGACCGACCGCGTAGTTACCGCCGATCAGCACCTCACCGAAGGCCTCAATCACCTTCCCTGCCGCGTCTCCACCTTCGTGCCCGTTAAGTAAAACGACCCGCGTCGAGGCAACGTTCAGCGCCAAACGCAGCAGTGTAGCCACCAGCAAGATGGACGGAAATACCGCAAAATCGAGCGGTCGCAACGCATAGATAGTAACCAGGAGCACAATGATGGACAGTGCGATGTTAAACGTGAAGAACAGGTCGAGAATGGGCGTCGGCATCGGCAACGTAACGAATGCCAATAACACCAGTAAGAATAAGGGGACACCCAGGTGCCCGGTGAGTACATTTTGTGCATTGACGCGCATACCACGTAGCAAGGTATTGCGGTCCATGTTCTTGAGTTGTCGCAGCGTACTGCTACCGGGCATTGCCATTGATTTATTCCTAGAGGGCGTACCTAAACCGCCAAAACGATGACTCTTTACAGACTACTAATAGGAACTTTGCAAAAGCCTTGCCAGAATGCGGCAAAAGGTTGCCGCTGAGTGAAGAAGGATAATCAGCGGATGACGAGCACTGGTTGAGGCAGGGGCGCAAGGTGTATGCCGCAAAGCGCGCATTCCCGGCCTGCCGTTGAGCGCTGGCGGCATATCCCGAAAGCCGGTGCTGACTCACATAATTTTACCACGACGGCGGATGACAGGTAACTGCGTCCTCGGCAATTGCTCCTGCATTGCTCTACCTCCGGCATCCATGCCGTCGTGCGTTACCCGCATACCATCCATCCATGGATGTAACGCTGCGCCCTTAAGCCCTATCGTCAATCGTCGTGACGGAACTCAGGCGGCACCTCCACCTTCGGTTTGCGCTCTGGCGGTGGCATCCGGCCTTTCTTCGCTTCGTTCATTTGGAAGACATAAGCCAGTACCTGCGCCACGGCCAGGTACAACTCGGCCGGAATTTCATCACCCACTTTGGTGTGGTGATACAGGGCTCGTGCCAGCGGTGGCATCTCAATAATACTGATGCTGTTTTCGCGCGCGATCTCACGAATCTTCATCGCAACTTCATCCACCCCCTTGGCCAGCATCAGCGGTGCTGGCATGCTGTTAGGGTCGTATTTGAGCGCGACCGAATAGTGCTCCGGGTTGGTGATGATAACGTCGGCCTGTGGCACATCGGACATCATGCGCCCTTCTGCCATCTGCCGTTGTAACTGGCGAATTTTTGCTTTGACCTCAGGTTTACCTTCGGTGTTTTTGTATTCGTCTTTGACCTCCTGGAAGGTCATTTTTAATTTTTTCGTGTGCGAATAAATTTGGAAAGGGATATCGATGGCCGCGATGATCGCGGTCGTCAACGCCATCAATAAGAAGCTCCAGCCCAGTATCGTTGCAGAATGAACGATCGCTTGGCGGGTTGGCTCCCGTGCAATGGCCCGCAAGGAATCAACCTGACTCCATAAAATAAGCACTGCCATACTGGCCACCAATCCGACTTTGGCGTACCCCTTTAGCAGTTCAACCAAGGAGTTCAGCGAGAACATGCGCTTGATGCCTGCCAGTGGATTAATGCGCGAACCTTTCGGTGCCAGTGCTTTAGTGGTGAAGTTCCAGCCTCCCAACCCGAGTGGCCCGGCAAATGCCGCCAAAACCATAACGGCAAAGAAGGGCCAGACCACTAACCCCATGGCACTGAAAGAAGCACCAAGATGGCGAAACAGGTAGGCCGTGTCACCTTTGACCGCAACATCAAAGGCAAAGTTAAAGGTCGCAATGTCTAACATTTGTCGGGCGACCATGGGGCCGAACATAATGAATGACATGGCCGCGGCCACGAGCACGACCGTCGTCGCCAACTCTTTCGAACGCGCCACCTGCCCGTCTTCGCGGGCCTTCTCAAGTTTTCGGGGTGTGGGTTCTTCTGTTTTTTCCTGACTGCTGTCCTGACCTTCAGCCACCGGTCACCTCCAGTCTTCTCATGGCTGGCACAATATCCAACACCAGCTCGGTAAGCATGCTGAACACCCCGGTAAAGGATGCCCACACAATGAATATGCCCATCAACATGGTGATGGGAAAACCCAACGCAAAAATATTTAACTGCGGTGCCGAGCGTGTCATTACCCCAAACGCTAGGTTCACAATCAGCAACGCCGTGACTGCCGGTAAAGCCATAACGAAGGCAGCAGCAAACATCCAGGTACCCATCATCACAATGTCCATCAAACTGCCTTGGGTCAGCCCTGCCGTGCCTATGGGCATGGTATAGAACGAGTCGATCAACACCTCCAGCACAACCAGATGACCGTCTACAGCGAGAAAGATCAAAGTCACCAAGACGATGTACCACTGCGACAACACAGCAACCGTTACCCCGTTAGCGGGGTCCATCATTGAAGCAAAACCAAGACCCATTTGCATCGCGATCGCTTGCCCAGCAATGATAAATACCTGCCAAAGCATCAAAACCAAAAAACCGAGCGAGATACCAATCGCCATTTGCTGGAAAATCACAATGAAGTTGGTCACCGACACGGCCTCGATATCCGGCATAGGTGGCAATACTGGCACCAACGCTATGGTACAGACCAAAGCCAGCGACAACCGAATACGCATCGATACGGTTTGCGCCCCAAAAATGGGGACCACGGCAAAGAAACCTAGAAAACGAAACAACGGCCACAGATAATGAGTCACCCAACTCGAAATCTGCGCATCAGTGATCTCCATGCGCAGCGCCCTAAATCATCAAGAACGGTAAGTCGAGATAGATACGTTCTGCGAAGTCCACCACTTTGGCGACCAGCCAAGGCCCGGTCATGATCAGCGTCAAAATAGTGACTAATAAGCGCGGCAAAAACGACAACGTTTGCTCGTTGATCTGCGTCGCGGCCTGAAAGGTTGCAACCACCAAACCAACCAACAGTGAAGGAACAATCAGGACCGCCACACACAGAAAAACGATGAACAGTGCTTCGCGAAAAAGATCGCCAATGAACATGGCACTCATAAACTTTCTCCCACCCTAAACACCAAAGCTCGCAGCCATGGAGCCCATGACCAGTGCCCAGCCGTCTACCAGCACGAACATCATGATTTTAAAGGGTAACGAAATGATCAAGGGTGATAGCATCATCATACCCATGGCCATCAAGACGCTGGCCACCACAAGGTCGATGATCAAAAAAGGAATAAACAACAAAAAGCCGATCTGAAACGCAGTTTTTAATTCGCTGGTCACGAACGCCGGTATCAGCACCGTCAAAGGAATGTCTTCACCTGTGCCGATCTCGTCGCCGGTCTGTTGCTGTGATAGGCGCGAAAACATGGCAAGGTCATTCTGGCGTGTTTGACTGAGCATAAACGCATGGATTGGACCTCGGGCCACTTCTAGCGCTTCCAGTGGCGTAATCTCTTCGGTGATATACGGCTGCACGGCACGCGTGTTGATGTCTTGCAGAATGGGGTACATGATGAAGAACGTCAGGAACAACGTCATGCCAATCAAGACTTGGTTGGATGGTGTTTGCTGCAGCCCCATGGCCTGCCGCAAGATCGCCAAAACCACAATGATGCGGGTGAAGGACGTCATCATGATGACCGCCGACGGTATAAACGCCAAGGCCGTCATGATGGCGAGAATCTGGATGGTAACGGTATATTGACCGTTCCCTGCGTTGTCCGTTGTATAGGTCAGCGCAGGAATGCCAACACCGCCCGAAGGCGCACCGCCTGCTATCATGGGTATGAGAAGGAGAAACGCACCCAGTAGCCAGAAACTACTCCGCTGTAGAGTCCTTCTGTGTTTGTGAACCTTTACCACCAATCAACGCTCCCAACTGCCGGGCAAATGGACTGCCCTCCGGGTGCGATTGAAGGTCAAGCGGCTCTGCTAACTCATGCAGTGTCGTAATCTGCTGAGGCGTGATACCTAATAACAACTGCTGCTGTCCGATACCCACGAGAACCAGTTTTTCTTTTGCACCCAGAGGCGTCACTGCCAGTACTTTAATTGCGCGGCCATTGACCGCGGTACCGCCATTAATTCGACGCATAAACCAAGCGCATGCAAATATAATACCGATAACAAAGAGCAGACCAAGGATAACGGTCGTTATCTCACTCATGCCCACCGTGGGAACGGTGTCACTGCGCGGTGCAGCTGCTGCTGGCAACGCTAACAACAAGGTAGCTAACCACGTCATCTTCATCAGCGTAACCGCGTAATCCGTTCTTGCTGACTGACGACGTCCGTTAAACGAATACCGAATTTCTCGTTCACCATGACCACCTCACCGTGGGCGATCAAAGTACCGTTTACCAGCACATCCAAGGGCTCCCCGGCCAAACGATCCAGCTCAATCACCGAGCCTTGGTTCAACTGCAACAGATTACGGATGGGGATATCTGTACGCCCCACTTCCATCGCTATGGAGACTGGAATGTCTAGAATGACATCCAGATCCGGCGATGACTGGCCTGGACCTTTCGATTCGTCCATCAACTCTTCAAGCGGTGCTCGTGCGGCACCTTCCTCTTCTGCATCATCACTGGCAACGTCATCGCCGGACTCGCTCATGGCCGCAGCCCATTCGTCAGCCAAACCGTCATCAGAGCTTTCAGCGGCTACTTCGTTCGCCAACTGATCCGCATCAATGCCTTCTTCATTGTCTTCTGGTGGCAAGTTTTCGTCAGCCATGAGTGTTCTCCTCCAGTGCCCTTACGGACGTAATAACCCAGTAAGCAATCCCAGGGACGCTTATCGGCGTCGCATTCGTTTTTGCTGCTCTTCTATTTTCTTTTGCTCTGCCGCTTCCTCCGCCTCTCGACGTGCTTGCTGCAGCGCTCGGCGATTGGCAAGAACCACCGAAGCGATATCTGTTTCTTCACGACGTTCACGCTCCAGAGGTCGTTTAATCTTCAACGCCAGCTGATCGCGCGACTGCCCCAATTGTGTCTCGAAAATAGGGACGCCATTGGCCGACATAATGGTCGACTCCGGCATTTCAATGGGGATAATGTCACCCGGTTTGATGTCCACCAGATGCTTCAGGGAAATATCACGCTGCGCTACCCGTGCCGTGATGGTAATTTTGGCGTCCATGATGTCACGCTGCAAAGACTGTACCCAACGTTCATCAATCTCGTCCACATCACTTTGCACACCGGCGTCCAGTATCTCGCGCACCGGCTCGATCATCGAGTACGGCAGCGTCACATGAAGATCACCGCCACCGCCGTCCAGCTCGACATGGAAGGTGCTGACGACGACAACTTCACTCGGACTGACAATGTTAGCCATCGCAGGGTTTACTTCGGAGGAAACGTACTCGAAGTCGACACCCATCACCGCGCCCCACGCCTCTTTCATATCAGAGAACACTTGAGAGAGCACCATCTGTACGACGCGAATCTCCGTCGGGGTAAATTCTCGACCTTCTATCTTGGCGTGACGGCCATCACCACCAAAGAAATTGTCTACCAGCTTGAAGACCAACTTGGCGTCCAAAATAAAGAGTGCAGTGCCACGCAGCGGCCTGACCTTTACCAAGTTCAGGCTGGTCGGTACGTACAGAGTATGTATGTACTCACCGAACTTGAGAATCTGAATACCACCAGACGCCACGTCGGCACTGCGCCGCAAGAAATTAAACATGCTGATGCGCGTATAGCGCGCAAAGCGCTCATTGATCATTTCCAGCGTCGGCATACGCCCACGAACGATACGGTCCTGACTGGTTATGTCATAGGGCCGCACACCATCGGGGTCAACCGCGCCGTCCTCTTCAACGGCACCGTCATCGATACCGTGTAAGAGCGCATCAATTTCGTCTTGTGACAGTAAGTCCTGCATAGTCGTGCCTTTACTGGATCACGTAATTGGTAAACAGCACCGACTCAATGCCAGGCTGTCCGGTCAGCGTTTCCATCACCCCTTGCACAGCCTCGGTGATACTCTGTACAAGTTCCTCTCGCCCGGCGTCCGTTTGTAAATCACTGAAGTCGCGTTCGCTGAGCGTCTGTATAATGTTGTTGCGCACCAAGGGCATGTGTTGTGTCAATACATCTAATGCACGTTGATCACGCGTTCTAATCGCAATGTCGGCTTTAAGAAAGCGTTGCCGACTGTTTACTTCGTATGTGACGATAAATTCAGGCGAGAGTGCCATGTAGTGGGCTGGCCCTCGCACTGCTTCTATGCCCATCAATTCAGGGTCTACCGGCTGGTTGGTCCAGCCACGGGTTAAGAACAGCGTTAAACCGACCGAAAGACCAATTACCAGCAATAACCCTATAACCATTAACAGAATTTTGAGGAGCTTGCGCTTACCTGCGCCATCGTCTTCTGTCACATCATTGTTTTGTTCAGTCATTATCGCCTCGTCAAAATAGTCGCTGAATCACTGCATTATACATAATGATCCACTAATCCCACGCTTCGGCGTACATTATCTGTGGCGACCAACGCTTCGCCTTCTTCATCCTGACCATTCGAGCCGCCGTCACCATTGCCCTCAGCACGCTCTCGATCCTGTTGGGACTGATCCGACACATTTACGTCAACCTTAGCGAACCCTTGTTGCTCCAGCATTTCGCGCAAACGATGCGCATGCTGTTCCAGTAGGTCGCGCACCACCGGCTGATGGGTCACCACCTGCACCTGAACCTGTTCATTCGTGGTAGTAATACGAATATCTAACTTACCCAAGTCCGGTGGATCTAACCGAATGGTAGCCGTTTGAATATCGCGGCTCACCATCATCACCAGGCGTTCCGTGAGCCTATGTGTCACCTCAGTGGCACTGTTGCGCACGGGTAGCTCGCGCTCCAGATGCTGCTTGATCAAGGCTTCTGTATCCTGGCGCGCAATGTTTTCGCGCACCACGGCTGCATCCATCGGCTGGCGTACCAAGGTTGCTTCATCGGTCACCAGATTATTGGTGTTACCTGCCGTGGCCACATTGGCTGCCAAGTTACTGGCTGCGCTGCTGGTGCTGCTGCCCTGCGAAGATTCACTGCCTGGCTTGCGGGAGCCGGTTACGGTATCAGTGTCCGCATCGGACTCCGCCTCAGCCGCTAATGCGGCTACTGTATTCAATATAGTTGGCGCTTGTTCAATATCATCCGCCCCAGCACCGCTCGCACTCTCTTTAGTGTCGGCTGAGGTATCGGTAGACGGAAGCCCGCTCATTGTAGAATCCGCCGCAACGCTGGCTAAAGTTTCTTTAGAGTCCTCTGCATTGCCTACCAAGTTGGCAGCCCACTGCTTTAGCAGCGCTCTCTGATCGTCGGACAACACAGCTAACGCGCTACGGTCAACGGGTACAGGATCTGTCGTCGCGACTTCATCGTCCGTTGCACTGTCGAGCTCGAGCTCTTCGATAAAGGTCTGTAACGAGGCAAGCAATGCTGCTAACGCTCCATCTTCGGCATCGTCATACTGGACTGCACTCGCATCAAGGTTTGCCTTACGCTCCATGTCAGCCAAAACAAGCTCACGCAGTCGTTCCAGACCACCATCACGCAATGCCGCTAAAACGCTTTCTGGCATATCTTCGACACCCGGAGATACTGCCTGCAATACCGCACGCAATGCTTCGGCTTCCTCATCGGTCAACGCCAATTCATTAAGATCGGATGGAACCGAATCTACGTCCGCATCTATTTCCTGCATGACTTCAATAGAAATGCTCACACCTTCTGGTAGGCTCGGCAATTCTTCCAGAGCGTAGGACTGCTCTCCCGACACAGCAAGCCGTGTATTATCGGCATCAGGCGGCAAGAAATTTCCTGAAACAGGCAATATGCTTGAATGATTTGCAGGTAATTTGTTGCCGCTTTGTGCCGCTTGGCTTGCCCTTGCCTCTTGGCGTTCTAATGCGGATTGCTGCGTAGATTGATTTTGGTTGCGCACCTGGGCTTGCTCAGGCTTTACTCGGGCCGAGCGCGCTTGTGCCGTCTCATAATGGCGACTAAAGCCGCGATCTTCCCGCGCTGCAGGCTGCTGGTCAGCGCCCTGTGCGGCACTGGGTGCGCGCACGGCCGTGCGCGAAGCAGTGTCATTATTTGAATTGACAGAAATAATGTTATCCAGCATACCCATTACCGCATCAGTGGTTTCAGAGTAATTACAGCAAAAAGTAAGCCAGAAAATAAATCAGGTAGGTTTGTAACGTTTTAAGCAGTCAAAAGTCAGCGACAAAGCACTTCATCAATTAAGAAATCGTGTGGCCAATGCTTCAGCCACGATACCTTTTTCCTCTTTTATTTGTGCAACTTGCTCGGCGACGCCAGCATCCTCCTGCACCTCCATTGCATGATGCTCCAGCGCTTTGCAGAGGTTCGCTAGTTTGATTGCCCCGATGTTCGACGAACTCCCCTTAAACGCATGCGCAGCACGCCGTAAGCGCTGCCAATCGCCGACCGCCTCGAGAATATCATTCATACGATCATCCGCATCACTGATGAAGGTTTCAATCAGCAATATAAAATCTTCTTCCATGATGTTCTGCAGCTCTGTCAGTGCACGAAGATCAAGGCTGTCATTGCTCATTACCTACCTCACCCAGTCGTCTGCGTGGCCACTCAAAATCGACTTCTACCTGATTGCCGCAACCAAAATACTCCACTCGCGTGCAGAGCTTGCGCAATAAGTTCAGTCCGCGACCACTGTAATTCAAATCCGTCCCTTCATCATACACACGCCCCGCGTGATTAAAACCATTACCGGAATCTTCTACTCGCACTGTAATGCGACCACCGCGCCCCAAGGGTATTTGCCGCAACAATAGACGCACCTCGCCGTGCACCAATTGTTCCAAGCGCTCTTGACGCTCCTGATAATAACGCCCGAAACCGGCTCCGGTCTTTTTCAACCCACTGTCGAGTTGCAGTACGCCGTGTTCCAGCGCGTTCGAATACAGCTCAGCAATCAGCGTGTACAGCTGACTGATATAGGGTTTTAAGCCTTCCGTTTCACTCAATACATGCATCACCAACGGCATTGGATTGTGATTTTTCAGGGTAATGGTTGAAAAAATAAAACTGACTTCCCAATCCAGTGCCGGAGGAATCCGATCAGCAGCCTCTTCTAGATACTCCAAATCGGCCACCACAGGGTCAGACATCGTGACTTCGACGAGCGTAATATCGTCACTACGCTCACCAATACCAATAAAGCTGTCTACTGCGGTCAGCAAATCGGGATAAATGTCCTCCGGTCGTGCGGCGTCTTGAAACACCGCTCGCAAGCGATCTTCACCAAACATCGTCAAATCTTCGTTTTCAGCCTCAATGATGCCATCCGACCACAGAAACAAGCGATCCCCGTTCTGCATCGAGAACTCTTCGGTCAGCACCGTGAACTTCTTGCCGGTCGTTATGCCGAGAGGAATATTGCTCGAACCAAAGGGTAATATCTGCCCGGACGATGCGTAGTACAGGTAGCAGTCCGGCACCCCGCCCAGCCATAACCGAGCGGTCTTTTCCGCCATATCGATATGGACGGCAGCGCCACAACAAAAAATACCGGTAGGCAGTATTTTGCAGAGCTTGTTATTCATTTCCCGGATAATTTCTTCCAACTCGAAGCCCTTGGAAGTCATACCATAAAACGTGTCAGCAATGGGCATCGCCCCTATTGCTGCGGGTAAGCCATGCCCGGTAAAGTCACCCAAGAAAACGTGTAGCCCGCCATCGGGGCGATGTTGGGCCAATACGGTATCACCGTTGAACATGGCGATGGGCGACAAGGAATAACGGATATTGCTGGCGGCCAAACTGCCAGAATAGGTCACATTGTCGAACACATTCTTTGCAACCGTTTGCTCCAGCAGCAACTGCCGATGATTATCACTCAGCGCAGCATGCATACTACGCATCCGCCCAAAAGCCTTGATTTTGGCTTTCAAGATAAGACTGTTGTAAGGCTTAGAGAGGAAGTCATCACCGCCAGATTCAAGGCAGCGCGTAAGAGAATCAACGTCTTGTAGAGACGTTAAGAAGATAATCGGTACCAACTCTTCACCCGCCAGTTCACGAATAGCGCGGGCTGCCTCAAAGCCATCTTTTATCGGCATCAAGGCATCTAACAATACGATATCGTGCCGTCCGCGCTCATAAAGCTCCACCGCTTGTGCGCCATTAACGGCCAGCGACACTGAGTGGCCTTCTCGGCTGATAATCCGTGAGAGAATCAGCCGATCCGTTTCGTTATCCTCGGCGATCAGTATCTTGAGGACATCTTTCATATTGCTATTCGAGCGTGAACAATTGACCAAAATTAGAAATGGTCAGAATTTTTTTAACATCGGGGTTACTGTTAACAATGCGGATATCGGCACTGTCCCCGCCCGCATGGTCACGCAATAACAACAACATACCCAGAGCGGAACTGTCGAGGTAAGTCGCATCGGTCATATCTATGACATAGTGTTTAACGTCCGCTGGCGCGGATTCGTAGAGCTTCCGGAACTCTTGATGCGAGCTGAAATCAAATCGCCCAGATACCTGAATGGTGAGCGTTGAGCGGTCTTCCGATGGTTGGGCTGTTACGGTCATGCCAGAAGTTCCTCAATAACAATCACTAAGAGTCTAGTGGGGAAAAATTCATTTGTCAGTAGAGTAAGTATTTATATCCAGAGATCATCGGCAGGTGTGAACTACCGAATGCCGTCCGTCGGGCGGGTATTTATACCCGCAGACACTTCTAATCCTGTTCAAGACCGATTGTAGCGGCTTTGTTGTAACTGCTGTACCAATTCATCTAAATTTTTCTGCTCTTTTTTATCCGCCTCAAGCGTTTCCTGCATGACAACCTTTTCCACCATACCTTCCAGCGACTTGCGCTTCAGATACGCCTGTTGCCAAGCATCTTGTGCGCGCTGCACATCGACTTCCGCCAACTGAACCTGATACTCCTGCTTGGCAATAATACCCTTTAACTGCTCAATATAGTCCTGCAGACGACGCCACTGCATAATACTGACGGTCTGCTGCGCTTCACCCGTGACGGATTGATAATATTCTTCTTGGTAGGCCACCAGATCGCGCAATTGGTTTTGCTGCTGTTCTAAGGTCACGCGCGCCATTTGGACATTCTGGCTTGCCTTTTCTTCTTGCTGGACGAACAGCTGCAAAACAACGCTTAAACGTTTAGAGCGTTTCATGACGGTGCTTTCGGTACATTAACAGGCTTAATGCCTCCTTCTCGCCCACCCGGTGCTGACCCGCCACCGGCTTGCGCAGAGCCCGGCTGCACAGCGCCGCCTGACGGTGACATACGCCGCAAGGTACCGCCATCAGCAGTACCTGCGGCTGCGGGGCCATTGGCATTCTGCAGCAAGGCATTCAACAGCTGACCACTCTTTAGGTAATCAAATTTCTCACGCAGGCCTTGTTGCAAAAACTGACGCATCTGTGGCATTAGGTGAATGGCAGAATCCAGCTCTTTGTCTTGCCCTTTAGTATAGGCGCCAATGGTGATCAGATCCTGACTTTGCTGGTAACGCGAAAACAGCTGCTTGAAACGCTGGGCGGCCTTCAGATGTCCTTCGCTAACGACCTGTGGCATTGCCCGGCTAATGGAAGCCTCGATATCGATGGCTGGATAATGACCCTGCTCAGCTAAGCGGCGCGACAGTACAATGTGTCCATCGAGAATGGCGCGTGCGGAATCTGCCACCGGGTCTTGTTGGTCGTCGCCTTCCGTCAACACGGTATAAAATGCGGTAATTGAACCACCACCCTCCTCACCATTACCCGCCCGCTCGACCAAATGGGGCAAGCGCGCAAACACCGATGGCGGATACCCCTTGGTGGCTGGCGGCTCACCAATGGCCAGGGCGATTTCACGTTGCGCTTGCGCGTACCGGGTCAAGGAGTCCATCAACAGCAGTACGTTCTTGCCTTGCCCGCGATAATATTCCGCTATGGCCGTGGTGTACTGCGCCGCGCGCAAGCGCAGCAACGGCGGGTCATCGGCAGGAGAGGCAACAACCACACTGCGTGCCAAGCCTTCCTCGCCGAGTATTTCATCGATAAATTCTTTTACTTCTCGTCCACGTTCACCAATCAACCCCACAATGATGATATCGGCATTGGTGAAACGGGTCATCATCCCGAGCAACACCGACTTACCGACACCCGAACCAGCGAACAGACCCAAGCGCTGCCCTCGTCCAACGGATAGCATGGCGTTTATGGCTTTGATACCAACATCAAGTGGCTCACGAATCGGCTGCCGATGCATAGGATTGATGTATTCGCCGTTGAGCGGCTGGCGTGAACGACAATGCAGAGGGCCTTTACCGTCAATAGGCTCCCCAAAACCGTTAACAACCCGACTCAGCAATTCGTCACCGATGACCAGCTCCGATGCGCTGGCAATCGGCACCACCGTAGCGCCGGCCCGCAAGTGCCCCATGGCTTGCACAGGCATAAGAAAGGTTTTGTCTTCGGTAAAGCCGACCACTTCCGCTTCGACCGTTTGATGGGCGTCTTTAACCAGACAACGATCACCGACCGAAACGGACAACCCCGAGGCCTCCAACGTCAGCCCAACCAAGCGGGTCAGCTTACCCGCGACCGGTGGCTCGACGAAATCCGGCGTGCGCGCCAGAATTTGCTGTAGTTTCGTACCCAGTTTACTGCTGCTCATTGCGCTCATCGTCACTGGGTTCATCTTCACCGAGCTCAGAATCTGATTGCGGAGTGTCTGTTTGCGTCGAGGGCTCCGCTTCTACGTGAGTTGCGTCGCTATCCGCTAATGAGTCTTCGGAGCTTATTTGTGAAAAGGGTTCTACGTCGAGTGCATCATCAGGCGCTGCCGGTTCTGTCTCAACTTCTGGTTCAACTTCGGTCAACGCTTTAAAGCGTTCAGCGGTTAATGTCCGCAAGGGTTCGCTTAGCTCAGTACGATCGAGGTCTAACAAGGCCGCAATCTGCTGCTCATAGCGCGCCTGCAAGGTGTAATCCAACAGACTGTGCCGCGTTTTAATGACACAACCACCGGGTGACAGTGTTGCATCGGCATGTAGAGCGACGTGTTCCAGCCATGGGCGATCTATTTCAGTCAGGATGGCATAATCATCGGGATGCAAAGAAATATCCATCCGCTCATGCGCCACAGGCACGAGTTGAATGGCTTGATGTACGATCTGTTCAATTTGCTCTGGGGTATGCCGCAGAGACTCCACAACCAGACTTTGCGCAATGCGTAGAATAAGATCACGTACCACGGGGGTGAGTTCGTCTTCGAGAGCCGCCTCAGCGGTGTTTAGCTGATTCAGAATGGCACTGAAACGGTTAGCAAAATCGGCTTTGGCTTCGCCCAGCTCTTTTAATGCTTGAGCTTCGGCGGCCTCACGCCCTGCTTGCTCACCGGCCAGCTTGCCTGCCTCAAAGCCTTCTTGAAAGCCTTCTTCATGCCCTTGCTCAACACCAGCGGTATGTCCCAAGCTCACGCCTTCAGTAAAACCTTCTTCACGCGCCGCGTCACGAATCGCTTGAAGCTCGGCTGCAGAGGGCGGCAACAGCTCCTCTTCTTCCGGCTCCGCAGGCGTATCCTGTTCAGGTTCATTGACGACCTTGCCGTCTAAGCGCGGCAACTGCCACGTTTCTACGTGCAGTTTTTCACGCGTCGTGAATGCCTTAGTGACCAAGTCTTGTGCTCCCGAGGGGTGTTATCTAGTGTTTAAGAACCGTCTTCCGCACGAAACCTCGGCGGGTATAAATACCCGCCCTACGCCTACTATACCAGCGTGCGCGAACCATTCGGCCAGAGAGCTGGCCTCGAACGCCTACACCATGGAATCGCCACCACCGGCGCCACCCAACACAATATCTCCGGCGTCGGCCATGCGGCGAGCAATCGCCAGGATTTCTTTCTGTGCACCTTCCACATCGCTGACCCGCACAGGGCCCATAGCCTCAATATCATCACGCAGCAACTCGGCCGCGCGCTTCGACATGTTGGAGAAGAATTTTTCCATCAGCTGTGGCTCGGAACCACGCAAAGCCACCTTGAGCAGATCGGTATTGATCTCGCGCAGCAGCGCCTGAATACCTCGATCGTCCACATCGGCCAGATTCTCGAACACAAACATAAGGTCTTCGATTTCCTGGCCCAGATCTTCGTCGATCTCTTTGATGCCATCCATCAATTCGACTTCGATTGAGGATTCCAGGTAGTTCATGATCATCGCAGCCCGCTTCACGCCACCCAACGCTTGTTGCTGAGTACCCGCGCTTGAAGCGAACTGACGCTCCAGTATGTCGTTCAACTCGCGCAATGCAGCCGGCTGGACTGTATCCAATGCCGCCACACGCATCATAATGTCCAAGCGAACCTTCTCGGAGAAATGAGACAGAATCTCAGCAGACTGATCGCTCTCCAAGTAAGCGATAACGATAGCCTGAATCTGTGGGTGTTCGTTACGAATGATGTCGGCGACCGAACGCGACTCCATCCATTTCAGCGTATCCAAGCCGGTGGTATTACCACCCAACAGGATGCGGTCGATCAGACCCGACGCCTTATCGGCACCTAATGCTTGCGTCAGCATGGCACGAATGTATTCATCAGAGCCCACACCCAAACTCGTACGGCCACTGACTTCATCCAAGAAAAGTTGAACCACACCTTCAACCTGTTCTTGGGTCACGTTCGCCAACTGAGACATGGCTGTACCCACGCGCTGCACTTCTTTCGGGCCAAGGTTTTTCAGGACTTCTGCTGCATCCATTTCACCGAGCGACATCAACAGAATGGCTGCGCGATCGGTCATGCGTACCCCGTCCAGCGCTTTGCGCTTTGGATCAGCGGGCATTTGATTGCCTATATTCTCAGTCATCGCTCATAATCCACTGTTTCATCACCAGAGAGACTCGACCTGGATCTTCTGCAATCAGGCCGCGCAATGCATCCAGTTGTTTCTCGAAGGTTTCAGACGGCCCAGGCAACAAGTACTCATCCGACATACTCAAGGTTACCTTGTCGTCAGCAATAGCCTCTTCGTCAATATCCAAGGCATCCAAAGCTGCATCATCTTCCAGCTCTTCGCCACCTTGGTCCATAATGCTGCGCAGTGCGGGCTTGAACACACCGAAGATCAAGATCAGCACAAAGATACCGGCCAATACCATCTTCATGAAATCCCAGAACCAGGCTTCCATCCAGAACGGAATGTCTTCAACCAATTCCTCGGGTGCCATGAATGGCGTATTGATGACGTTCACACTGTCACCACGCGCCGCGTCAAAGCCAACGGCGTCTTGCACCAAAATGCGCAAGCGGTTTAATTCATCTTGCGTCCACGCTTGACGAATCATTGTACCATCTGGGCCCGGCACTCGCATATCGTCAACCACTACGGCAACCGTAAGGCGACGTAAACGACCGACCTGATTTTGGGTGTAGCTCAAAGTTCGATCGACTTCAAAGTTACGCGTTGCTTCGGCACGTGACGTCGTCGGCGGCTGATTAATGGGGTTACCGTTCTCATCGACCTGCTCAGGCACTTCGGCGTTGCCCGGAGGCTGGTTGGTTAAGGCGCCAGGAATACCACCCTGCAACTGACCAACCGTGGTTTCGTCAATGGTTTGCTCACTGCGCAAGGCAATAAGATCGGGGTTAAAGAGCTCTTCCGCTAATTCCACTCGGGTAAAGTCGACATCCGCAGACACCTCAGCTTTAAAGCCACGATGGCCGATAACCGGCTCAAGAATACCCTGTATACGTCGGGACACGTTATCTTCAACGCGGCGCGAGAACTCGAACTGGCGCTCGGTTTCTTCTTCGGCATTGGTGCGTTCGAAATCGCTGAGCAAACGTCCACGCTGGTCAACAATACTGACGTTCTCGGCGGACATTTCGGGAATACTGGTCGCCACGAGGTTGGTGATGGCCTTTACCTGATCACGCTCAAGCATCGCACCGGCGTACAGGTCTACAAAAACACTGGCGGTAGGCCGACGATTGTCGCGCACGAACACACTGCGCTCGGGAATCGCTAAATGCACCCGTGCCGTCCGTACCTGGTTTAAGGAGGCCACAGTACGCGCCAACTCGCCTTCCAATGCTCGGCGGAAACGCGCCGTTTCCATAAACTGACTGGTGCCAAGCCCGCTGTTTTCATTCAACAGCTCTAATCCCACCGTGCGATCAGTGCTCAAACCAGCTCGAGCCACTTCCAGACGCGCCTGATGCAGTTGGCTCTCTTTAACCAGAATGACCCCATTGCTGGGGTCCATAGTGAAATCAATGCGCGCTGCGCTCAGCACCTCGATGACTTCACGAATCTCGTAATTCTCGGATGACGTTATTAATGGCCGATAGTTTGTCCCCTGTGACCACAGTACCACCCCTAAACCAATGGCGATGGACGCCGCCAAGGCAACCATCATCCACAACTGACGCATCATGCTGAGGCGTTGAAAGCCTTCGATCAGCGGGTGCACTTTCTTCGGAGGGGTTACGTCGAAGCCTCCGGTATCACTGACCGAAGAGGCATTTGCTTGCGCATCCAAACCACCGGTATTTTGCGACGTGGTCGCGGGTGGTTGATTGCTCGCTGGCGCTGCAGGTACGTTTTCCATGACAGGTTAGCCTCTTACACCGGCATATTCATGATTTCTTTGTAAGCTTCCAGGAGCTTATTGCGCACCTGGGTAGTTGCTTCAAAAGAAATGGATGCTTTGTTGGTGGCTATCATTACTTCTGGCAGATCCACCCCTGGTACCCCTTGTTCGTACGCCGTGCGCATGCGCGAAGCATGCTGCTGACTGGCGTTTACGGTGTCGATGGCGGCTTTGAACATTTCGCCGAAGCGCGGTGCGTCTCGCACCATACCCACGTCATTAACCGAAGGCATACCGAACGCTTGATCACCCAGTGCCGTACCCTGAGTCAATCGGTTCAATTGCTGCGCCATTTGCGCCGGATTCTGAGCTTGCACAGGTTGATTATCGATCTGCATTTGCGATCGCATTTGCCGCATCTGGCTCAATACGTTCTGCACATCCATTCTGTTATTGATCATGCTGCTCACCTCTTCATTGACGTCTACGACCGAATGGTTTCTGGCTGCGTATGTAGACCGTCAAAAAACCGTTGTACGGGACTGATAGGAGGAGAGTTGCAACAATGAGGCCAACTTTTGCCGGTGTGTTGCCGTAGGGCGGGTATTTATACCCGCCGAATGTTCCCGCAGGAGGCCAGCCCTCTAGCCGGCTCATTGTCGTAGGAGGCCAGCCCTCTGGCCGAATATTCGCGCAGGGGGCTGCGCTCCTACGATTGGGGTCCGCGCAGGGGGCTGCGCTCCTACGATTGGGGTCCGCGCAGGGGGCTGCGCTCCTGCAGTTGGATCCGCGCAAAGAGCTGAGCCAGTGCGGGTTGTAAAGAGAGGTAAGAATGTAAGGCGGGGCTTTTATGTAAAAGGCATACCCGCCGAGCTTTGGCAGGTATGGATACCTGCCCTACCAGAGAGATCAAAACAAACCTTTATACCGCGGCTTTGCCGTTTTCCACTTCAACGCCCATTTCACGCAGGCGTGCCATCTTGTAACGCAGCGTGCGCGGGCTGATACCGAGGTCTTCCGCCGCTTGCTTCTTACGGCCACCGGCGGCGCGCAAAGCGTCAATAATCAATTGATGCTCATGTTTCTTTACCCCGGCATTCAACGCATTAGTGGAAGCATCTAACGCCGATTCCGGCACCGCAGCACGGGTATCGCGATCGATCAAGTGCTCTCCGGCCAAACCAAGATCAAATTCTGAGATGAACTGACCGCTTTGCAATATCAACGCGCGCTGAATGGCGTTGTCCATTTCACGAATATTGCCTGGCCAGCTATGGGCAAGAATGGCACGACGGGCTGATTCATCCAGTTGAACCAGTGGCTTCTGCATTTTCTCGGCATGCAGGCGGATCAAACGCTCGGCCATCGGCAGAATATCCGCAGGACGCTCACGCAGCGGACGCCATGCAATAGGAAACACGCTTAGACGGTAGTATAAATCTTCCCGAAAATCGCCATTGGCAACCGCCTGTTTCAGATCGCGGTTGGTGGTTGCTAGCACCCGCACATCCAATTGAATGGTCTTACGACCACCGATGCGCTCCACTTCACGCTCTTGCAGCACACGCAGCAGTTTAGCCTGCAGGCCCAAGTCCATCTCCGAGATTTCGTCGAGCAAAATAGTGCCGCCGTTGGCCTGCTCAAATTTACCTGGCATGCTTTGAATAGCGCCAGTGAAAGCACCCTTCTCATGACCAAACAAGGTCGCTTCCAGCATGTTTTCCGGAATGGCGGCGCAGTTAATGGCTACAAAGGCCTCACCGGCACGCTTGGAATGCGCGTGAATGTAACGCGCCAACACTTCTTTACCAGTCCCGCTTTCACCGGAAATAAGAATTGTTGAATCGGTTGGCGCTACCTTACGCGCCAACTCCATAATGTGGGTCGAGCTTGGGTCAACGGCGACCGGATTACCATCGGACGATGCCGTTGCTTTACCACCCACGTGCTGACCGAGAATATTCAATAACTGCTGCGGCTTAAATGGTTTCACCAGATAATCGACAGCGCCGTTTTGCATGGCTTCTACCGCATGGGCCACTTCCCCATAGGCCGTCATCAGCAGAACGGGAATGTGCGGATACTCCTTACGTAACACCGCCAACAGTTCGTAACCCGACATACCCGGCATGCGTACGTCACTCACCACCATATTGACAGCATGCCGTGACAGTAACTGCAGCGCAGACTCGGCAGCGTCAGCCACCAGCACCTGGTAGTCATGAATTTCCAGCGTGTCTTGCAACGCATCGCGCAGGTTCTGATCGTCTTCAACAACCAATATGGTCGGTTTTAGGCTCATGATGATGCCTCCGTAAGTGTTTGGAAGGGCAGGCACACGCGTGCATAGGTGCCGCCTTTGACGTTGAACAAAGAAAAATTGCCGTGATGGGCGCGCATAACGGCCTGTACGACGGGTAAACCCAAACCAGTGCCATTGGCCTTGGTGGTTACGAACGGCTCGCCCAGTTGACGCAGCACCTCTTGAGGGACGCCTGGGCCATGGTCGTGAAAATCAAAAGTAATCAGATTTTCTGCAACATAGACGCGTAAGTCGATCGATGCATTTTGCCCCACCGCTTCGATCGCATTATTAACCAGATTACCGAACGCACTGATCAGTGTGTCTCGGTTGCAAATAATCTGTGCGTCTGGTGCTTCATTAAGCACATTAAGTTGTGAGCCGCTGCGCTCCAACGCTGCAGCACAGGACTCGCGCAGTGCTTGCAATAATTCACCGCTGAGTTGGCGGTCGACCAGCTTGGTGTCGCCTTTAGCAAAAATCAGCATGTCGCGCACTTGCTGTTCAAGGTGCTCCAGGCGCGACTGAATTTTCTCCGCGAAGCGTTGTCGTTGCGGTTCGGTGATTCCCGGCTTACGAAGGTTTTCCGTATAGAGCATAGCGGCAGATAGCGGGGTACGGATTTGATGCGCCATACTGGCCACCATACGACCCATGCCAGCAAGGCGCTGATGCCGCGAGACCTCTGCCTGCAAGGTCCGCGTGGCGGTCATATCGTTTAATACCACCAACTGACCAAAGCCTTCCAAGGCGCAGGTATCCAAGCTGACCAAACGGCCATTATGCAAGGAAATCTCATGCCCATCGTGTTCTTGCGGGCGGAAAGCAATCTGAATAACACTGGACCACACCATTCCCGTTAATTCGGGCAATTGGTCGTGCACCAACATCTGTTCGGCAGCAGGGTTAGCGCGTTGAATGCGCCCAGAACGATCTATGACGATGACGCCCGTTGGCAAAATGCGCAACAGCCCTTCCAGCTGGTCAGCGAGACGCTCTTTTTCGCGCAATTCTTCCATTCGCTGGGCGCTGAGTGCGCTGATTTCACCATTTAGAACAGCTACGCGGCGTTCAAATTCTTCCGACGACGCACTCATTTCCTCCGTCATCCGCCGAAAAACCTGCAGGATTTCGTCCACGTCATGCAGGCCAGAGCCCACGGCAGGCGCGGCTTTAGGCTCAATGGGCTTGGTGATGGCGGTGTTGTGCGTCATAACTGCCAATAATCTGTCTTTAATACGTTATTGGTAGTTAAAGCAAGGGGCGTGCCGATTAGGCGATAATGCAGATTTCAAGCCGAGACGGCGGATGGCAGAGGGTATATCGGCGGCGGCTTTTTCATTAAGAGGATACACCGCCCTACCGAACACCCGCCGAGAGTTTAAACCTCTTCTTTGTTCATCAAGCCATACTTGCGCATCTTCTCGACCAGGGTCGTGCGGCGCAATTGCAGGCGCTCGGCAGCGCGAGCCACAACATTGTCGCAGTCTTCCAGAGCTTGCAGAATGAGATCCTGCTCCAGATCAGTAAGGTATTCTTTCAGATTTAAACCGTTCACTGGCAGCAGAGCTTTGGTTTCCAGCGCACTCGTCCGTGTGGCCGTAACAGGCGCAGCGGGCGCCCGTACCGGGATCTCAACCGGGTCACCGTCCTCAACATGTCGATACTTCATCGGCAGCTCTTGAATACCGATCACACTGAACGGATGCATGATCACCAAGCGCTCGACCAGATTCGCCAGTTCACGCACATTACCGGGCCAGTCGTGCCGTGTCAGCGACATAATGGCCGCCGAGTTAAACTGCAATGACCCGCGCTTCTCTGCCTCGATCCGGCGAATCAATTCATTGATCAACAGGGGAATATCTTCCGAGCGCTCGCGCAGCGACGGCATCTCAATGGGGAACACGTTCAAACGGTAATAGAGGTCTTCGCGAAAGCTACCCTCGGCAATCATTTGCTCCAGGTTGCGGTGCGTCGCAGCCACAATGCGTACATCGGTCTTGTACGTCTTGCTCCCACCCACGCGCTCATAGGTGTGCTCTTGCAATACGCGCAACAGCTTCACCTGCATTGCTAAAGGCATGTCGCCTATTTCGTCCAAAAACAGCGTACCGCCCTCTGCCAATTCAAAACGGCCAGGACGCGACGTAATGGCACCAGTAAAGGCACCTTTCTCGTGGCCGAACAACTCACTTTCAAGCAACTCGGGAGGAATAGCGCCACAGTTGACGGGCACGAATGGTTGCTTCTTGCGTTCGCTATGGTAGTGCAAATTGCGGGCAACTACTTCCTTACCCGTACCTGACTCACCCAGAATGAGTACCGTAACGTCTTTGTCCGCTACTTGCGCCATCAGCTCACGAATACTCTGTACTTGGCGAGAGCTGCCCACCAAACTATGAAAAAGCTTGGTGTCACGCTGAACCTGACGATTGCGCCCCCATTCGTATTGCTCTCGGTACATTTGGCAACGATGCAGCACATCGACAACCTTATTGTAGCTCGCCGGCCATTTGATCTGTGCCAATACTTGGGCGCGCGCCGGTTCAGCAATGGCGCTGATGTCTAACGCATCGTTCAACACCACCACGGGAATGCCCGGGTTCCAATCAAACAGCGACTCGACCAACTCACTGACCGACTGCTCCACTGGACCAAGAATAATGCCTACCAATGCGCCACTGTCGTCCGAACTCGCCAGTTTACGCTCCAACTCATCCCGCCAATGCTCTTGCATGGATAAATTGATGGTTTCTTCCTGTAGAAAAGAGAAAATGACTTCGATTTCCTGGCGCAAGGCCACGTCATCGGTCAGAACCAGGAATTTATTATCTCGCCACATGCTGCGCCTATCCTCTGGGCATACGTTCGGTTGCAAACTGTCAATGTGATGCCGCTATTTCATGACTATCACGTCTGCTTTCCGTTCACTCCACCCTTACTGCAATTAGATTTGACAAACTATTGGGCAATCGCCGTCATGGAATTGACTCTGTTGTTACTTTTTAGCACGTTTTCAGTAAGAGTCAAATATTTGTCAATATATTGTCAGAAATGTGTAGGGGAATTTGTAGGAGGCCAGCCTCTTGACCGTCCCGTCTACGTAGGAGGCCAGCCCTCTGGCCGAATATTCGCGCAGAGGGCTGCGCTCCTACGGATATTGATTCGGTGGGCCGGTAGGGTGGGTGTTCACACCCGCATCATGTTTCAGACGATGAATCTTTGGGTGGGGCTTGGGTCGCAATATCCGACCGCTGCTGTAACAGGTCTTTCTCCTGCTGTTTCAACGCTTCATTGGCTCCCTGGGCTTGCAACAACGCCTTCTGATAGAGTTCCAACAAACGCTGCAGCTTGCTGGCGACATCAGGGCTGTGAAAGCCCTTCGCCATCGCTTGGTTGATGTTACCCGCAATACGATCTAGCTCCGTTGCCAAGCCGGCCAACGCAACCCAGTCGGCTCGACCAATGGCGTCGAGGGCCTGCTCCTCGCAGGCCGTCAATTCAGTCATCAAGTCGTATTCAATTTGCAGTCGATCCGATGCTTTCATCGCGCCAAAGCCAGAGCTTCCTGACGAATACCATCCCAAGCTGTTTTGATTTCCATCATCAAACCGATGACTTCATCAACAATTTTTTCATCGTTGCGCATATTGGCTTCAAACAAGCGGCGCGTCATGTAGTCATACAGACGCTCCAAATTCATCGACAACTCTCCGGCGTCCATATTCAAGCTTTCTTGTAGCCCGGAGATAATGTTAATCGCCGAGTTCAGCATCTTGTTGCGCTGCTCAATGTCGTTGCGCTGGATATGTCCCTTTGCCGCTGACATACGCGCCAAAGCACCGTCGATCAGAAGTTGAATCAACTTGTGCGGATCAGCATCCATGATGCTGGTTTCAGTCCCTACCGCTTGATACTGCCTAGCACCGCGTGCGTACATATTTGCGCCCTCGTATTTTTTGTCAACGGTTCATAGAGTGTGGCGACTTCTTGCGGCAAAACTTGAGTCTTTTTGCGGCAAAACTTAAGTCTTTTCTTTGCTCATTGACCGTAAGCCACTCGAATTATTATCCGTAGGAGCGCAGCCCTCTGCGCGAATATTCGGCCAGAGGGCTGGCCTCCTACATATACACTCCTATCCGACACACAACACACCATGCTGGCACGCTCTTTGAAATACCCTCTGTAGAGTTTAGACACAATCCCTGTCATTTCCAGCGCTAAGCCGCGGATTTACTGGGGTTGTCCGATCAAAGGCACTGCGTAACGGCAGTAAGAGTGGCAAGTGACTGCCGCTCGCTATGGCAAAAAGAAGCCGGAGACAAGAGATGACACAGGCAAAACGACAGGTTAAGCCATCCGCCTTGCCGGAATACACCGATATCAAGGTACTCGAACGTCAGGCCGTTTGGCACCTGGACCAAGCGGGTAAACACGACATCGGATACGACGCCAGTAATGAGCATCTGGCGCAAGCCGCCTTATTGGCTGAAGCCTTGGCGCAATACCCGGAACACCGTGCTCTGGCCTACAACTTCAATGGCCGTATTGCGCTGGAGAAGGGGCAGTTTGATGATGCCGAACTGTTTCTCACCGAAGCAGCCAAGCTATCGCCCAAGGACCCTGGCATTGCCTTTAGCCGCGGTCATTTGGCGCTGCAACGCCACCGCCTGAGCGATGCCGCCGCCTTTTTCCGCGATGCTATAGACATCGACCCCAACGCCACCATTGCTGACCAGTCGTTAGCCTACGTCAAATACCGTAGCGGCATGTACGCCGAGGCCTTTGGGGATTACCGCAAGCTGGTACGAAAATACCCAAAAAACAGCGCTCTGACCTCTCGTCTTCTTGAATGCGCCAGCCAGATCAAAGCTGACTATTACGATGCCACCCTCGCCGCCGACATCATCAATCTTCTGCACACGGATAATCTTGACCACCAAGCGCTTGCACCACTGGCCGGTTCATTACTCATTCACCGGTACGAGTTGCACAACCCGAACGCCAGCATTGAGCTGCACCAACTGGTGCAAGATGAGCTGCTCATCGCGGCCCTGAACCGGCTATTGTTTGTCCATCCAGAACTGGATGACCTGTTGGCATCGCTGCGTCAAACCGTTTTGCATCATCACCTAAGCCTTGGCCATATTGATGCCGACCTTAAGCCGCTCCTGCTAGGCTTAGCGCAATACGGGTTACATAACGAGTTCTTGCTGTACCAAACCCCGGATGAAGCGCAAACGATCCAAGCACTGAAAGGTTATCTAAAAGAAGAGCTGGGTGGTCAATGCAAACCCAAAGATTTGATCTTACCGGCGCTGTTGCTGTCGCTCTATGAGCCGCTGGCACAGAAGGGATTGGCTTGGCCCGTCAAAGCGCTGATGAAAGCTGCCGACAAGCAAGCTCAGGCTGTTTTCCACGCGCACTTGTTAGCTACCGCAGAAGAAGTCGTGCGGGCCAACGAACTCGAAGCCCTGACGGATATTCAAGGTGGGGTATCTCAAGATGTGCGTGCGCAATACGAAGATAACCCCTACCCACGCTGGACTCACCTGCCGCTGCATACACCGGCGCATTACGCGCGTGCCGTGGCGAGCGAGATCCCTGCGTTCAATATCAACACCTTTCGTCACCGCAAGCCAACACGTGTACTGATAGCGGGTTCTGGTACGGGGCGGCACGCCATTCATATGGCGCGTCATTTTCATGACGTCGACGTCACGGCCGTCGACCTCAGCCGCCGCAGCCTTGCCTACGGGCAAGCCATGGCGGAGCGTTATGGCGTCGACAACATAGAATTCTACCAAGCGGATATACTAGCCCTCACCAAGGATTTGCTGCCCGAGCAAGAGCTTTTTGATGTCATTGAGTGCTCAGGCGTGCTGCACCACATGGGCAACCCGATGGCCGGCTGGGAAGCATTGACTGAACTACTGCGTCCACAGGGTCTGATGAAGGTTGGGTTATACAGTCGCCGTGCCCGAACCACCATCACCAGCTTGAGGCGGGTGATTGCTGATCAGGGCTTTGGCACCACGCCAGACGATATTCGCCGGTTCCGTCACGCCCTATTACAACAAAAGAGTGAGGGCCCGGATTTGAAGACCATCACCACGTCGGTCGACTTTTACTCAATGAGTGGGGTTCGAGATTTGCTGTTTCATGCGCAGGAGCACGTCTTCTCGCCGGAAGATCTTAGCCTGCTGATTCGACAGTTACCGCTGGAGTTTTTGGGCTTCGTGTTGCCGCCGTCGGTGCGACGCTCTTATCAACACTTCTTCCCGGACGATCAGTTGATGAACGACCTGAAGAACTGGGAACGCTTGGAAATTGACAACCCAAGACTGTTCGGCGGCATGTACCAGATGTATTTGCAGAAGCGGTAGGAGGCAAGCCCACTGGCCGATTCGCGCAGAGGGCTGCGCCCCTACGTGCTACACCCGCCGTTGATTGGCGGGTATGCTCATACAGAAAAGCACCCGCCCTACTTCTTATTGGTCAGCATCGAATTCATGATGTCGAACTGCTGCTGCAAGAACGACTCAGTGCTGTTCAATCGGGAAATGATCAAGTCATTAAACAAGAACTGTGACTTCAAACGCTGCTCCTGTGCGGCAATTCGAGTCTCCAGCCGAGCTTTCTCTTCATTGATCAAGTCCATTTCCTTATCCAAGCCTGCTAAACGCGTCTGTACCGTTCCACCAGACTTCAACAGGCCAGAAAACAGATTGCCCAGTTGCTCAAACACACCGCTCACATAGTTAACTGTACCGCGTGACCCTAACTGCCCACCCAACACACGAAGCTGAATACCAGCAGCAGGATCTTTAGAGCCCGAAGCGTCTTTGCCGTCCGTCGTCGCTGACGTAGGCGACAAGCCAGTCACCGCAGACAACGCAGGGTCCATTGAGTTGATACGCACCTTGGAGTTCACACCTGTCGATACCGAAAAAATACCGAAGGTATTGGTATTGGGATCGTACTGCACATCCACCGCCTTACCCGCCGATGCCAATGCACTGTCGTTATTAATAGCCCGCTTCATTTCATCTGCCAAAGCGCGGCCCGTGGCATAGGCGGTCTCGGTCAAATTAATTTCACCCGAGGCCACACCATCAATAGTGACGCGAATGGTATTGCTGGCTGAGTCCAAGCCCACCGCACTGGAGAAATCAAAACCTGGCGAACCCAGAATGTACCCATTGGTCGCCGCCTGCGCGCCGCTGCCGGCGGTTAGCACCTGGCCGTTACCGGTCGCACGGATACCATTGATGGTTCCCTGCACATCCTTACCCATGGCGACTTCGTTTTCTGAGCCGTCTGACAGGCTAAAGCCTAATTGACTGGTCGCCGGGTTAGACACGAAAGCAAAGGATACGTTCGTGGAATTATCGAACGAAATGTTGAATCGGCCACGGCCTTGCTCGTCTTTTTCGTAGGTCACGGTCGATTGTGAATCAAAACCCTGCACTGAACCCAACTCAAACCCGAATGCATCGCGGCCCAGTATATTCGGGCCTGCCGCGGCCAAACCTAACGAGGCAGCAGCGCCGGCATCGGCGGAGACGACTTCAAGAGACGCTAAAGCGCCAAAGGTGGCGTTGGTTTTCGCGCCGTTTTTAGAGCGTGTTTCAAAGACTATCTGGTCATTCTCGTCCAAGCGCGCGACCACATCGCCGGCGGTGAAGTTACCTCCGCCACCGGCGTTCGCCAACCCAATGTTCAGACGCTGCTGAATATACGCCAAGGTATCTTCAGCGGTTCCTGCACTGAGGTCTTCAGTGAGCGACACATCAATGTTGACGCCATCAACGCGGAACGTGAAGTTAGCTGGGTCGGCTGAAAAATCGATGCCCGTCGTGATGGCATTGCCCGGCGTGGTCATATCACCACGACCGTCAGACAACATGGTCAACACTTCGGAGCTGCCCTTCGCTAGCGTTTCTAAAGCCAAACCACCCGCTGAATTGATGGCCTTGACATCACCCGCTGCCAATCCACCTGCCACTAGAGCATTATCAATCGCTGTTTGGACGCTGTCTAAGTTGTCGGTGCCGTTGGCATCAACATCCACAGTGAACGACTGACCGTTGTATTCAAAGGTGAATCCGGCCGGCCGAGCATCAAAGTTAATAGCCGTTCCAATAGGCCGAGTACCAGGGGTGGTAATCGCGCCAACGGCAGCGCCCTCCACCGTTGGGTCAGAGTTAATGGCTGCTTGAATAGCGGCAGCCAAGGCTTCCGGTGTTTCATAGATACCCGCAGGTACGTCGATAATACCGGAGTTCACTTCAATGTAGCGGTTGTCGTAACTGAGCTGGAACTGCACGCCAGTGCCAATGCTTACACCAGAATTGGCATCACCCTGCGCGCTCTCCAACCCCAGTACATCGTTGCTGCCCGTTACATTCACGTTGGCCAGCTCAATGGTCTGCGGTGCGGCGTCTATCGGAGAACTGAACACTAAACGGTTCGATGAATTGAACTGTGCCGTCACCTGTCCGGCTAGCCCCGCGGCATTCAACTGCGCGTTGATGTACGACAGCATGTCGTTACGCGAGCGCTCTTCTACCACATTGCCATTGATGTCCAACACGTTCGACATATCTTGGTCGAGTGTAATATTGACGGGTGCACCGCCGTTCAGAATCAAGTCAAAAGAAACCGTATTACTGGCAAAATTAAAGCTGTCTTTCTCGAACACCTCACGCGAACCAGGGATGGTGGAGGCTGAGAAAGCCAGGTCGTTCAGCGTATTGTAAAATTGGCCACTCACACCGCCTTGACCAGGCAAGGTCAGACCTAAGGTGTTTGCAATATTGGCATCGGCACCCACCAAGGACACCTGCGAACTGCTACCAAACCGACTGGACGTAATCTCAATGCTGCTGGTGGCTTCGTTAAAGCCCACTGTGACACTGCGCGAACGGCCTAATAACGTCGAATTGTTGTTGATGGAATTTTGAATCATCAACACCAGGTCGTCTATGTTGTCATAAGTACCTTGCGTCAAGTCTACAGTTGCCGTGGTCCCATCCACGTTAATACGGAAGGAATCGTTAGACCCACCAATAATAACCGGATTCCCCGCCGTCGGCTCGGTGATCGGCCGCCCTTTCATTTTGGCCTGAGTCGCTAGCTGCGTAATCTCAACAGCGTATTCACCTGGCTTGGTATCAGCGCTCTTGGCAATGTAATTGATCAAACCATCGTTTGCCACCGTACGGTTGGCAAACAAACCGGTTACTGAATCTATCGAATTCTGAAAAGCCTGCTCCAGTTTATCGACATTGAGTGCCAGCTTATAGTTGTCTGTCCTATCGGTGAATATTCCGATATCAGCCAATGAACGATACTGCGAATTTTCTAGGCCCGATACAATCTGTGTTAACGCACTGCGCACCTGGTTTTGTACCGTACGTAAAGTGGAGTCGCCCAGCAACAAACCGCCCTGCGGATCATCTGGACTGAATTTGGTCACCTCAGAATAGACTTCACGATAGAAGTTATAGGCGTCGATGAACTCTTCAGTTTTTTCGACCACGCCCGAGGTATCGCGGCTGATGTTCAAGTTAACCGTACTGCCGGCCGTTGCTGAATTCAGGTTGATGGTCACGCCGCGAATGACTTCGGTCAGCTGGTTAGACCGCGACGTGATCGCCAGACCGTTAACCGTCAATTCAGCATCGGCTGCTTTTTGCGTCATCAGCATGTTGTTGTTCGGATCATTTTGCGTTTCGTTGTACGCCAAGGCTTGCAAACCGGCATCACCGGCCACGGTGATCTCCATAGCATTGTCCAAACCCGCTTCCTTAGAGCTCAACAACAAGCGAAAACCGGTACCGTCGTTCACCAGCGAGGCTTGCACGCCCATGTTCGCAGCGTTGATGGCGTCACGAACGCCACCCAGTGTATTGTTGGTCGAATTAAGGTCCAGTGTGAATTCTCGCCCCGCACTGTTTTGCTCGAAGCCTTGAATGTTATTGCTGCCGTCGTAATCAAAGGTACCGAAACGAAACGTCAGCGTACCTGTACCGACGGTATCGGTAACAGAATTGTAGCGCGGTGATGCCACCGTGTGAGATTGCGCGATGGAGTCAACAGCGATCGAATAGTTACCCACCTCTGCAGTGGACGACGTGGTTGCGGTAACAGCACTGGCATTGCTGGAGGTCGCCTTGGTTTGGCGAATATTGGTCGCGCTAGACAGAGCTCGTGCAGCCACTTCCAAACTGCTCAAGGCACTCTTAACTTCACCGTAAGCAGTGATCTGTGCTTCTACCTTGGCTGTTTTGAACTCTAAGCGCTTATCAGTAGCTTCCCGTTCCGCCGCAATGATCTGCTCCGCAAGATCTGCGGTCAGTAATCCCGAACCGATACCTAAAGACTGAATGCTCGCCATGATAAAACTCCGCTGCCGTTGTGTCAGGCGCTAACCGCTCGCCCTATGGATTCACCTTAACGCCCTTTTTGGCTCCGCACAAACACAAAAAGGGTGTAAGGTTTATCGGCTCATCACCGTTAAACTTTACACCCTATATTGTAAGCAATTGTATAACGCTTGGCCTACTTACACCTGCGCTCTAAACAGTGTGAGTGGTTCTTCTTGGTTCAACTTCTGAGCCAGTGAAACCGCCTCCTCGCTGGGGATCTGCCGAATGAGCTCCTGTGTCGATGCATCATAAACACTGATGACCGTAATACCACTGGATTCATCTAAGCTGAAATTCAGCGAACGTTGTGTGTTCTGCACGTAGTCCTTCAACCGGGCTACGGCGTCGTTCACATCGTTGGCCGTCTGGACTTTGTCCTGAGCGACCTCTACTTTCTGTTCAGAACTTCTCAGGTCAGTCCCGCTGAGACTCGCCATCGTGGCGGTGGAACTGGGCAGTGCTTTGCCCGTCTCGTTGGTTCTGGTCTGCTGTACAGCAGGTGAAGAGGCGGATTTGGCTGTGGTGGCCTTAAAGACCGCCAAGCTTGCTTCCATTGAATTTGCCATACGCAAATACCTCTTGTTTATCATTCACCGACTATCTTGGAACGTTAGTGAGATGGCCTAGGCGCTAGCCTAGGCCATCGACCCTATTATCCCAACAGTGACAGTACCTGCTGTGGCCGCTGGTTAGCCTGCGCCAGGATGGAAATACCCGCCTGCTGCAGTACCTGCGTCCGGCTCAGCTCCGCTGATTCAGATGCGAAGTCAGCGTCACGGATACGAGAGTTCGCAGCCGTCAGGTTTTCCTGAGTGATCTGCAGGTTACTGATGGTAGACTCGAAGCGGTTTTGAATCGCACCGAGGTCAGCACGCGTACTGGTTACAGAGCGCAGTGCGTTATCTACCGCAGTAATGGCGGCCGTTGCACCTTCGAAGGTTGAGATGTCGATGTCTTTCAAGAACTGACCATCTTCACCACCACCGAAAGTACCGACTTTCAAGCCAAGAGCCTCCAGCGCTGCAGTGCCGTTTGAGCCACCTTCCAGCGTGAACTTACCCGCACTTTCCAGAGTAACCGTACCGTATGTGGTTTCGTAGGTTACGCCTTCAGCAGAGATACGGCCGTCAATAGAGTCGGTTCCGAATGCGGCTTCACCGATACCGTCACCTTCCAAGCCAAACACAGCACCCATGCTCTCGTCAGTACCCGACTGATTGTCGATTGCGACGGAGATGTTGCGCCCATCCGCTGCTGTCAGTGTCAGGGACACACCGTTGTCAGTAGCAACCACACCGGTTTTACCAGCGTTCTGGTTAATCAGATTTAGCGCATCAGCACGAGCACGGTCAGAATCGATCGCACCACCACTGTCGGCCTGCAAGGTAACAATACCGATTTCAACACCATTAATGTAGATACCAGCCTGATCACCCACCGCCAAGTTAGTAGCAGCAGGATCAAAACCATCTCCTGCGCCACCCACAACTTGAGTTGCGTTTACCGTCGCACTCACGCCTGTTTCACCGGAAACAGCGTTGATCGCGGCAGCAACGGCAATGGCTGACTGCTCTTTGATTGACGACCAGATTTTACCGCCATCAGATGCAGTGGTTGCACTGGCAGTGTCTGCAGCGGTGCGCGCAGACCCAATACCAACACCATTAATGACCAAATCACCATCTTTCAAGCCTGCAGGTGCAGTGTAGCTTGCAGAGGCGTTTGTATCAGATGCACTCAACAATAATGTTGTATCACCAGCCGCAAGGTCAGAAGACAGCGTAACGCTCATGTCTTTGCCATCAAGGTTTGCAAACGCCAACTCACCAGTAATGGTACCCGCCTGAGCATTTGTCAGAGCTTGACCACCGAATGTTGCCACAGCTGTGGTAGCCTGCTCAAACTCAACGGTGACTGCAGTAGCTGCGAAGTTTTTAACGGTTAGCTCAACGCCGTTTGGCACTCCGGCACCATCGACAGTAATCGATGCAGAAACTTGCAAAGAGTCACCAAAATCGGTGTCATTGATTGCCTGTGCCAGATCTTTATAGTCATCGCTCGGGACACTTACCGGAACACCTCCGATAGTCAGCGTATCACCAGCCTCCATGTCCGCAATTTGAAGGTTACCGGTATATTCTTCCCAAGCTATCACGCCATTGCCAGCATTAGCCGTAATCTCGGAAGCCATGTAGGCTACAGCATTCTGCTCCGCCGTCGCGCCGGCAAACGCCGTAGTAAGAACGTTCTGACCCGCTACGTTTACAGAAAAAGTATAGGTCTCGTCTTCATCAGCAAAGGTAGCAGTACCAACGTCATCAGCCACGGTATTAAACAAGCTACCGCCAGCGTCTAATCGCCCAACAGTAAACACTTTATCCTGCACTTCGCTTACCGTGGTTGCAGTAGCGCGTGTAAAGGTTCCTGCAGTCAAACCAGCGTTTGCCAAGTCACCGCGACCAGTACCGTTACCACCAGTGATATTAATCTCCTTAACATCACCATTAGCAACCAAGGTATACCCACCGTAGTAAGTGTCTTCTGCCGCCAAACCGGTTGCCGCTACAGCAGCTGCATTTTGGGCAGCGATCTCATCTGCATCTGTGACAGGGTCAAGAGTTGAATCTGCAAAGTTAAAAGATATGTCAATATTACGACCATCCTCTGCAACCAGTTGTACACCATTTGCTGCCGAGCCGGTATCGACAGCACGAATACCTGTTTGCTCAGCAAAGGCGTTAATGGCCTGAACGACAGAGGCACGACTGGCGTTGGTATCGCTTGAGGTTGAGATCTCAATTTCGACACCGTTCAGCGAAATGGTTCCGCTGGTCGATGCTCCAGTCATTGCTGAACCTGCCGCCACGTTGTCATTTACAAACGCACGCACGCCGGTTTCATCAGACTTACGGTTAATAGCTTCAACTTTTGCAATGGCAGAAGCCGCAGCATTGGTGGTAGATGCAGTATCGTCACCCGCACGAGAGGCATCAATGCCTACACCGTTGATGGTCAAGTCGCCGTTAGCCAACGCTTCGTCTGTACCGAATGCCGAAACACCCACTTGATCAGAAGCACCCAGTTTGGCTGCGGTCAACTCACCAATGGATACGCCTACTGTTTGACCAGCATTTGCGCCCACTTGGAAAATACCGTTGAAGTTACCGTCAAACAGCGTACGACCGTTGAACGTGGTTTCTTCTGAAGTACGCGTGATTTCAGCGATCAGCTGGTTAACTTCCGATTGCAGAGCAACACGGTCGTCGTCAGAGTTCGTGCCGTTGGCAGACTGAACAGCCAATTCACGAATACGCTGCAAGGCGTCCGTCATAGACTGCAAGGCACCTTCAGCGGTT